>NZ_CP091851.1:4867500-5167500 GCF_022059845.1 Terrirubrum flagellatum | reverse complement strand
CGTAGCGCGCGACCTCGAGCCGCATGCGCGGCTCGACAACGACGGCATACGCGCCCGTGCCCGCGCCGCTCGCGGCCAGACCTGTCGCGGCGCCGATCAGGCCGCGGCGGGAGACGAGACGCGTCACGCTGACAAATCGTCAGTCGTAGAACTGGTCTTTGCGCAGCAGCGGCGGCAGGTCGCGCTTCGGCGCGGCCTCCTTCGGCTTCCGCTTCACCGCCGTCGCAGCGGCGACCGCGCGAATCCGGATCGCTCCAAACGATCCCTTCGGGATTTCGGCGCTCTGCTGCGGCGCAGTTTTCGCTTCCTTGCTCATGGTCCCCTTCTGTCAGCCCCGATTGGATAGGTGAACGTTGTTCCCTTGCTTTCGGGCCGGGCTTCGGCGCGGAAATGGAAAAATCAAGGCATTCGCCGCCCGGTTTCCGATTCCTTATTTGGCGCGGCCGAAATGAACGGAGCCTTAAGATTTACGCGCGCTCCCGCCTGCGTTCGGCGCGGCGCGGCGCGTGCGCTGCAACAAGGATCGAAAGCGACAGGGCGACGGCGAGGATGACGCCGCCGATCGGCGCCAGCCAGTACGAGCCGAGCTTCGCCAGCGCGAGGCCGCCGAGCGCCGCGCCAAAGGCCTGCCCGACATAGATCGCCGAGGTGTTGAGCGGCAGCGTCGCCTTGGCGAGATGCGGCGCCTCGAACATCAGCCAGGCCTGCGTCGCCCCGTTGATGGTGAAGGAGGCGACGCCCCACAGCCCGATCAGCGCCGCAGTGACGGCGAAGGAATTCTGCCCCGCAGGCCAGAGCAGGAACGCCGCCTGGGCGAGGAAGATCATGAGCTGCACCATCACAGGCGGTCCGAACCTGTCGATGAAACGGCTGGCGGCGAGCGTGCCGACAAGGCCGGCTGCGCCGCAGACGAAGAACATCAGGCTCACCATGCGCGCATCGGCGCCGATCTGATCGGCGAGCGCCGGCGCGATATAGGTGAAGAGCATGAACTGGCCGAGCGCCTGCAGCGCCGTCACCAGAATGATCGCGAAGAGGCGCGGCGAGCGCATGAGCTCCTTCCAGGCCACGCCATCGATCGGCGCGCCGCGCAAGCCGCGCGGCGCCCATGCGAGCACGGCGATCGCCGCTATGAGCGCCAGCGCGCTCACGCCTTCCAGCGTCGCGCGCCAGCCGAATGATCCCGCCGCCAGCGCGCCCAGCGGAATGCCGATCACCGCCGCTGCGGTGAAGCCGGCGAAGACGAAGCCCATCGCCTGACCGCGCTTGTCAGCCGGTACGATCATCGCCGCGGTCGCCGCCGCGACCGGCGTCGTCACCGACGCGCAGAGGCCGGCGAGAACGCGCGCGCCGATGAGCCATTCGAGATCGGGCGCGAAGGCCGCAACCGCGTTGGCGACCGCGAGCAGCAGCAGCGCCGCAAACAGCAGGAAGCGGCGATCGAGACGGCTGGTCGGGCCAGCAAGCAGCGGCCCTCCGAACGCCACCGCGATCGCATAGGCGGTAAGCGCCTGGCCTGTCGCAGCCTCCGTGCGCTCGAGATCGAGCGCCATGCCAGGCAGCATGCCGGCGAGAACGAGCGACCCGGTGCCGACGGCGAGATTGCCCGCGGCGAGGCTCCAGAGCGCCGCTGTGGTCCCGCCCTGCGACATCGGCGCGGCTCAGTTGATTTCGACCACCAGCCGTCCGCGGATTTTACCGTCGAGAATATCGGCGCCCGCCGCGATCACATCCTTCAGCGCGATCGTTTTCGTCATCGTTGCGAGTTTCTTGAGATCGAGATCGCTGACGAGACGACGCCAGGCTTCGAGACGACGCTCCTTCGGCGCCGTCACCGAATTCACCCCAAGCAGCGCGACGCCGCGCAGGATGAAGGGCGCGACCGACGATGGAAGATCCATGCCCTGCGCGAGACCGCAGGCGGCGACGGCGCCTTCCGATTTCGTCATCGCCAGCGCATTCGCCAGCGTGTGCGAGCCGACAGAATCAACGCAGGCGGCCCAGCGCTCCTTGCCGAGAGGACGCGCAGGCCCGGACAATTCCGCGCGATCGATAATCTCAGACGCGCCGAGAGCTTTCAGATAATCCGCTTCCTGCGCGCGTCCTGTCGATGCGATCACATGCCAGCCGAGCTTTGCGAGTATGGCGATAGCGGTTGAACCGACTCCGCCTGCGGCGCCAGTGACAAGCACGGGACCATCCGCGGGCTTCACGCCATGACGTTCGAGCGCCAGCGTGCAGAGCATCGCGGTGTAGCCGGCCGTGCCGATCGCCATCGCTTGCGCCGGCGACAATTCCTTCGGCAGCGGCACGAGCCAGTCGCCCTTCACGCGCGCTTTTTCGGCATAGGCGCCGAGATGGGTTTCGCCGACGCCCCAGCCATTGAGCACGACGGCGTCGCCGGGCTTCCAGTCAGGATGCGAGGAGCTTTCGACAACGCCCGCGAAATCAATGCCGGGAATCATGGGAAAGCGGCGCACCACAGGCGAGCGGCCTGTCAACGCAAGCCCATCCTTGTAGTTCACCGTGGAATGGCTGACGCGCACGGTGACGTCGCCATCCATGAGATCGGCTTCATCGAACGTCTTCAAGGAAGCTGAAGAACCCTTGTCGGCTTTTTCTATAACGACCGCAGCAAAACTTGACATCACAAGCTCTCTCACCAGTTGACGCTACTGTCCTTTGAAGCGCGGACAAAGCAAGACCTCACGATTCGTCAACCGCGGAAAAATCCACATGCTCAGGGCTGTTGCTTCAATTGTTTGCTAAAAATGCAACCAGACATACTGATTCCGCATATGAGCGATCGGCGACGCCTGTTTTGAGATCAGCCGATGCTCTCTTCAAAAGCCTGACGCAAAGCCGCCCGCGCCTCCGGCGTCGAAGGTCGGATATTCCCGTTGAAGACGTGGCCGTGCTCGCCCATCAGATCGAGCAGGAAGAGACTGACATAGAGCCTGAAGAGACGATCGTCTGGCAGCTCAGCGCGCTGCAGCCAAGCGCTGACATAATCGAGCGGCCCGCCATATGCCTTCAATACAGCCCATGTGAGAGCCGCGGGATAGCGCGGATCGCCGAAGCAGAGATCATCGACATCGACGACGCCGGAGAATTCGCCTTCAGGCGTGACGATCACGTTCTTGGTCGTCGTGTCGTGCAGAAAAGGCGTCGGCGCGACATGATCGATATCGCTGCGGAGAGCCGACATCTCGGCCTGCGCGACATCAATAAGCGCGACGTCGAAAAGACCGGCGGATACGATGCGCCGTCGCGAGCGCGCGAGATGCGCGGCGAGCGCATCAAACCATGTCGCATGCGGCGCCTGCTCCGGTCTGACCGCGTAGCCGAAGCGCCCTGTCGAAGCAGTCTTCGCAGCAATCGCCTGGGTCTGCGCGACCCTGCCCGCGATCGCTTCGCATTGCGCCTGCGACAGGCCCGAAATGACGGCGCCAAGATCTGTTCCCGGCAGCCGCTCCAGCAGCAGCCACGGATATTCAGCTCTGACATCCTCCGCCAATATCCGCGGCAGCGGGACGCCAAGCGGCCGCAGCAGGCCGGAGAGATAGAGCGCGCCCTCCATCTCGGCGCGCGCTGAGGGGACGCCAAGCCGCGCAACAACGGGCGCGTGATCGGCGAATTCGACCTCGAACACGTAATGCCGCGCGCCTGTCATGAAGCGCCGGACGGCGATTGGCGCGCGCCCGATCACGCTCTCGGCGATGCCGGCGGCAAGCTTCGCATCAGGCGGATTGGGCGGCGACATCGCTCCCGCCTTTATCGCCGGCGCGCTTTCGGATCGAGGGGCGTCTACGCGTGCTAATGGGCCCGGCGGGCGCCACGCCCTTGACGCGCCTTCCGGTCAGCGATATTAAACCTACAAGTTAATTAACTCGCTGGTTCCCTCAATGTCGACTGACCGCCTGAGCATGACGCTGTCCGCCCTCGCCGACCCGACGCGTCGCGCGATTCTGGCGCGGTTGTCGCTCGGCGAGACCTCGGTGACGGAGCTCGCCGCGCCCTTCGATATGAGCCTGCCGGCCGTTTCCAAGCATCTCAAGGTGCTGGAGCGCGCCGGCCTGATCGCCCGCGGACGCGAGGCGCAATGGCGCCCGTGCAAGCTGGAGGCCGGTCCGCTGCGCGAGGTCGATAGCTGGCTCGAACGTTATCGCCGCTTCTGGGAGCAGAGCTTCGATCGGCTCGAGGATTATCTCACCGAACTGAAGGCGCAGGAGAAAAAGGGCGACGAGACATGATCTCGCTTTCGCCTTCCTGAAAATCAAAACTGATCGCCGTTCGACGGAAGGCGGCTTCGCGTCGCCTGTTTCGTCGCGTCCAATTCACGATGAGCCCTGGGAGAATGTCATGCAGGTCAACGCCTATCTCGCTTTCGACGGAAACTGCGAGGAAGCTTTCAAATTCTACGAGAAGACATTTGGCGGCAAAATCGAGATGATGATGCGTTACAAGGACGCGCCGCCGGAGCAGCCGGTTTCGCCGGAGTCGCGCGAGAGAATCATGCATACGCGCATGACGATCGGCGACACCTTGCTGATGGCGTCGGACGCGCCGCTGCACATGTTCAAGAAACCACAGGGCATCATGGTTTCGCTGCAGATCCCAGATCCCAACGAGGCGGATCGCGTTTTCGCCGCGCTCGCTGAAGGCGGAGAGACCTCCATGCCGATCCAGAAGACCTTCTGGGCCGAGCGTTTCGGCATGTGCACAGATCGCTTCGGCATTCCGTGGATGGTCAACTGTGAGGCCAAGTAGGGCTGAGCAAGGCGCCGCGGCGCTTACCCTGCGCCGCGGCGACATCCTCTCTTCGCATATCGGGAATAATCAGGAGGAACATCATGTCGCTTGCGATCGATCACGCGCCTGACGCGACCGCCTCGAACGCCGCGCTCTGGACCGGGCGCGTGATGAGCGGGCTCGTCATCGCCTTTCTGCTGTTCGACAGCGTTCTCAAACTCATCCCGATCGCAGCCGCGCCCGAAATCATGGAGCAGCTCGGCTATGGTTCGAGCGTCACGCTGATCCGCGGCCTCGGCGTGCTGACGCTCGCCATCGCGCTGCTCTACGCATGGCCGCGCACCTCGGTTCTCGGCGCGATCCTGCTGACCGGACTTCTCGGCGGCGCGATGGCGACGCATCTGCGCGTCGGCAGCCCGGTCTTCACGCATTTTCTGTTTGGACTTTATCTCGGGCTTCTCGCCTGGGGCGGCCTCTATTTGCGCGATCCGCGCCTGCGTGCGCTGATGCCGTTGCAGGGCTAGAGTCGGTCACGCAATCGCAGACATAACTCCGGGGAAATCGAACCGTGACCACCGTTCTTCTCATCATCGTCGCCGTCATCGCCGCGCTTCTCATTTATGCGGCGACGCGCCCCAACGATTTCCGCATCGAGCGCGCAGCGACGATCGAAGCGCCGCCGGAAGCGATCTTCCCGCTGATCGCCGATTTCCATCAGTGGCGGCAATGGTCGCCATGGGAGAACCGGGACCCCGCGCTGAAACGCACCTATTCCGGCGCGCCGAATGGCAAGGGCGCGATCTACGCGTGGGAAGGAAACAAGAATGTCGGCTCGGGCCGCATGGAGATCCTCGATGCGCCGGCGCCGCAGAAGATCACCATCAAGCTTGATTTCCTCAAGCCGTTCGAAGCGCACAACACCGCCGAATTCACGCTGCAGCCGCAGGGAGCTTCGACGCGCGTCTCCTGGGCGATGACGGGCGCGAAGCCCTACATGATGAAGCTGATGGGCGTGTTCATGAATATGGACGAGATGGTCGGCAAGGATTTCGTCGCCGGCCTGACAAATCTCAGGCAGGCCGCGGAGAAATGAAAGCGCGCATTTTCGTTTCTCTGCGTGGAGCAGGCGCATGAGCTTCTTCAGGGAGCCGCACGCGAAAGACGCTGGCGGCGAACTCCTCATCTTCCGCAATTTCGCCGCGCCGCGCGACGTCGTGTTCCGCGCCTGGACCGATCCGGTTGAGGTCGCGCGTTGGTGGGGACCGCGCGATTATCCCGCGCGCGAGATGACGATGGATGTGCGCGTCGGCGGCGTCTGGCGCGGTTGCCTGCGCTCCGTCGCGGACGGGCGCAATCTCTGGCATGGCGGCGTGTTCAAGGAAATCACGCCGCCGGAAAGACTCGCTTTCACCTTCCGCTGGGAGGAGGAAGGCGAGCGCGGACTGGAGACGCTCGTCGACATCACTTTCAAGGAAAATGGCGACGGCACGCGCATGATCTTTCGGCAGACGCCGTTCCAGTCGGTCGAGGAGCGCGAGGGCCATCGCGGCGGCTGGTCGAGCGCGTTCGATCGCTTCGACGAGTTTGTCGCGCCGCCCGCCGCTTGAATTCAGTTCACGTCATGGCCGGAACAAGTCCGGCCATGACGGCCCTGTTCTGAGACATATAATCAAGCCGCCTTCGTCACGCGGCCGCCGGCGCGGCGCGCTCCACCGCCTTCTCGCGGATCGGCAGATTGATCGCAGCCGAGGCAAAGCCGAGCGCGACCGACAGCCACCAGACGATGTCGTAGCTCCTAAACTGCTCATAGAGCACGCCGCCAAGCCAGGCGCCGAAGAAGCCGCCCACCTGATGCGAGAAGAAGGCGAAGCCGTAGAGCATCGTCATGTAGCGCACGCCGAACATCAGCGCGACGAGACCCGATGTCGGCGGCACCGTCGACAGCCAGAGCAGACCCATCGACAGGCCGAACACGATCGCGCTCGTCGTCGTCACCGGCGTCAGCATGAAGCCGATGATGGCGACCGATCGCAGCGCATAGATGATGGCGAGCATGTAGCGCCGGGGACAGCGCGTCATCAGCCAGCCCGAGGCGAGCGAGCCCATGATGTTGGTCAGGCCGATGGCGCCGAGCGCGACGCCGCCGACCCAGGGATCAAGCCCGCGATCGACGAGGAATTGCGGCAGATGCCCCGTGATGAAGGCGAGCTGGAAGCCGCAGGTGAAGAAGCCCAGCACCAGCATCACATAGGAAGGCTGCGCGAAGGCTTCGGAGAGCGCGCCGCCAAGCGATTGCGGCCCGTCAGCCGCCGCGACGCGCGCGCCGGGAGGCGCGGGCGCCGTCCACAGGGCGAAGGCCAGCGGAATGATCAGGATCGTCGTCAGCGCCAGCACATAGAGCGTCGGCTTCCAGCCGATGGCGTTGACCAGCATTGGCGCGAAAGGCGAGCAGACGAACTGGCCGAACGAGCCAGCGGCGGTGCCAAGGCCAAGGCCGAGCCCACGCTTCTCCGGCGGCAGCAATTTCGCGAAGGCGCCGAGCACCACGTTGAACGAACAGCCGGCGAGCGCAAAGCCGATCAGCACGCCGCCGGTGATGTGCATGAGGATCGGGTCGCTCGACACGGTCATCAGCGCGAGGCCTGCCATATAGAGAACCGCGCCGCCGATCAGCACGCGCGTCGTGCCGAAGCGATCGGCGATGGCGCCGGCGAAAGGCTGGCCGATGCCCCAGAAAAGCTGCTGAAGCGCGAAGGTCAGCGCGAAAACGCTGCGGCTCCAGCCGAATTCGTTGGAGATGGGCTGGAGGAAGAATCCGAAAACCGAACGCGGGCCAAAGCCGATGAAGCTGATGGCCGCGCCGGCGAGCGCGATGATGAGAGGCGTGCGCCAGGACGGCGCAGCGGAGATGGTGGCTGTGCTCATGGGGAGACGAAGTCCTGCGAAGTTGCAGGAATGGTAACTCGCCTCAGGGATCAGCAGCAGTCACAAATGCTGATGGACCTATCACGCTCGTGCATGGATCGAACCCACGCGAAAACGGTGACGCCGACCGCGGGCGGACAACCGCGGTCGGCGCATCCCGTCGACATCCGCTCTTGCGAGCCTCCCGTCGCCGGAACCTGAATCTTTTAGTAGCCGCGGCCGATGGGCCTCCATTCGGCGCCGCCCGGACTGACCAGCACGGTGCGCTGGCGCGTGGCGTATTCGGCCGGGATCGTCTCGTAGGAGACCGACGGCGGCCGCACCATCACATGCTGCGCGCGCATCGCGGTCACCGCCGGGACGCGCTCATAGAGGGTGGCGGCGGGGCGCACGACGACAGAGCGGGTGCGCGTCGCATATTCCGGCGGCGTCACTTCCCAGCAGCCGATCTCGCGGCCGTAATAGTCACGGCGCACGACCCAGCGCTTGCCGCCGGGCGACACCATCACCGTCTCGGCGACGCTGGCGTATTCAGCAGGAACGTATCGGGCGACGGTATGCTCCGGCGCGATCGTCACGGGGCGCGGCACCACCGCGAATTCGGCCGGCGTGCGGTGAACGACGTGACGCGGCGGCGCGACCATCACCTGCTCGGCGACCGAACCATAAACCGGCGGCGTCGCGACCTTCTCGAAGCACTGGCCGACGCAGCGTTCGCCGGCGTCGACGCGGCCGACGCCGGCCGCGAGCGCCGCGGCAGCGCAGCTCGCCATCACAAAAGTCCGCCCGAAGCTCATCATCTGCTCCATCCCGGTGCGAGGCGATCAACGCCGTCGCTGTTGCCGGGAGGTAACGCCTTGAAATGCTGGAAGGCAATGGGATTGCGGGAAATAGTATAGTTAAATCAATAGTTTGGTTACTCCAGATTCGGAGCGTTTTCGTGCCGGAATGAAGCGGAGGTTAACGGTGTTCGATGCGAATTGCGCCGAAACGGGACAATGGCGCGCGAAAACACGCCAGAAACAGCGTTCACCATTTTGCGAGGGATCGTTCTTCCAGTTGTCATGGCCGGACTTGGTCCGGCCATCCACGACGAGCTGGTTCCTCTCAACAAAGACGCGGATGCCTGCGACAAGCGCGGGCATGACGAAAAAACCGGGACTGTCAGAGAGCGACGAGCCGCTAAAATGGATTCGCAGAAGCCGGCGCCAACCGGCCGCCTCGCTGGTATTTCTCAAGGAACGGACGGAGTCGCGCCCAACGGCCATAAAGTGGTTGGAGGAGTCGTAGGCCGTCCCAAACTCCAATCACATTGTATTCATGTCTTGGAGTATGCGCGCTTCGCTCCCAAACGCGGCAATTGGTAGCGATCGGATGACCTAACTTCTCGACATCTCCATTGAGCTTCGCAAAGGCGTCGACAATCTGCTCCCGCACCTGCTCTGGTAAGGCAGCACTCTTGTTGCCTAAAGAGGCGAGCACCTTTTTCATAATTTCCGAAACTGTCAGAAAGCGAGCGTATCCCAACGGATAGCCTGGAGTGTTGAAATTCTTTAGCCGCGCGTCAGCAAATAAAATGGAGATAAACGCGCCTGCAATATATTGCGCACGAAAACGATGCGCCGTCTCTTCAGCAATGCATTCGTCCAAGCCTTTCGATGCTACCAAAGGAAAAAGAATATGCTCAAAAACATCGTAAACTGCCGTCGTACCGCTACTATCTGCGTCCATCTCAAGTGTACGCAAAGTGAGATCACGGTCTTCTGTGTCTTTCGCAAAGCAAGCGAAATCTTCGGACCGAATGAAGTCCATATGTCCGTGCGCAATATGAGCCCGCTCATGCCCAACAATAAACAATAAAGCAGATTGATAAACCGCGCGAGTGCGTCCTTCGAGCGCAGTAGCTCCTATTGGATTCTGTAAAAAGTATTTTAGAATATTTAAGAGGGGTATCCCTAAAAGATTGGCGTGCTCGGCCAACGCACCTCCGCCGTCCAAGAACTCTGCCAGAGGCGACAGCGATTGAATTCTTAAGCAAAAGCTGAGAAACGAATAAAAGGAATCTCCATCAACGAGAATCACAAATTTCTTCGACGGAAGCAGAACTGTTTCAAATGGCTTGTGTGAAGAAACGATCGCATAGTAGACATCGCCATTGATAGGCAAACAACTGTTTGTCAACATCATTGCGCTACCGACTTCTCTTACAACCGCATACCAGTCGTCAATTACTTCTCGCTCACAGAAAATCCATTTCCCGATGCGGTTTCGTGTCGCAACAACTTCTTCGATAACCTCGTCAGGCGCGTAAAATGACATTCGAATTGCGACTCGAGACCACAACAACCCGATTCTAAAATACATGATATGGCATCGCCTGCGCTAGGCGGCGGCGGCGAAAACCAAAAGATCGCTATTTGTTACGTCTGCCCCGGCCGCAGCCGATAAAAGACATGCTGACCGATCGTATCCATCCGCTTCAGGCTGCGCGCCCAATAGGGCCGGACATAACGCGCGTGATAGTGGGTCGAGCCGCCCACTTCATCATTGTAGCTGCTGCCATCGAGCACCGCCTGCGCGATGCGCTGCGCCGCGCGCCAGGGTTCCGGCTCGGTGATGCGCAGCGACCTGCCCTCGCAGGCGAAGGTGAACTGGCAGCCGAGATAGCGCTCGCGGTTCTGATAGACGACGCCGCAGACGCTCTGGGGATAGAGCCCGCTCTTCACGCGATTGAGCACCACCTGCGCCACCGCCGCCTGCCCCTCCTCCGGCTCGCTGCGCGCCTCGAAATAGACCGCTTCGGACAGGCATTTCAGTTCGCGCCCCATCGCGGCGGGCTGCACGAGACCTGAATAGCGTTGCGCCGCGTCGCTGCGCGCGACGGCGGTGACGCCGCCTTGCCCCGGGAGCCACACGGGCGCCGCGGCGATTGCAAGCGGCATGGCGCCAGCCGCCGCAGGCGTCGCTGAGGCAAGCGCAATCTCGCGCGAGGTTGAAGGCGTCGCGCCCGAGCGGCCTTCGCTGGTCGTTTGCGCAGGTGTTGACGAGGCCGCCTCCGGCGATGTCTCGATGCCGGGACGCGCGGGCGCCTGCGGCTGCATCTGGCCCGGCGAAAATCGTTCGATCGCGACAAGATTCTCGCGCAGCGACAAGGTCGCGGGCTGAACGCGGAATTCGCCGAAGACGAGATTGTCCTCATCGATCGAAAAGATCGCCCGCGCGAAATCCTGATGCAACGGCGCAGGGATGGCGCGGCTGAGACTCGGTCGCAGCGACAGAATCGGATCACCCTTCAGCCTGCGATCGACGACGGGAAAATCATGCGCGTCCGGCTTCATCTCGAAGCTCGGCGCAAGCTCGTCGACGAGGCGCGAGGAGCGCGGCAGATTGCCGATGGTTTCGGCGCGCGAGGCGATCGGCCAGTCCGACGTCAGGCTCGCGAGGCGGATAGCGCCTGTCATGACAGGCTCAGCGTTGTCAGCCGCAATCTCTCTGGGAGTGAGCGGCTTCTTCCAGCCGATCAGCGTTACGCCGACAGGCGCATAGCCAGCGCTCGCCGTGAACGTCGCCAGGAGCCCGCCGGCGAGGGCCCAGGGTGCGATGGTCGCACAGATCCAGTGAACTCGCCGACGCGACTGACGCATACGCAACGCCACGCAAAGCTTCGCCCGGACGACGATGAAACACGTCGCCATCCGCTGCGAAGAACGCCACGGGGATACGGCGCAAGATCGCCATGTCGACGGTACGCGAGACCAGGTTCCGTCGATCGGCGAGCGAATGCGTCGCATTCGTTCGATCGTGGTTATCGACCATTAGGGTTGCGCGACCGTAAACATCAGGAAACATGAGGCGCGTCATCGCAGGACGCGAAGCAAGCTTTCGTTAAGCCGCATTGCGCACAGCGCTCGGGAGATTTGCGATCAAGAAATCCACGTATCGCTATCGGTAATTGATGGCGCCGAGATAGGAATCGAGCGCGTCATTGAACCGCGACGCGCGCTCGAAATAGACGGAGTGTCCCGCATCCTCGACGCGCGCGAAACGCGCATTGGCGACGCTGCGCGACACCGCCTCGACGCCACATGGCGGAATGACGATATCCTCGCCGCCGGTGATGAACATGAGATGCGCGGGAATCTGATCGAGATCGGACGGCGGCCGCGCGCGCATCGCGTGCAGCTTCCGCATGATCGCCGGCTTGTCGAGGCCTGCGTTCATGCGATCGATCTCTTTGTAGAGTTCATGCAGCGCCGGATTTTCGCTCGCCATGCGGCGGCCGCAGGCGGGATGCACGGATTCCGCCTGTCCCGCAGCAATTTCCGCATCGGCGAAAGCGCGCCATTCAGCGACGGCACCGAGTTTCATGTGCGGCGCCTGCTCGAAATCGATGCTGCCGGTGGTGCAGGCGAAGACGATGCCAGCGACGCGATCGGGATATTTCAATCCGAACTCGACGGCGCTCCACCCGCCCATGGATTGCGCGATGATCACCGCGCGCGGGATTGCGAGATGATCGAGAAGCGCCGCGAGATCGTCGGCGTAGTCGTATGGATCGGGGCCGCCTGATATCGACGACGACGGCGCAAAGCCGCGATGCGAGAAGGTCACGCAGCGAAAATGCGGCTTGTAATGCGCGATCTGCTGCCACCAGGAGAGGTGATTGCCGCCGAGTCCATGCGCGAAGATCAGCGCGGCGCCGACGCCATTGTCCTCATAGGCGAGAGAACCGAACGGCCGCGCAACGGAGCCTGATATCGCCATGATGATCCTCGCGCATAAAAATTACATGCGGGCGGCCAGCATGGCGGCGGCGAAGCTTGCGATCAAGGCGGCGAAGCGGGCGTCGGCCTCCGTTCCCGGAACGGTGAAGCGGAACGAAGTGGAGCGGAACCGTATCCGGGATCCAGCGAAAGACTCCTGCGCCGAAGGCGCAGCCTCAATTTTACTTCGAGGAGCTCGCTTCGCTCGCGAATCTTGCGCTGGACCCCGGTCTCCATTCCGCTCGGCTGAAGCCTCGCTTCATGGAACCGGGGACGAGGAGCAAAGCACAGCGCGCCAGCCCCTCACCGCCCGCCATTGATGTCCATGATCAGGCAGGTCTCGGTGCCGTGCGCGAGCAGCTTGCCATTCGCATCGACAAGGCGCGCTTCAGACGTCCCGATGCGGCCGCCGACCTGGATGACTTTCCCCTCGCAGCGCACGAGGCCCATGCCCGGCAGGATGGGACGATCGAAATTCACCTTCATCTCGACCGAGGTGTAGATCTGGCCGGGCTTCAGCATCGTATGCACCGCGCAGGCGAGCGCTGAATCGAGCAAAGTCGCCGCCCAGCCGCCATGGATCGTGCCAAGCGGATTGAAATGCTCCGGCAAGGGTTCGCCGACGAACACGGCGCGGCCTTCATCGGCTTCGGCGAGCCAGAAATTCAGCGTCTTCGAGATCGGCGGGCGCGGCAGTTCGCCGGCGATCATGCGGCGGAACAGCTCAAGCCCGTGCGCGCCGGCCATCTCCTCACGCGTGAGCGGCCGCGGCGGGTGAAGTTCTGTCGGACGCTCCATAAATCCCCCCTGGCGACTTAAAAGACGACGCCGCGATTTTCCCCCGTCATGGCCGGACTTGTCGCCGCAAGTCGGATTTATCCGACTTGCGTTTTCAGTCTTCCGGAACTCGGGCTTGCCCGAGTTCCACTCGCCATCCACGTCTTGCTTGCAATTGAAAAAGACGTGGATCCCCGGGACAAGCCCGGGGATGACAGCTTACCCCTGACTTTCGCAAATCGGATCACGCGTCCTTCTCTTTGAGCTTCCCGAGCGCCGCCTGCGCCGCCGAGAGCCGCGCGATCGGCGCGCGATAAGGCGAGCAGGAGACGTAGTCGAGGCCGGCGCTTTCGCAGAACACGATGCTGGCGGGATCGCCGCCATGCTCGCCGCAGATGCCGAGCTTGATCTTCGGTCGCGTCGCCTGTCCGCCCTTGACCGCAAGCTTCACCAGAGCGCCGACGCCCTCCTGATCGATGGTCACGAAGGGATCGGCGGGAATGATGCCCTTCGCCGTGTAGGGGCCGAGGAACGACGCCGCATCGTCGCGCGAGATGCCAAGCGTCGTCTGCGTGAGATCATTGGTGCCGAAAGAGAAGAATTCGGCGCTTTGTGCGATCTCGCCAGCCATCAGGCAGGCGCGCGGCAATTCGATCATGGTGCCGACTTGATACTCGACCTTGGCGCCGGTCTCCTTCGCAACGGCCGCCGCCATGGCGTCGATGCGATCCTTGACGAGATCGAATTCGGGCTTGGTCATCACCAGCGGCACCATCACTTCAGGGACGACGGGCTCGCCGGTCTTCTTCGCGGCTTCGACAGCCGCCTCGAAAATGGCGCGCGCCTGCATTTCCGCGATTTCAGGGTAAGCGATGGCGAGCCGGCAGCCGCGGAAGCCGAGCATCGGATTGAATTCGTGCAGCTCATGCGCGCGCGCCTTCAATTTCTCCGGCGACGCGCCCATCGCCTTCGACACTTCCGCGATCTCGGCGTCGGTGTGCGGCAGGAATTCATGCAGCGGCGGATCAAGCAGGCGGATCGTCACCGGCAGCCCATGCATGATCTCGAACAGCTTGGCGAAATCCGAACGCTGCATCGGCAGCAGCTTCGCAAGCGCGGCGCGACGACCCTTCTCGTCGTCGGAGAGAATCATCTCGCGCACCGCGACAATGCGGTCGCCCTCGAAGAACATATGCTCGGTGCGGCAGAGACCGATGCCTTCCGCGCCGAACTTGCGCGCCGTTGCCGCGTCGAGCGGCGTGTCGGCGTTGGCGCGCACCTTCATGCGCCGCGCGCCGTCGGCCCACTCCATCAGTTGCGCGAATTCGCCAGAGAGTTCCGGCTCCTGCATCGGCGCTTCGCCAAGCAGCACCTGGCCGGTGCCGCCATCGATGGTGATGGCGTCGCCCTTGTTCAGCGTCTTGCCCATCGCGGTGAGCGTCTGCTTGGCGTAGTCGACGCGGATCGATCCGGCGCCGGAGACGCAGGGCTTGCCCATGCCGCGCGCGACCACCGCCGCATGCGAGGTCATGCCGCCGCGCGTCGTCAGAATCCCTTCCGCCGCATGCATGCCGTGAATGTCTTCCGGCGACGTCTCGACGCGCACGAGGATCACCTTCCGGCCCTGCTTCTTCGCCTCTTCCGCCTCGTCGGATGAGAACACGATCGCGCCGGCCGCGGCGCCGGGCGAAGCGGGAAGACCCGTCGCGATGATGGTGCGCGGCGCCTTGGGATCGATGGTCGGATGGAGAAGCTGGTCGAGCGACGCAGGCTCGATGCGTTGCACCGCTTCGGCGCGCGAGATCAGACCTTCGCTTGCGAGATCGACCGCGATGCGCAGCGCCGCCTTGGTGGTGCGCTTGCCGTTGCGCGTCTGCAGCATCCAGAGCTTGCCGCTTTCGACGGTGAACTCCATGTCCTGCATGTCGCGATAATGCTTTTCGAGCGCGCCATAGATGCGCACGAGCTCGGCGTAGGCCTCGGGCATCGCCTTTTCCATCGACGGCTTGTCGGAGCCCGCTGCGATCTTCGCCGCTTCGGTGATGTCCTGCGGCGTGCGGATGCCGGCGACGACGTCCTCGCCCTGCGCATTGATCAGGAATTCGCCATAGAGCTCCTTCGCGCCGGTGGAGGGATTGCGCGTGAAGGCGACGCCGGTCGCCGACGTTTCGCCGAGATTGCCGAACACCATGGCCTGCACATTGACGGCCGTGCCCCAGCTCGCGGGAATATCGTTGAGCTCGCGATATTTGATCGCGCGCGCATTCATCCAGGAGCCGAACACGGCGCCGATCGCGCCCCACAGCTGCTCCTTCGGATCCTGCGGAAAATCCTTGCCGAGCTCGCGCTTCACCGCCGCCTTGTATTTGACGATGAGCTGCGCCCAGTCGTCGGCGGTGAGATCGGTGTCGAGCTGGTAGTTCTTCCGCTCCTTGTGCTCTTCGAGAATGTCCTCGAAGTGATGGTGCCCGACTTCGAGCACGACATCGGAATACATCGTGATGAAGCGGCGATAGGAATCGAGCGCGAAACGGCGATCGCCCGCCTGTTTCGCCAGCGCTTCCACGGTCTCGTCGTTGAGGCCGAGATTGAGCACCGTATCCATCATGCCGGGCATCGACGCGCGCGCGCCCGAACGCACGGAGACGAGCAATGGATTCGCAGCGTCGCCGAACACGCGGCCAGTCAGCTTGCCGACATGAGCGAGCGCGGTCTCGACCTGTCCTTTCAGCTCTTCGGGATAGGTCCGCTCATGGGCGTAATAGTGGGTGCAGACGTCGGTGGAGATCGTGAAGCCCGGCGGCACCGGCAGGCCGAGATTGGACATCTCCGCGAGATTGGCGCCCTTGCCGCCGAGCAGGTTCTTCATCCCGGCGTCGCCTTCGGCCTTGCCGTCGCCAAAGGTGTAGACCCACTTCGCCATCATCCGGTCTCCCGTCGCCTTCGCGGTTGCGAAATCGCGCCGCTTCCTGCCGCGATCCGGCGGGGATTGCAAACCGGCGGCGTGCTGGCGGGAAAGCCCCGGCGGCCCCGGAGGGTTCCTGCTATCCCCTCGCCTCCGGCGAGCCACGACGAACAAATAGGATTATAGTCTTGACAGCGTGACGCTGCCTGTGCTAGAAGCTGGCACGCTCGCGAATCGCGTCTGGCCGGCCCCGGCCCAATAAGGTCCCCATGCCGGCCCCGGCCCTCGTCTCCCAATTCATCTCGTTCTTTGGCGTCAGCATCATCGCGACGCTCGTTCATTACGCCGTCCTGATCGGCCTCGTGGAAGCAGCGAAAACGCCCGCGGTCCCGGCGGCGCTGGCCGGCTACTGCGTCGGCGGCATTGTCTCCTACTGGCTCAACCGCGTCAGGACCTTCCGCAGCGACAGGCCGCATTTCGAGGCCGGCTGGCGCTTCGTCGTCGTCATGGCGGTTGGATTCGGCCTGACGCTCGCGCTCATGACCCTGTTCGTGGAGCAGCTCGGCGCGCCCTATCTGCCGGCGCAGATCGTCACCACCATCCTCGTCATGGGCTGGAACTTCGTCGCCCATAAATGGTGGACCTTCGGCGCCTGATTTGCTGCTCGCCAATCCGTGTAGCGGCAACCGGACTTCGCCCTGTTGGCGATCCCCATTTTCGCTACATTGCTCGCTGATTTGCTCTCACGCCGCTCCCGGGCCGGCTGCTCACAGGAATGTTCATGCAGGTTTTCGCGCTCGTCACCGCCGCCCTCTCGGGGCTGTTCATGCTGGTCGCCCCGGGCGAATCCGCCGCGCTGCCGATCTATGTGCCGATCAGCGGCTTCGCCATGGCGGCGTTGCTCTATCTCTCGCGCGATATTTCGAGCTTCCTGCGCATCTTCGTTGTCATGTATGCGCTCGGCTATCTCTTCCTCGCGGGCATGTCGACGCTCGGCGCCCTCGGCTGGCTGCCAAACGCGATCAACGACCTCATGCCGCCCGCTTTCATGGCGACGGCGTCAGTGGCCTTCGCCGCGATCGTTTATGGCGTGTCCTTCATTCCGGTCATCCGCACGATCATGTCGCTGGCCGATCCCTACTTCTCGGCGACGACATCGCCGGTCGCCGCTTACGGCTTCTTCGGCAGGCTGTTCTCGACCGAAGGCCGCGCGGCGGCCGCGATGGTTGGAGTCATCATCGCCGGCAATTTCGTTCAGGTGGCGCTGACTGTCAGGTTGAACGCCTGGTATCGTGATCTGTTTGACGCTCTCCAGAAAAAGGACGCGTCGGCATTCTGGTATCAGATCTGGTGGGTGTTCGTGCCGCTGCTTGTCGTCTGGATCATCTTCCAGATGATCGATCTCATCACCGACACTATTTTTGATATTCGCTGGCGCACATGGATGACGCAGAGCTACTATGGTCGCTGGCTTTCGCGCGGCACGCACTACAAGATGCAGATGGTCGGCGCGCAGACCGACAACCCTGACCAGCGTATCGCCGTTGACGTCAGGGCTTTCATCCAGTCAACCATGACGCTGTCCATACGCCTGCTGTCCCAGCTCGCGACGCTCGTTTCGTTCACCGTGGTGCTCTGGACCATATCGAGCGGCTTCACCTTCCCGGGCACGGATTACGTTATTCCGGGCTTCCTCGTCTGGGTGGCGTTGATCTATGCGGTGATCGGCACGCTGTTCACGCATCTCATTGGCAAGCCGCTGATCGGACTTGATTTCAAACAGGAGCAGGTGGAAGCCAATTTCCGCTTTTCGCTGGCGAGGCTGCGCGAATATGGCGAGCAGGTGGCGCTCCTGCGCGGAGCTGATACTGAAAAGAGCCGATTGACGACGAGCTTCGGCGCCATCATCCGCAACTATATCGAAATCCTGAAGCGGCGGATGAAACTGACCGGCTTCACATTCTCCTGGACGCAGATGAGCGTCGCTTTCCCCTATATCTTCATGGGCCAGTATTTTTTCCTCGGCAAGATCACTTTGGGCCAGTTGCAGCAGGGTTCGAGCGCTTTCAGTCGAGTCGACAGCGCCATGTCTTTCTTCATCAACGCCTATGCGACGCTGGCGTCCTACAAAGCCGGCATCGATCGTCTGACCTCATTCAACGACTCGATGACGCGCGCGGAACAGGCGAATACGAAACCGCCGCACATTGACGATGTCACGGTCGAGCGCGATGTCGTCGCCATTCCCGAACTCGATCTGGCTCTGCCGCAGGGACGCACCATCGCGCATGTCGATGGCCTTGCGCTGAAGTCCGGCGAGCGCACTTTGCTCACGGGTCCATCGGGATCTGGCAAATCGACCTTGTTCCGCGCCATCGCCGGCATCTGGCCCTTCGGCAAAGGTCGCATTGAAACGCCTGCTGACAAGAGCGTGATGCTGCTGCCGCAGCGCCCCTACATTCCGCAGGGCGCGCTGCGCAGCGCCATCGCCTATCCCGCCGACGAACACGCCTACTCCGACGACGCCATTCGCGACGCGCTCGGCAAGGTGAAGCTTGCGCATCTCGAAAGCGAACTCGACCGCGATGATCAATGGCAGCAGCGATTGTCAGGCGGCGAGCAGCAACGCCTCGCGATCGCGCGCGCGCTGCTCGCGAAACCCGATTGGCTGTTTCTTGATGAAGCGACCGCTTCGCTCGATGAGCCGCTCGAAGCGGAAATTTACGCAGCCATTCGGAAGACGTTGCCGAACACGACGATCGTCTCGATCGGCCATCGCTCGACTCTCGCCGAGATGCACGATCGCAAGCTCACCATGTCGCCCGGCGCCGACGGCGTATTCAAGCCGGTGGACGCAAAAGAAAAAGCCGACGCGTGAGATAGCGGTCGGAAAAGGCGCTTCGCGACTTATTGCGCTGGGCCCCGGACTTCATTCCGCTCGGGCTTCGCCTCGCTGCATGAATCCGGGGACGGAGAGAGCTTCAGAATTTCGCAATGAAGCTCTCATCGTCCCCGGTTCCATGAAATGAGCGAAGCGAATGGAATGGAGACCGGGGCCCCGCGCAAGATGTCGCGCCGAAGGCGCGACGAAATGAGCGCCCGCTACGCTCGCAGATTTTTCAGTGGACCCCGGATACGTCTCGCTTCACTAACGCTCGCTCGTCGTTCCGGGGACGGCGCAATCGTCAGATGCCGCGCTCGAATTGCAACTGGCCGCGCTGTCCCTTGAGCACGAGCTTGCCGGCGTCATAGTCCCATTCATTCGCAAGGCGCAGCGCCTCGAAGAAGGCGCGCTCCTGCGCTTCGGCCGCCTTGTCGCAAGCCATTCTGGTATGCGCGATCGGCCCGACGATCATCTTCTGCTGTTTCAGCGGATAGGCGACGACGGTGAAATTGTTGCAGCCGCCATAGCCGCGGGCGCGCATCTGGTCGTCGAGCACGAAGCTCGGCCGCTCGCGGCTGGCCCCGAGCGGCTTGCCGTTGAGCGTGACGGCGACCCAGTTCATGCCGGTAGGGAACGGCTTGTCGTATTGGCGCGGAATCTGCGGCTGACTGCCTTCCCTGACGGCGTTCCGCGGATTCATCGGGTCTTCTTTTTCCATTGACGGCTGCGACCGCTGCGCGAGCGCCGCGCCTGAAGCCATTGCGGCGACGAGTGCGAGCCCCAGAATGCGCGTCTTCAATGATGCCTCCCGGCTGATGCGTCCCTCTACCGCGGGCTCATGCCGGATAATGGGGGCGGCCTCAAGGCGGAAGAGGCCGATTCCTGCGGCAAAGTCGCACAAATCCCCGAGCCGCAGAGGGCTTTCGCACCGCAGGTTCGCGCTGCGAAAGCTCAGCCAAGCCGCGAGAACAGCCTGTCCGAGAGATCGACGCGGCCAGTGAAGAGATAGTCGATCGCGCCGATGGCGACATGAGTCGCGCCTTCCGCGACCAGCGCCTCGGCGAGCGCTGCGGCTTCGGCGCGCGGGCAGTGGGCGATGAGCGGCGCGCCTGACGAAGCCGCGCCGAAGGGAAGACTCGCCTGACGCGCCGCCATGAGCGTCGCGAGGCGCTCCGGCGAGATCGATCCGATCGCCGCGCGCACTTCCGCCGTGCGCTGCGCGCCCTGGGAGGCGGCGATGCGCGACAGGATCGAGCGCGCCGCCGATTTCGCCTCGGCGCTCCAGGGCGCGGTGAGCGACGCCACGAGATTGGCTTCGCTCTTCAGGATCAACCCGTCATCGAGAACCTTGAGCCCGTTGGAGGCGAGCGTCGCGCCGCTCGAGGTGATGTCGACCACGATCTCCGCCGTGCCGGCGGCGGGCGCGCCTTCGGTCGCGCCGGCGCTCTCGACGATCTGATAGTCGGACAATCCATGCGCGGCGAAGAAGCGCCGCGTCAGATTCACATATTTCGTCGCGACGCGCATGCGGCGCTTGTGCCGATGATGCAGATCATGCGCGACCTCGTCGAGATCGGCCATGGTCGCGACATCGATCCAGGCGCGCGGCGCGGCGACGACGACATTCGCATGGCCGAAGCCGAGCGGGCTGACGAGATCGACGCGCGCATCCGCATCGGCGATATTCTCGCGCACGAGATCTTCGCCAGTGACGCCGAGATGCACCGCGCCCGCCGCAAGCTGCTGCGTGATTTCGGAGGCGGAGAGAAACTGGATTTCTGCATCCGCCATGCCTGAGATCGAACCGCGATAATCAAGCGCGCCCCGCGCGCGCACGAAATTCAGACCGGCGCGCGCAAAGAACGCTGCGGCGTTGTCCTGCAGGCGGCCCTTCGAGGGAACAGCGAGAATAAGCGGCTGCGAACTCACGCCGACGTCTCCTGCGCGGTCAGCCTGTCGAGCCACATGGAGAAGCCGACAGCGGAGCCCGGCGTCGGCGCGCCGAGCGCGAGCATCAGCCCGTCATAGCGTCCGCCGCCGCAGACCGGCTTGCCGTCAGCGCGCGCGGGATCGCGAATCTCGAATACGAAGCCTGTGTAGTAATCGAGGTTGCGGCCAAACGCGGTCTTGAACTGCAGCGCTGCGGGATCTACGCCCGCAGCGGCGATGAAGCCGGTGCGCGCCTCGAAGCGCTCGAAGGCAGGACCGAGATCGATGCGCTCCGCGGCGGCGATCTTGCGCAATTCGCTGAGCGCCGCATCGGGATCGGCCTCGATCGCGAGAAAGCGCGACAGGATGGCGCGGGTGCGATCATCAAGCCTCGCGTCGGTGCGGCCGGCGGCCTGGCGCAGGAAGCGGTCGGCGATGTCGCCGGCGGTGCGGCCGCCAACCTGGGCGATGCCGGCGATTTTCAGCACATCCTCGACGAAGGCGCGGGCGGCTTTGGGGTCCTGCCCCTCGATCGCGGTGAGAAGCCCGGCATAGGCGGGCGCAGCGTCCGTCTCGGCGTCCGGCGAACGGACGAGGTCGACGAGGCGGCCGGTGGCGAAAGCGCGCTTCAGGCGTCGCGTCGCCGCCTCGGTCAGGGAAAGCGCGGAAAGGAGATCGGCGAAAAGCCCGGCGTCGCCCATCACCGTCGCGGGCGCCACGAGGCCGGATTTGCCGCAGGCTTCGAGCGCCAGCGCCAGCATTTCGGCGTCGGCGGCCTCGCGATCGTCGCGGCCGAAGGATTCGACGCCCGCTTGTGGAAACTCGCCATTTTCGCCGGTGCGATGGCGGAAAACGGGGCCGGCATAGGCGACATCCCGCCGCGCTCCGGGCGCTGTCGACACATGGTCGCGGGCGAGCGGAATGGTGAATTCGGGCCTCAGACACCATTCCGCGCCGTCGGCGTCGCTGGTGAGATAGAGGCGACGGCGAATGTCCTCGCCGGAGAGGTCGACGAACAAAGCCGCCGGCTGCAGGATCGCCGTGTCGGCGCGCGCAAAGCCGGCGCCGGCGAAGAGCGCGATGAGATCGTCGGCGAGGGCTGCGGGGTCGGTCATGGTCAGGGGCGGGTCTCTAGCAGCCGCCTCCGGGGCGCGCGACCTGAATTCCGCGACGGGATTAATAGAATTGTCGGCTTCGGCGGACTTAGGACCAATCAGAGAGATCGCGCATGGCCTCGACCACGGCGACAATCTCCACCTGCTCGTCCGCGCGCGATACTCGTACAAAATCAGGTAGCTGGCATGGATGAGGCAGCGGCAGCCGGGACGAATGTCGTCCCGCATGACGCCCATCTCGGGAAAACGGCGCAGACGCTCGATCTTGGCGTCCATCGCGAGCAGGAGACGATCCGCCGCGGCAGGCTTATCGAGCGCAACGACACGCCAGATTCGCTTGAAATCCGCGAGCGCGCGCCGCGAAACGACGATCTCAGCGGGCACGCTGGCGGCGCGGCTTCAAGTCGGCCCGCGCCTCGGCGATGACCGCTTTCATGTCGAGGGGGCCAGCCACGCCGCTCGCCTTCCCCTCATCCCAGGCGGCGCGAAGCCGTTCGAGATCGCGGCCGCGCATCGCCCGCCGCTCATCCCAGAGACGCACGGCGTCACGCACCGCTTCGCTGGTGGAGGCGTATTCCCCCGCCTCGACCGCCGCGCGGATGCGGGTGGCCATTGGCTCCGGGAAAACCACGGTCATGCGTTCGATATCGGCCATCGCTGATAATCTCGTTATGAACAGTTCATAACATTTCTTACTGACATCGCCAATGTGGCGGCCATTACTCCGCCGCCAGAAGCGGCGCCGAGGGGCGGCCGGACAGGCCGGCCGCGGCGAGCTTCTCCGGCAGCGGGCCGCCCATCGCCCAGTCCGCCAGCTCGACCGTGTGCAGGATCGGGATCGGCGCGCCGCGCTCGGCGAGGCCGGCGGCGATCTGCGTGATGCAGCCGATATTGCCGGTCGCGATCGCGTCAGGCTTGAGCCGTGCGATATTGCCGGCCTTGCGATCGCGCAGGCTCGCCGCGATCTCCGGCTGCAGGATGTTGTAGACGCCGGCGGAGCCGCAGCAGATGTGGCCTTCGGGCGCTTCCTTCACGCGGAAGCCGAGCGCGCGCAGCAGCGTCTTCGGCGCTTCGGTGATCTTCTGCCCATGCTGCATCGAGCAGGCGGAGTGATAGGCGATTGTGAGCCCCGTCTCGCGCGCCGGCTTGAGATCAAGCTCAGTGAGAAATTCAACGATATCCTTCGCAAGCTCCGACACGCGCGCCGCTTTCGCGGCCAGCGCCGCGTCATCGCGGAACATGAAGCCGTAATCCTTGATCGTCGTGCCGCAGCCGGACGCGGTGATGATGATGGCGTCGAGCCCCTCGCCTTCGATCTCGCGCGTCCAGGCGAGGATATTGTTCGCGGCCTGCGCGTGGCTGTCCGCGTCGCGACCCATGTGATGCACGAGCGCGCCGCAGCAGCCCTCTTCTTTCGGCATGACGACTTCGACGCCGAGCCGGTTGAGCAGACGGATCGTCGCGTCATTGATTCCGGGGTCGAGCACGGATTGCGCGCAGCCTCGCAGCAGCGCGACGCGTTTGCGGCGCATGCCTTCGGCAGGAAAGAGAGTCTGCGATTCGTAAGCGAGGCGGCCGGGCAGGCGCGACGGCGCCAGCGCGAACATCGCATTGAGCCGCGCGAAGACAGACGGTTCGCGCGCGGGCCTGAGCGGCGCGGATGTTTTCGGTTTTGAAACCGGCGCGACAAACGACAAGGCGCGCGCCATAATCTTGCCAAGCGGCGCGGCGGCGAGCGCCAATCGAAACCGCATGGGATAAGGCAGGATCATCGCGAGCAGGCTGCGGATCAGCCGATCGCTGAAGGAGCGCGAATAGGTCTCTTCGATATGCGCGCGCGCATGGTCGACGAGATGCATGTAATGCACGCCTGATGGGCACGTCGTCATGCAGGAGAGGCAGGAGAGGCAGCGGTCGATATGGGTGACCACCTCCTCGCTCGCCTTGCGGCCGTTCTCCAGCATATCCTTGATGAGATAGATGCGCCCGCGCGGGCTATCGAGCTCATCGCCCATCAGCACATAGGTCGGGCAGGTCGCGGTGCAGAAGCCGCAATGCACGCAGGTGCGCAGAATTTTCTCCGACGCGGCGGTGCGGGGGTCGGAGAGTTGCGCGGGGGTGAAGTTGGTTTGCATCAGTCCTGACGGTCATCCCGGACGCGCTGCGGCGCCAACTCGTCATCCCGGACGCGGCGCAGCATGCAATGATGCGCCGCTGATCCGGGATCGTTTGGGAATTGGCGAATCATCATAAGGTCCCGTGTCTGCGTCGCGTCATCACATGCCGCGCCGCGCACGGGATGACGGCCCGATCACACGCCGGCATACATCTTCCCCGGATTCAAAATCCCGTCGGGATCGAAACTCGCTTTCAATCCCTTCTGCAATTTCATCAGCGGCTCAGGCAGCGGCTGAAAAACGTCGACGCTGTCGCGCAACTCCTGCGAACCACGCACCAGCGTCGCATGGCCGGAGTCGAAAGCAGCGATCGCCGCGCGAATGACACTCGCGCCGCCATCGCCTGTCGCATCGGTCGCGATCCAGATCAGCCCGCCGCCCCAATCGTAGAAATGCCTGATCTCGCGTTGACGGCGAATTTGCGCGACGATTTCAGGCCCGCGCGTCGGCGCGACGGAGAGACGCC
Organism: Terrirubrum flagellatum; assembly: GCF_022059845.1. Classification (GTDB taxonomy): domain Bacteria; phylum Pseudomonadota; class Alphaproteobacteria; order Rhizobiales; family Beijerinckiaceae; genus Terrirubrum; species Terrirubrum flagellatum. The sequence goes on along the minus strand of NZ_CP091851.1, from coordinate 5,142,807 downwards.
ACACCGCTCTGTCCCGCGGCTCGGCAAGGAACGTCGCATCGCGTACCCGAAGCCACAGCATTTCAGAGGCGTCTGCTTCGAGCACATCGATCGCGCCATAGCCCGCAAGCAACTCCTTCAATTGGCCGGCGCGATAGCGGAGCGAATCGGAAAAGCCTTCGAGACGAATGAGCGTCTTGGCGACGCGATCGATGTCGCGCGGCAGGTGCGCCGCGCCTGATGGTTCGAATGGCGAGCCGAGCGCCGCTGACAGCGCGGCGATCGCGCGCGCATCGTCGAGCCCGGAGATCAGGAGCGTGAGCTGCGTCTCCGGCTTCGGCAGGACCTTGAACGTGACCTCATGCAGGAAGCCGAGCGTGCCCCAGGCGCCGGCGGACAATTTCACGAGATCAAGCCCGGTGACGTTCTTCATCACGCGGCCGCCCGACTGCACATCCTCGCCGCGGCCGTTGATGAACTTCACGCCGATGAGCGAATCGCGCGCCGCGCCGAAATTGATGCGTCGCGGCCCCGAGATATTGCCGGCGGCGATGGCGCCGATGGTCGGCTCGCCTGTTGAACTCATCAGCGCGCGATGATCCATCGGCTCAAAGGCGAGCTGCTGGCCCTTCTCGGCAAGCGTTTTCTGAACCTCGCCAAGCGGCGTGCCCGCCTTCGCGCCGATCACCATCTCGGCCGGCTCGTAGAGCGTGATTCCGTTGAGCGCCGCAGTCGTGATGTCGGCGGCCGTCTGCATCGGCCGGCCGATCGCGCTGCGCGTGCCGCCGCCTGATATCGCGAGCGGCGTCTTCTTCGCGCGCGCTTCGGAAATAATCGCGGCGGCTTCGGCGGAGTTGGAGGGAGAATGATGTGACGAGGACATATCGAGCGATCTATGTGTCGCGATGCACGCGGTCGAGCCCTTGATTCCGCGCGCTCGCGATCAACTCGGCCTTGATCTTCGCAAAAAGCACTGAAGGGAGAAAGCCGTACCGAACAGTCGACGGCTCTCGATGTGGGATCGCGCTGATATCCGTTCCCGGCCAAACAAAATCGTTGATCTCGTTGCACGCGACCCACGAGCGCTCGTCGTCGAGACCGAGTCTGATCTTGACTTCGCGCGGAATCTCGACGGCCCGAGTACCGTGTACTGGCGGCGCGTGAGTGATCGGCGACACCGAAACGATCATCTGTCCATCGCGCTTCTCCACCGCCATGACGACCGCGCATGGGCGAATCTTCACGCCTTCACGACGTCCGGCCTTGGCCTCGTTCATCCAGAGATAGGCGTATCTGATGACCTCGCCCGGCCGGGGCGGCGCGAGGTCCATGCATCAACCCTTGAAGTCCGTGATCTCGTAGTCTTCTTCGGGAGGCGCCTGCGCCGCCTCAAGCGCAGCGATCCATTCCTCGTCAACCTGATCGACGCGCGGCGCCGGCCGCTCGCGGAGCAGCAGTTGCTCGAAATATTCCGGCGAAAGCAGATAGGCCGCGGTCCGGTCGTGCTTGGTCACCTTCACCGGTCCCGACTTCGCCGCGTCGATGTATGCGCCGAAATGTTTAGCGACATCAGTCGCCGTCGCCGATTTCGTCTTCATGTCAGTATCTCACTTCCCCGTATTATACGGAAAATGCGGATTTTGTCACGTCGCGATCCGTCCTTCCAGCGGAAACACTTTCGCGGGATTGAGCAGCCAGGGCGGATCAAACACCGCGCGCACGCGCATCTGCTGATCGAGATCGATCTTGGTGAACTGGTGCGTCATCAGATCCCGCTTCTCGATGCCGACGCCATGTTCGCCCGTGAGGCATCCCCCGACATCGACGCAGAGCTTCAGGATTTCGTTGCCCGCTTCTTCCGCCTTCGCCTGCTCTTGCGCGTCGTTGCAGTTATAGAGGATGAGCGGATGCAAATTGCCATCGCCGGCATGGAACACGTTGGCGACGCGCAACCCGTGACGCTTCACGATCTCGTCCATCTTCTGCAGGACGTAGGGCAATTGGCCCGTCGGGATCGTTCCGTCCATGCAGATATAATCGGCGATTCTTCCCGTGGCGCCGAAGGCGGATTTGCGGCCCTTCCAGATCAGCGCCGCCTCCATCGCCGATTGCGATTCCTTCACTACCTTCACGCCATGCTGCTTCGCGATGGCGACGATCTCTTTCAACTGCGCGTCCATCTCCTCGTCCGAGCCTTCGACCTCGACGATGAGCAGCGCACCAACATCGAGGGGATAGCCGGCCTTCGCATAGGCTTCGCAGATTTCGATCGCCGGCTTGTCCATGAATTCGATCGCGACGGGAATGATGCCGGCCGCGATGATCGCGGCTGTCGCCGCGCCCGCCTCCTCGCTCGTGTCGAAGCCGAAGAGAACGGGCCGCGCGCCTTCCGCCGAACGCAGGAGCCGCACCGTCGCCTCAGTGATGAGGCCAAGCTGACCTTCCGAGCCATGCATCAGGCCAAGCAGGTCATAGCCGGCGCTGTCGAGATGATCGCCGCCGAGATCGACGATCGTCCCATCATTCAACACCATGCGGAGGCCCAGCACATTGTTGGTGGTGACGCCGTATTTCAGGCAATGCGCGCCGCCGGAATTCATGCCGATATTGCCGCCGATGGTGCAGGCGAGCTGCGATGACGGGTCGGGCGCATAGAAGAATCCGTCCGCCTGTACGGCGCCGGTGATGGCGAGATTGGTGACGCCGGCCTGCACGCGCGCGACGCGGTTCGCATAGTCGATCTCGATGATACGGCTCATCTTGCCGAGCCCGATCACCACCGCATCCTCCTGCGGGATCGCGCCGCCGCACAGCGAGGTGCCCGCGCCGCGCGGCACCACCGGCACGCCGTTCTCATGGCAATAGCGCATCACCGCGGCCGCTTCTTCCGTTGTCGAAGGCAGCGCCACCGCGAGCGGCTGCTTGCGGTAAGCGGTCAGCCCGTCCGTCTCGAACACGCGGCGCTCGTCATCGGTCGTCACGAGCGACTGCGGCGGCAGCAGGCGCGCGAGATCGGCGATGATCGCCTCGCGTCGCGCGAGGATCGCAGCGTCAGGCGCGGGAAAGGCGATAGCGGTCATGGCTCATGTCCTCGATCGCGAAGCGGTGGTCATTATATCGCGCCCGATATGACTTGAACCAGAGCCGGAGGTCGAGGATCATTTCCATTGCGGAAATAATCCGCTCTTGGACCGCCTGAGTTCTTGGACCGCCTGACCGATCTCGACCTGTTTGCGCGCATCGTCACCACGGGAGGCATGTCAGCCGCGGCGCGCGAGCTTGGCGTCTCGCCGGCCAAGGTGTCGAAACGCATCCGCGCGCTGGAGGAGCGCCTCGATGTGCGCCTGTTCCAGCGCACCACCCGCAAGGTGGCGCTGACGGAAGCCGGCCAGGGATTCTTCGAGCGCGTCGTCTCGATTCTCTCGAGCGTCGAGGAGGCCGAGGAATGGCTTTCATCAGGCGCGACGCAGGCGCGCGGGACCTTGCGCGTGTCGGCGCCGACCTCGTTCGGCCGCATGCATGTCGCGCCGCATCTCACGCCCTTCCTCGACGCGCATCCCGCGCTGACGATCGATCTCTCACTGTCGGACGCGTTCGTCGATGTGATCGGCGAAGGCTTCGATGTCGCGATCCGCATCGGCGATCTCCAGGATTCGAGCCTCGTCGCGAAGCGGCTCGCGCCCAATCATCGCCTGCTCTGCGCCAGTCCCGCCTACATCGCCGCTCGCGGCGAGCCGAAGAGCATCGCCGATCTTGGGAATCATCGCCTGCTCGCCCACAACGCCGATCATCTCAGGCTCGAAGGTCCTGATGGCGAAACCGTCGTGAAGATCGAGAGCCGCCTGCGCACCAATTCCAGCGAGGTTGTGCGCGAGGCGGTTCTGGCCGGCGCCGGCGTCGCGCTGCGCTCGACCTGGGATGTCGGCGCTGAATTACGCTCGGGCCGATTGAAGCAGGTGCTGCCTGACGTTCACGCCTCGCAGCGCGTCGCCATCCACGCTGTCTATCCCAGCCGCCGCCATCTGCCGCACAAGGTCCGGCTGTTCATCGATTTTCTCGCCGCGCTCTATGGCCAGATTCCTTATTGGGACAAGGATCTCGGCGTGGCGCCAGGCGCGTCCGCAGCGACGTGAATGCGAGCGATTTACATTTCCTTCTATCCAGCTGTCATCGCCGGGCTTGACCCGGCGATCCACGGCCACGCGCGCCGACATGAAAACTGGATCGCCGGGTCAAGCCCGGCGATGACGATGAAGTAGGTGGAGAAGAATACGCATGATTTCGACGCCCGCGATTCGCACCTTGTTCGCCGCGACCATGGGCGTCGCCGGCTTCCTGCTGTTTCAGGTCCAGCCGATGCTGGCGAAATACATCCTGCCCTGGTTCGGCGGCGCGGCGACGACCTGGATCGTCTGCATGCTGTTCTTCCAGATGGCGCTGCTCGCCGGCTACGCCTACGCCTATGCGCTGACGAGGCCGATGACCGTGGCGAAGCAGGCGCTGGCGCAGATCGCGCTGCTGGCTGTGATGCTTCTGCTGCTGCCGATCACGCCGGCGGAAAGCTGGAAACCTGTCGATGCCGGCGATCCGACCTGGCGCATTGTCGCGCTTCTGGCGGCGACCGTCGGCGGCCCCTATCTCGTTCTCGCGACGACATCGCCGCTGATCACGCGCTGGTTCGCGAGCCTCGATCCCAAGGCCAATCCGTCACAACTTTTCGCGGTGAGCAACTTCGGCTCGTTCCTCGGTCTTTTGAGTTACCCCTTCGCCTTCGAGGGCGCGATGACAACGGGCGTGCAGACAAGGGTCTGGTCATGGGCCTTCGTCGCTTACGCCATCCTTTTCGCCGTCTGCTCGCTCGTGACGTGGCGCGCGCATCCCAGATCGATCGAACAGGCGAATGAAGCGACGCCGGAGAAGCTCGAATCCTCCCGCATCGCGCGCTGGATTCTCTACAGCGCCTTCGGCTCGATCCTGCTGCTCGCGACCACCAACCAGATCACGCAATGGTCGGCGGTGATCCCCTTTCTCTGGATCGCGCCGCTCGCGCTCTATCTCCTCAGCTTCACCCTCGCCTTCGGCCGTCAGCATGGCGGCGACCTGCGTCTCTACGCGCTAGCGTTTCTTATCATCGCGGCGATCGTGCTGGTGTCGGGAAGGCCCGACACGCCGACGCGCTTCGTGCTCGATTTCATCGCGCATATCGCGGCGCTCTTTGCGGGCTGCATGGTCTGCCACGCCGAGGTGGTGCGCCTGCAGCCGGGGCCGCGGCAGTTGCCGGCCTTCTATCTCGCCATGTCGATCGGCGGCGCGATCGGCGGCCTGCTCGTCGCGCTCGCGGCGCCGCTCGTCTTCTCGGAGTATCGCGAGTTCCCGATCATTCTTGGCGTTGTCGGCGCGATGAGCGCCTATATCTTCTGGCGCGATCGCAAGGGCGGCTCGATGTCGTGGCTGACCCCGGTCGGCGCGCTGGGCGCGGCGGGATTCGCGGCAGGCCTCGGCGTGATGGTCTGGCGCGAGGCGATCGCCGCATCCGACGTCGTCGATCGCGCGCGCAATTTCTACGGCGTCGTCAGCGTCGCACGCGATCAGTGGAACGACCCCGAAGAAGCCAATCTCGTGATGCGGCAGGCGGGCGTCGATCAGGGTTCGCAGTTCCGCAAGCCCGAGCGAAAGATGGAGCCGTCCTGCGCCTTCAATCAGGCGAGCGCGCTGGGCAAGGCGGTGCAGTTCAACGCGAAGCGTCGCGCCAATCCGAACGCGCCGCTGCGCATCGGCATTGTCGGGCTCGGCGCCGGCATGATCGCCGGCCTCGGTCGCGACGGCGATCTCATGCGTTATTACGAGCTCAATCCGGCGGTGCTAGATCTCGTCAACAAGCATTTCACCTTCGTGCGCGACGGCAAGGCGAAGGTGGAGGTCGCGCTGGGCGACGGCCGCCTCGTGCTCGAACGCGAGCTCGCCAATCCCGGCCCGCAGAAATTCGACATCCTCGTCATCAACGCCTTCCGCGGCGCTTCGCCGCCGATGCATCTCATGACCGAAGAGGCGTTCAAGACCTATCTCGCCCATCTCGCGCAGGATGGAATCCTCGCCGTCAATTTCGAGCTCGACACGTTCGAGATCGCGCCGCTGCATCGCGGCCTCGCGAAGGCGCTCAACATCGGCGTCCGCTGGGTCGAAACGCCGGCGGACGAAACGGAGTGCGAGGACGTGGTGAGCTGGGCGCTCTACAGCCGCGACGATAAATTCTGGGAGGTTCCGCAGGTGAAGGCGTCGATCTCGCCCTGGCGCGACGGCTCGGATTCGCTGCTGCTCTGGACCGACGCCAGCAGCAATCTCATGAGCATCGTCAACTGGCGTGGGCCGAAAGACGACGACTGATCGTCACGCCGCGTCCGCCGCCTGCACGAAGACCGGAGCGGCGATCTCAAGCACATAGGCGCTGACATCGGCCGGCCAGAATTCGATCATGCGATCGAATCGCGCGGCGTCGCGCGCATAGAGCGCGCGCAGCGCCTCCTCATATCCCGGCCTGTCTCCAGCCAGCGCATGCATGACGCGATAGGCGGCTTCCTGCGCCGTCTTCACGCGATCGGTGTCTGTCGTTGCGCGGCGCGCCTCATCCACGAGCTTGCGGATGGTGATCGATGCGCCGCCGGGCCGGCTGGCGAGCCATTCCCAATGTCGCGGCAGGAGCGTGATCTCACGCGCGACGACGCCAAGCTTTGGCCGGCCGACGCCTTTCGTTTGGGATGACGCGCCCTGCTCATCCGATTCCGGCGCGGCGGCTCGATCGAGCAGCGCGAAAATCTCATCTGCCGGTCGCGACAGATCGACATCGAGAACGCGCCCGGTCAGGTCGTCGAAGACCAGCAGCGACGGATCGCCTGCTTGTCCGTCGCGCCATTGCTCCGTCGCAAGAATTTCTGCCCCCTCCTCACGTCCGACGCGCCGCGCGCCGTGGAAAGCGGTCCAGCCTCCGCGCTGCATTTCAAATCTCCGTATCAACGCCGCGCGATTTACCCGGATAAAATAGCGTTGTCAATATCACCCGGGTAATAATTCCGATCGCCGGCATGGAGCTTGCAGCCGTCTCAGGGCAATCAGGAGATGACGATGAAGCGCGCGGAACTGACCGAGAAGATTTGCGACATCAAGCGCGAGAAGGGCTGGAGCTGGAAATACATCAGCGAGGAGATCGGCGGCATGGCGCCGACGCTCGTGGTCGGCGCGCTGCTCGGCCAGATGAAGCTGGTGAAGCCGTTGGCGAAGAAGGCGGCCGAATTGTTCGGATTGTCGCCGGCCGAAGAGGCGATGCTGAACGAGACGCCTTATCGCGGAACGCCGATGCCGCCGACCGACCCGCTGATCTATCGCTTCTATGAAATGGTGATGGTCAACGGCCCCGCCTGGAAGGCGCTGATCGAGGAGGAGTTCGGCGACGGCATCATGTCAGCCATCGATTTCGACTTCGATTTCGAGCGCATGCCGCATCCCAAGGGCGACCGCGTGAAGATCGTGATGTCGGGGAAGTTCCTGCCTTACCGATATTACGGCGCCGAGCAGGGCATCCCGGAATATGGCTACAAGGAAGAATGAGTCTCAGCCGACGTGAGCGGCGAGATCGCGCATGTCGTCGATGACGATATGCGCGCCCGCGGCGCGCAGCTTCTCCGCATGCGCCGACTTGTCGACGAGATGCGAGCCGCCGGTGAAGCCGATCACACGCATGCCGGCGGCGGAAGCGCCGGTGACGCCGGCGACCGAATCTTCAATCACCACGCACTCGCCGGGTTGCGTCTGCATCTCGCGCGCGGCGTGAAGAAAGATGTCGGGCGCGGGCTTGCCGTGCTTCACCATATAGGACGAGAAAATGTGCGCTGGCTCGAAGAGATCAGCGAGACGCGCCGTCGCGAGAGAAAGAGAAATGCGCTCGATCGTCGATGACGATGCGACGCAGCGGCGATGCGGCAGCGCCTCGATCGCCATGCGCACGCCAGGGATCGGCTGCAGATCGCTCGCGAGCAGCGCAAGCGTCCGAAGCTGGAGCGCGGATCGGAAGTCTTCGGGAATGCGCGCGCCGAATTGCTGGATGAGCGCCGCCATCATGTCTTTCGAGCTGACGCCAACAAAGCGCTCACCCACTTCCGCCGCCGACATCGCTGCGCCAAGCAATGCGAGATGATCGGAGACTGCGGCGCAGGCGATGACTTCGCTGTCCACCAGCACTCCATCGCAATCGAAGATCAGCAGCATCACATCAACCTGACAGGCGTCATGAAGTACTCCTCCGTCATGGCCGGACTTGTTCCGGCCATCCACGTCTTGTTTTCGGTTGAAAGGAAGACGTGGATGCCCGCGACAAGCGCGGGCATGACGGCCTCATAGATGATTGCCTCGTTCAAAATGAAAAAGCCGCCGTCGCCGGCGGCTTTCACGATTTTGCTCTGACCGGCGTCAGTTCAAGCGGCCCTTGAGGCCGCTCAAGCCCGCACGCACAAACTCTTCGCCGCTCGCGCCCGCCGTCTGCTTGCGCAGGATCGCTTCCGATGCGCGGACCGCAGCGTCAGCCGCGGCGGCGCGCACTTCGGCGGCGGCCTGGCTTTCCGCCTGCGCGATCTTGAGTTCGGCCTGCGCCGTACGGCGCTTCACGAAGTCGGCGAGCTTGGCTTCCGCCTCTTTCGCCATGCGCTCGGCGTCGACCTTCGCGTGAGCGACGATCTCGGCCGCTTCGGCTTCAGCCGCCTTGCGCTTGGCTTCGAAGCTCGCGAGCAGCGATTCCGCTTCCGCGCGCAGGCGCGCGGCTTCCGCAAATTCGGCCTTGATCGCATTGGCGCGCCCGTCGAGCGCAGAGATGATCGTCTTGTGAACACCGAACCAGGCGAGCACGCCAAGGAACAGGATGAAGCCGACCGCGACCCAGAATTCGGCGTCGAGAAGAAGATGCATCGACGCCTCCTCAGTTCTTCGCAGCGGCGATGGCCGCAGCGACGTCGCTCGCTGCAGGCGCCTTGCCGCTCAGCCGCTCGACGATCGCGGCCGCCGCTTCCGCAGCGATCGAATCGACATTGGCGAGCGCTTTCGTCTTGGTCTCGCCCACCTGCTTCTCGGCGGCGATGAGCCTGGCGGCGAGATCCGTCTCAAGCGTCTTGCGCTTTGATTCGGCCTCGGCGTTCAGCTTGTCGCGGGTCTGCGCAGCGATTCCCTGGGCGTTGGCGCGCGCATCGGCGAGCGACTTCTCGTAGGCTTCGCCGGCGGCTTGCGCCTTGGCCTGCATGTCGGCGGCGTGATCGAGATCGGACTTGATCTTCTTCGCGCGCACTTCGAGCAGCTGCGCCATGCGCGGCAGCGCGATGTTCGACATGACCCAGTAGAGCGCGCCGAACGAGATCGCGAGCCAGAACAGCTGCGAGGCGAAAATCGACGCATCGAAGGGCGGGAACGAAACGCCCGCATCCGGCCCGGCGGCGTGCGGGGCGGTCGCGGCGTAGGCGGAAGAGATCATATGACCCTCGCTTGTGAGACAGGCCGCAGATGCGGCCTGTTTGAGACGACGGTTCGGACTGGAATCCGAACCGGAGCCTTCACCTCGCGACGAAGAGCAGGATGATCGCGACCAGGAACGCGAAGATGCCGAGACCTTCAGCGAGCGCAGCGCCGATGAAGGCGCGACCGAACTGGCCGTCAGCCGCCGACGGATTGCGCAGCGCGCCCGAGAGGAAGTTGCCGAAGATCGTGCCGACGCCGACCGCGGCGACGCCCATGCCGATGGCGGCGAGACCAGCGCCGATGTACTTGGCTGCGACGGGATCCATTTTGAACTCCTGTTGGGTTTTCCGGGTAAAACGGCGACTGGGATCAGTGGCCGGGATGGAGAGCGTCGTTGAGATAGACGCAGGTGAGAATGGCGAAGACGTAGGCCTGCAAAGCCGCGACCAGCAGTTCGAATGCGGTCAGCACGGGGATCGCGATCAGCGGCAGCGGCGAAAGCAGCGAAGCCGCGCCGCCGGCGGAAATCAGCATCGCGACGAAGCCGCCAAACACCTTCAGGGTGATGTGGCCCGCCAGCATGTTGGCGAAGAGACGAACCGACAATGAGATCGGCCGCGACACGAAGGAGATGATCTCGATCAGGACGATGAAGGGCAACAGCAGGGCGGGCACGCCTGAGGGCACGAACAGGTGCAGGAAATGCGAGCCGTGCTTCATCCAGCCATAGATGATGACCGTCGAGATGACGGTCAGCGCCAGCGCGAAGGTGACGATGATGTGGCTGGTGACGGTGAAGGTGCCGGGGATGAGGCCAATCAGATTCGAGAATAGCACGAACATGAAGAGCGAGAACACGAATGGAAAGAAGCGCATCCCCTCATTGCCGATCGTCGAGCGCACCGTCGACGCGACGAATTCGTAGATCATCTCGGCTGCGGCCTGGATGCGGCCGGGAACCAGATGGCGGTTGCGCGTGCCCAGGATCATCAGGGCGAAGATCGCCGCGAGCACGACCGCCTTGAACAGGGAGGCGTTGGTGAAAGAAACGTCGAGGCCGAACAGCTTCAGTTCGAGGATCGGATGCACCTGGAACTGGTGGATCGGATCGAGCTCTGGCGTTGCGCCTTCGGCGGCCACGGCGGTCCCCTTGATGCGGCCCGCCGGACGGCTGGCCTGACATGACATTCGCGATGCCGCGGGCCTTAGCGTCCCGTCGGCTTCATCGCAATCCGGTAAACGTTCCAGAAGCCCGTAGCCGTCCCCAGAAAAATGAAGACGATGAGGGCGACGGGCGATGTCCCGAGCCAGAGGTCAAGCAGATAGCCGATCAGGCAGCCCGCAATGACTCCGGCCACGAACTCCGTCAGCACCCTGAATCCGAGATTCATGGCGCTTCCCTGCCCACTGGCGTCGTTGGACGCCGCTTCCGCGAAACGCCGTGTCGGCGCCTGCTTCGTCGCGTCGAGCGCTGCGGAGAGTTTCTCCAGCCGCGCCTTCAAGGCCTCGTCCTCGCCGCGCGCGCTCTTGTCGTCCGTCATCGGACCACCTCGCTTGCGCAAACGCCCAAAATCAATCGCCTCCCATCAGCGAAACCGCTGCGGAAGGCGCGACCCGGACGAACAAAACCTGCTCAATCAGCCCTGCGAGCCGGGCGGAACATATTTTCGCCCCACCCCCCTGTCAAGGCGCTTATTGATAGGTTAACTCATTGGAATCATTATATATTATGCGTTGCGCACAAAGTGTGGCGCGCCCGGCGCAAGAGAGCGGCGAAATCGACTTGCAATCAGCGCAGCGCCGGCATGGCGCCGATCGCGCGCGCTCCAGCGTCGGCGAGAAGCGCCGTGGTCGTGGCTGAAACGTCGCCCTCATCGCCAAAATGATCGCGATGGACGCCGCGCGACACGAACAGCGCGTCGACGCCGAACTGGTTCGCGCCGGCGAGATCGGTGCGCACAGAATCGCCGATCATCAGGATGCGGCTCTTGTCAGCCGCGCCGCTGAGCTCACACGCTTTGTTCAGCGCCATCTCGTAGATCGGCGCGTAGGGCTTGCCGGCCCAGATCACCTTGCCGGCCATCTCCTCATAGAGATCGGCCACGACGCCGGCGCAGGGCACGAGATGGTCGCCCACATGCACGACGCGATCGGGGTTGGCGCAGATCAGCGTCAGGCGCCTCGCCTTCAGCCTTTCGAGAACCGCGCGGTAATCCTCCGCCTGCTCGCGCTCTTCATGGATAAGCCCGGTGACGACGGCGACGCTGGCGCGCTCGATCGGCGCGCGATCAACCGGAAGATCGTGGAAGAGCGAGAGATCGCGGTCCGGCCCGATATGATAGGCGCCCTCGCCGCCGCGCTCGATGAGCTGCGCCCGCGTGACGTCGCCGGAACTGACGATCGCGTCCCAGGACGCGCGGCGCACGAATTTCTTGTCGAGGATGCGCGCGACCTGAACGTCCGGCACCGGCGCATTGGTGACGAGCACGACGCGCCCGCCCCGCTTGCGGAATTGTTCGAGCGCCGCGCCCGCCGGCGCGTTCTCGCGCACTCCGTTATGCAGCACACCCCAGATATCACAGAACAGCACGTCGTAACGGTCCGAGATCGCGGCGAGGTTCTCGATAACTGGAACATGGTGCGGCGATGTCATGCATATATCCTTGCGAAGACGGGGATGAGACCCGCTGCAGCCGCGCTTGCCTGCGACGCGGCTTTCCATAACCTGCCGCCTCGCCAAGTCGAGAGGCGATGAGAACATGCGGCGGAGACGATGGATCGCATTCTGATCTGGGGCGCGGGCGCCATTGGCGGCACGCTTGGCGCCTGGTGGAAACGAGCCGGCCTCGACGTCACCTTCGTCGATCAGGTCGCAGCCCATGTCGAGGCCTGCCGCACGACGGGCGTCGCCATCGAGGGGCCGGTCGAGGAATTCACGCAGATTGTTCCCTCGGCGACGCCGGATGAGTTGAAGGGCGAATTCCCCATCATCGTGCTCGCCGTGAAGGCGCAGGCGACGCGCACCGCTGCGGAACAATTGAAGCCGCATCTCGCCGCTGACGGCTATGTGCTGTCGGCGCAGAACGGATTGAACGAACTCGCCATCGCAGAGATCGTCGGCCCTGAACGCACCATGGGCTGCTTCGTCAATTTCGGCGCCGACTGGCTGGGACCGGGTAGGATTCTCTATGGCAATCGCGGCGCGGTCGTCATTGGCGAGATCGACGGATCGATCCGCGAGCGCACGCGCGCGATGCATCAGGCGTTGCAGATCTTCGAGCCCGACGCCGTGCTGACCGAGAATATCTGGGGCTATCTCTGGGGCAAGCTCGCCTATGGCGCGATGCTGTTTGCGACCGCTCTCACGCCTGATTCCATGAGCGCGAATTTCGCCGATCCCGCGCGCGAGAAGGCGTTTATCGCGCTGGGACGCGAAGTGATGGCGGCGGCGAAGGCGCGCAACATCACGCCAGTCGGCTTCAAGGAGTTTGATCCCACGGCCTTCATGCCCGACGCGCCTTTGGCGAAAGCGCGCGACGTCATCGCAAGCCTCGCCGACTACACCTCGAAATCCGCCAAGACTCATTCCGGCGTGTGGCGCGATCTCGCGGTGCGCAAGCGCAAGACCGAAGTCGATGAGCAGATCGGAATCATCGGCAAGCTCGGCCGCGAGGCCGGCGTCGATGCGCCCGCAATCCGCAAGCTTGTCGAACTCATTCACGATGTCGAGGACGGGCGTCGGCCGCAATCGGCCGAGACGTTGAAAATTCTGGTGGACGCATGCTGATCCGTTTCGACCATCAGGTCGCGCTCGTCACCGGCGCGGCGCAGGGCATCGGCCGCGCCATCGCGCAGGCGCTCAGGGACGCGGGCGCGAAGCTGCATCTCGCCGACATCGACAAAGCGGGTGTCGAAGCCGCGGCGCGCGACCTCGGCGCGACGGCGCATGCGCTCGATCTCTCCGATCGCGCCGCGGCGCATGCGCTTGTCGAAAGCATCGCGGCCGCCGAAGGGCGTCTCGACATTCTCGCCCTCGCCGGCGGCGGCGTGCGTGGACAGGTCGGCCGGCCGATCGAGGAGATTTCGGAGAGCGACTGGCGCGTGATCTTCAACGCCAATGTCGACGGCGCGTTCTTTCTCGCGCAGGCGGTCGCGCCCGTCATGAAAAAGCAGAAGCGCGGCCGCATCGTGACCATCGCGTCAGGCGCTGGATTGCGTCCGTCTCTTACCGGAATTCAGGCCTATTCCTCCGCGAAGCATGCGCTGGTCGGGCTGACGAAGCAGCTTGCGCTCGAGCTTGGGCCGCATGGCGTCACCGTCAATTCCGTCGCGCCGGGATTCGTGCTGTCCAATCCGAGCACGCAGAAACAATGGGAGAGCTATGGCGTTGAAGGGCAGAAGCGCCTTGTGGAATCGATCCATGCGCGACGTCTGGGCAAGCCGGAAGACATCGCCAACGCCGTCGTTTTTCTCGCCTCCGAACAGGCGAACTGGATTTCCGGGCAGATCCTCTCCGTCGATGGCGGGCGCGCCTGAGATCAGCATGTCGACATGACTGGCTTTCCTCATCCGCTCATCGTCGCCGATATCGGCGGCACCAATTGCCGCCTCGGCCTGATCGACGCGCCGGGCGGCGCGGCGAAGCCGCTTGGCCGCATCGATTCGCAGGGCGAGGGCGAGTTGCATGACGCGATCGCCGACTTCGTCACGCGCGAGGGCGTGAAGGCGCGAGGCGCGCTGCTCGCGGTCGCGGGGCCGGTGACGGGCGTGCGCATGGCGATCACCAATGCAGGCCGGATGCTGGACGGGCCCGCGCTCGGCAAGCGCCTCGGTCTTGGCGCCGTGATGATCGTCAATGATTTCGAGGCGCAGGCGGCGGCGCTGACCACGCTGAAGCTCGCCGATCTCGTCACGCTGCGCGCCGGCGACGCCGAGGCGAATGGCGCGCGGCTCGCGGTGGGACCCGGCACGGGCTTCGGCGTCGGAACGCTCGTCGATGACGGCGCCGGACGGCTCGTGGTTCCCAGCGAAGGCGGCCATATCGGCTTCGGGCCGGAGACGCCCGATGAGGCGCGCATCTGGCCGCATCTCGAAGGCATCGACGGCCATATCACCGTGGAATCCGTGCTGTCAGGCGCAGGCCTCGCGCGCCTCGTCCGCGCCTTCGCGCAAGCGGATGGCGCCGCGGCGCCTGAACTCGATGCGGTTGCGATCACGGCGCGCGCGCTGTCTGGCGAAGATGCGCGCTGCCGCGCCGCCGTGCTGATGTTCCTTGATCTTCTCGCGCGCGCCGCAGGCGACATTGCGCTGGTGGCGAAGGCGACGGGCGGCGTCTTCATCGCCGGCGGCATCACGCCACGCCTCCTGCCTCTGCTCGACGCAGGGCGTTTCGCCGCACGCTTTTCCGAGCGCCCGCCCATGAGCTTCATGCTGTCGCGGATGCCGATCCATGTGATCACGGCGGAAAATCCCGGTTTTTCCGGCCTCGGCGCGCTGGCGAACGCGGCGGCGCGCGTGCGCATGCCGCGGCCGGCGATCTGGACCGCCGGGTCCTGACTTGTTGCCCCGGCCGCGGGGACTGGGCTAGGACGCTGACAACAGGAAAATGCGGGGAACAGGATGCCGGAAAGCGCCCACGCCATCGTTCGCAAGCCAGCGGTCAAGGATGACCGCATCGTCGATCAGGTGACGCTCGATCATGACGCGCGCGAGGATCATCATCGCGACGTCGTCACCGAGAAAGGCCTGAACATCCATATCCATCTGCACGGCGTCGGCGCGTTGAAGGATGGCGACGCGCTGAAGCTTGATGACGGCCGGCTCATTCGCGTGAAGGCGGCCGACGAAAAACTCTACGAGATCAAGGTCGAGAATCCCGCGCGGCTGGCGCGTCTCGCCTGGCGTCTCGGCGGCGAGCATGCGCCGATGGAGGCGACGGCGGACGCACTCTATGTGCCGGCGTCGCCGCATTATGACGAGCTGATCCGCGGCGCGGGCGCGAACTTCACGGCGGTCACGCGGCCGTTCGAGCCCGAACGCGCGACGCATCATCATCACCATAATCATGACCACCATCATGGACATGATCATCACGACCATCACGATCACGGCCACAAGCATCCCGATCATGATCATCATGATCACAAGCATGATCACCATGCGCATGGGCACGATCATCATCACAGCGAACACAAGCGCTAGAGATGAGCGATCCCGCCCTGCTTTCGGCGACGGAACTCGTCGCCGCCTTCCGCGCGAAAAAGCTCTCCCCCGTCGAGGTCGCGGAAGCCTGCTTCTTAAGGCTTGAACGCTTCGAGCCCGAGATCAACGCCTTCAGCGAAGTGACGCGCGAAACGGCGCTCGCCGAGGCGAAAGCGTCGGAAGCGCGCTGGATGAAGGCCGAGCCGCTCGGCCCCGTCGATGGCGTTCCCACCACGATCAAGGACAACATCCCGCAGAAGGGGCAGGCGCGACGCAACGGCTCGAAAGTGACGAGCGATGCGCCGGCCGCCGCCGATGGTTCGACTGCGCGCGCCATGCGCGCCTCGGGCGTGGTGTTTCTCGGCCGCACGACCATGCCGGAGTTTGGCTGGATCGGTCATTGCAACTCGCCGCTCACTGGCGTCACGCGCAATCCGTGGAAGCTCGACCGCACCACGGGCGGTTCGTCAGGCGGCGCGGTCGCGGCCTGCGCGATGTCCATTGGCGCGCTGCATCTCGGCACCGATGGCGCGGGCTCGATCCGCATTCCCGCGAGTTTCACGGGCGTCTACGGAATCAAGCCCACCTATGGCCGCGTTCCCACCTGGCCCGGTTCGACATTCACGGTGCTCGCCCATCACGGACCGATGACGCGCACGGTCGCCGATGCGGCGCTGACCATGAGCGTGATCAGCGCGCCCGACGAGCGCGACATCTTCGCCTGGAATGCGCCGGCGCAGGACTATCTGTCGTCGCTCGACAAGGGCGTGAAAGGATTGCGCATCGGCTACAGCGCGACGCTCGGCCATGTCCGCAATCTCGATCCTGATGTCGAGCGCGCGACGCGCGACGCGGCGCATATGTTCGAGAGTCTCGGCGCGCATGTCGAGGAGGTCGATCCCGGCTTCGACGATCCCCATGAGATCATTTCCGCGATGTGGTTCGGCGGCACGGCCACGGCGGCGAAATCCGTTCCGGCCTCGCTGCGCGATCTGCACGATCCCGGCTTCCGCGCCGTCGTCGAGGCGAGCGAGGGCATGAAGGCCACCGACTTCATCGACGCCTATGCGATGGGCCGCATGAAGCTGCTCGACATCATGAATCGCTTTCACGAGACATTCGATTTGCTGCTCACGCCGACCATGCCGATCCCGGCTTTCGGGGCCGGCCGCGACGTTCCCGAAGGCATGGCGACGCGCGGCGGTCCGCTCGCCTGGCTCGACTGGAGCCCTTACACCTATCCCTTCAATCTCACGCAGCAGCCGGCGGCGTCATGCCCCTGCGGCTTCACGAAAGAGGGATTGCCGATCGGCTTGCAGATCGTGGCGCCAAAGATGCGCGACGATCTCGTGCTGCAAGCGTCGCGCGCGTTCGAGAGCGCAAGGCCGTTTGCGATGCCGGAGGCGCCGCGTCGCTGAGCGCTGATGGCGCGCATCACATGAAGAGCGACGCCGGCCCCTGCTTCACGACATTGAACGCGCGCGAGAAATGCACATGCGCGTCCGGAATGAAGAGCTGGAACAGTTCCGGCAACTGAAGCGGAATATATTTCGCGCCGCCGTCGCGCGGATCATGCTTGCTCGGATCATTATCGAGGAAGGCGATATTCCCTTTGCCGCGATAGGCGTCCATGCGCGCAGTCAGGAACGCGAAGACGACATGGCCGCAATCGCCCCATTCGTAGGGAATAGCGAAGTGCAGCTTGGCTGAATAGGCGAGCGGGCTTTCGCCATGGCTGGCGGCGAAATCCTTGATCGTCTGGAAATTCTGCGCAGCGCTCTGCACCCTCAGGAACGTGGCGTGATCGGTCCACCATCCGCCCGCCGGATTCGGCCGCTTGGAATCGCAGAAGCGATAATATCCGTCCGCGAGCGAGAGATGGATGCGCCTGGGATTGAACATTCCGGCGTTGCCATACTTGATACCGGCCGCTTGCGCGTAATAGTCGTCGGCCTTCGCCGCATTGAAAGCGTAGGAGGGATCAAAGGCTGCTTCGGTATTGCGGAAGCAGTCGATGTTGAGTGGGGCGGGCATGTGCTTGTCCGGTCGATATGCAGCGTCGTGAACGCTGCTCGTCCCTACACCCCTTCGATGATGCGGATGTCGCGCTCAGCGCCTTTCGCAAGCGCGGCCAGCGCCTCCTGATAGGCCGCGCTGTCATGGGCCGCCTTCGCCTGTTCGACGCTGTCGAACTCGATGAGGACGGTGCGTTGCTGAAGGCCGGCCTCATAGATCTGGGCGGGGACGCCACGTGCAAGAAAGCGTCCGCCGCCGGCTGCGATCGCCGGACCGGCCAGCTTTGCGTAGGCAGCCAGCGCATCAGGATTGCTGATCGAACGATACGTCGCGACCCAGTAGGCTTTGGCCATGATTGTAATTTCCTTTGCTGTGCGCTTTCGCGCCTGTCCAAGCGCAACCCTCTGCGCTGAAGGCTTGCTTCCTTGCTTCACTCCGCCGCGATCTGCGCCGGTCCGCCTTCCTGCGCCGCGAGCCAGCGCTCGGCTTCGAGCGCCGCCATGCAGCCCATGCCCGCAGCCGTCACCGCCTGACGATAGACATCGTCGGTCACGTCGCCCGCGGCGTAGACGCCCTCGATCGACGTCTGCGTCGAATCCGCCGCGGTCCAGATATAGCCGTTCGGCCTCAGCTTGAGCTGATCCCTGAAAAGCTCCGTCGCCGGCGCATGGCCGATGGCGACGAACAGCCCGTGTGTCGGCAGATCGCGCATCATGCCTGTCTTCACATTGCGAAGCGTCAGCGTTGTGACAGAGAGCGGTTGCGTGTCGCCGGAGATCTCGATCACCTCATGGTCCCAGATCACGTCGACCTTGGGATGTTTGAACAGCCGGTCCTGAAGAATCTTCTCGGCCCTGAACGCGTCGCGGCGATGCACGACCGTCACCTTGCTCGCAAGATTGGCGAGATAGAGCGCCTCCTCGACCGCGGAATTGCCGCCGCCGACGACGACCACCTCCTTGTTGCGGAAGAAGAAGCCGTCGCAGGTCGCGCAGGCCGACACGCCGAAACCCTTGAACTTCTCCTCCGAGGGAATGCCGAGCCACTTCGCCTGCGCGCCGGTCGCGATCACGAGCGCGTCGCAGAGATAGACGTCGCCCGAATCGCCCGTCAGCTTGAAGGGGCGCTTCGACAGGTCGGCGGAGACGATGTGATCGGAGATCATCTTCGTGCCGACATGCTCGGCCTGCTTTTTCATCTCCTCCATCAGCCACGGTCCCTGCACCGCGCTGGCGAAGCCGGGATAATTCTCCACGTCGGTCGTGATCATGAGCTGGCCGCCCTGCTGGAAGCCGGCGACGAGCACAGGTTCGAGCATGGCGCGGGCGGCGTAGATCGCGGCGGTATAGCCGGCCGGACCCGAGCCGACGATGAGAAGCTTGATGTGATGCGTGGTCATGGAAGGTTCCGAAACGCGCGGAAGCGCTCCGCGATCGCCTGTGCGATCGCCGGGGTGGAATCTAGGGGCGGGTAGGGGCGGCCTTCAAGGCGTCCCGAGAAGTTGTGAACCACGCCTTGCGCAGCGAGCCCTGCAAGAAAAGCGCGATGCTTGGGGTGCCCCCGCCCGCCCGGACTGAACACCAGCACCGGCTTTCCCGTGGCGGCGGCCTCGCCCGGCATGTTGGCGCTGTCGGCGGTGACCACCACCGCATCGGCCAGCGCTAGCAGCGGAATCAGCGGATTGTCGCCGGTTCCGTCCCACAGCCAGCCCTGATGCTCGGCGAACAGCTTGCGCATGGCGTCGGCGAGCTTCGGCGGCGTGCGGCGCGACAGGGTGCCCATCAGCGATGCGCCGCCTGCCGCGAGCATGGACAGGCGTTCGGTTAGCGAGGCGACGTCGGCGTCGGAGAAACGGAGGTGGCGCGAATCGCCGCCGACCAGCACGGCGGCGCGGGGCGGCGGCAACGCCTCGATGAAAGCCGGCGGTGCGACGCGGGCTGCGGCGAGTTTCGCCTGCGAGATGCGGTGCGGCGAGGTCAGCGTGGTCATGACGTTGGCTGCGCGCAGCCGATCATGCTCGGGAACCCAGATGAAATCCGCCGCGCCGGCGCCAGCGCGCGGATCCTTGAGGATCACGGTGAAGGTCCGGCCGCCGGAGCCCTTCTTCACGCGCTTGACATAGGGGATCGCCCTTCTCCCGGTTCCGATCACGAGATCAGGGAAGGGCGGCGCAATCGGGCTTCCCGGCCGGTCCGGCGCCTCGGCCGGATCGATCGGCCCCCAGGGAGCCAACCAGAACCAGGGCGCGCGAGGCTTTACGCGGCGGATGACAGGCGTCAGCCCCAAGGCTTCGGCGACGCCGATGCAGGGGATCTCGTCGCCGGCCTTGCCGTCGGTCAGCACCCAGGCGGTGACGTCGGGCGGAAGCATGGGCGCAATTGGCACGGCAGGTCCCTGAAAGCCAAGCCGCCGAACCGTTCCGCCTGTGCGCAGCGTGCGCGCCCGCCGCGCCGCGCCTTGTGCGCGCTCAGAGCCGGAGATAGGAACGCGCAACAAAATTTCAAAAGAGCGCCCCAGTGCGAGACGATCTCGACGCCATCGACCTTGCCATCCTTCGCGAATTGCAGGCCGACGGCCGCATGACCAATGTCGATCTCGCGCGCCGCGTCGGCATCTCGCCGCCGCCCTGCCTGCGCCGCGTCCGCGCTCTGGAGAAGGCCGGCTATATCAGGGGCTATCGCGCCCTGCTCGATGAGAAGAAGCTCGGGCAGGAATTGACCTGCTTCGCCATGGTGCTGCTCGCGAGCCAGGCCGGACAGGATCTGAAAGCCTTCACCGCCCGCATCCGCGCCTGGCCGATGGTGCGCGAATGCTGGACGCTGTCAGGCGATATCGACTTCCTGCTGAAATGCGTCACGCCCGATCTGAAGGCGTTTCAGGCCTTCGTCTCAGAGCTGACCGCAACGCCGAACGTGCGCAATGTCCGCACCGCGCTCACCCTCGATCGCATCAAGGATGAGCCGATGGTGCCTTTCACCCCGTAAAAAGCTCAACCGAGCTGGCGGCGCGCCCAATAGGCATAGGACGAGGACAGGGCGGCGAGCCGCTTCAGCTCGCCCTTCTCATCCCACCACGCCGCGCTGATCTGCGACGGCATGGCGTTGAGCAAAGGCTGGCGCGAAATGATCGAACCGCCGCGGCCGACCAGCAAGAGTTCGCCATCCATATAATCGTTCTGGCCGCCGAAACCGTTGCCAAATCGAGCTCCGCCGCCTGGGCCCCCGGCGAATCCGGAGAGCTGCACCGCGGTGATTCGCACCACAAGCGCTGGCCCGCCGCCAAGACGACCGGCGAAGGCCGAGCGCAGCCCGCTGCGCAGGCTGGCGTCGATCACGCCGAGCGGCGGCGAACCCCAGCCCTTGGCGCGCAATTCAGAGAGATCGACGCGGATTTCACCGATCGCGGCTGGCGCTTGCGCAAAGGCGCGCGACGCGACGCCTGCGGTCGCCAGACCAATCAGCGAGCCGATCAGATTGCGGCGAGTGGTCATGGAAAGCTCCTTCGAGGGAAGCAAAGTCAGGAAAAGCCTAGATAGCAAAGATTGACGGGGAATTGTGTTCCCGCGGAGACAGGCTGCCGCGCATCATCGACTTCGCCGTCAGGGAACAACATAAATGGTCGCCTGGATGCGCGTCGTCATCTCGGGCGCCCTTGGCCGCGCCGCATAGACGATTTCGACCTCGAATCGATCGGTTCCAACAAAGCCCGGATTCGGTTGATACGCCGTCTGGTAACGCCCGCCGACTTCGCCCGCCGCGCCAAGAATACCGTTGGCCGGCCGAACCAGCAATCGATAGTCGCGGATCGAGGAATTGCTCCCGAGCGGCAGCGCGCAAGGCCGATTGCGAAACGTCGATCCGGACACCACCGTCACGCCGTTGGGAACGAAGCGAAAGCGGCTGATGCAGCTTCCGGGACTATTCTGCGCCCGGCTTTCCGACGCGATCGGAAGGGCGAGCAAAGTCAGAGCCAGGCCCGCAAGAAAGCGCCTCGCCATTGGAGACGCTCTTCGCGCGCGGCGCCTACTGAAATCGAACCATGGTGACTTCATAGCTCTTGGCGCCTGATGGCGTGCGCACTTCCACGGAGTCGCCGACCTTCTTGCCGATGAGCGCCTTTCCGATCGGCGACGCGATCGACACGCGGCCTGATTTCACATCCGCCTCCGGCTCGCCGACGATCTGCCAGATCTTCTCGGCTTCGGTATCCTCATCGACCAGAGTCACCGTGGCGCCGAATTTCACGGTCTCGCCATTGAGCTTCGTCACGTCGATCACTTCGGCGCGGCCGATGAGCGACTCGAGTTCGAGGATGCGTCCTTCGTTGAGCGACTGCGATTCCTTGGCGGAATGATATTCGGCGTTTTCCGAGAGATCGCCATGGGCGCGCGCTTCTGCGATCGCCTCGATGATGCGCGGACGATCCTGCTGCTGCCGTCTCTTCAGCTCGTCTTCCAGCGCCGCGAATCCGCGAGCGGTGAGTGGTACGCGGTCCATTTCCGCCTCATTTGAAAAAATCGCCTCCGCGCCGACGGTCGGACCGGCGGACGGCGACGTGTGAAACTCCAAGCTGTGATCTGGTCAGGCCGCGCGTCTCGTCGGCGGCTCGACCTCGCTTCGCCGCATCGCCGGGAAGGCGCCTCCCCTGCCTAGCTTTGCGACAGCCGCGACGCGAGAGTGTGATCGACGCAGGCGCCTTGCGCAAGAGGGCGGCGCCTGCGGCCTTTCCGCTGCGTCAGAGCAAACTCTTAAGCCGCATAATCCTGCAGCGCGCGCACATCGAGTTCGCCTTCGCGCCACGCGCCGATGCCTTTCGCCGCCGCCACTGCGCCCGAGAGCGTGGTGTAGTACGGGACCTTGTGCAGCAGCGCCGCGCGACGCAGCGATTTTGAATCCGAGAGCGCGCCGCGTCCCTCGCTCGTGTTGAAGACGAGCTGGATCGCACCGTTGCGGATGGCGTCGACGATATGCGGCCGTCCTTCGAGCACCTTGTTCACGCGCGTCGCCGGCACGCCATGATCTTCGAGATAGCGCTGCGTGCCCGCGGTCGCGACGATCTTGAATCCCTTCGCCGCAAGACCGCGCACCGCTTCGAGAATGCCCGCCTTGTCAGCGTCGCGCACCGAGACGAACACCGCGCCGTCGAGCGGAATGCGCGAGCCCGCGCCGAGCTGACTCTTCGCGAACGCCGCCTCGAAACTCCTGTCGAGCCCCATGACTTCGCCGGTCGAGCGCATTTCCGGTCCGAGCAGCACATCGACGCCAGGGAAGCGCGCGAAAGGAAACACGGCTTCCTTCACGCCGACATGATCGAGTTTCTTCGGCGTCAGGCCGAATGACGCGAGCGATTCGCCCGCCATCACGCGCGCCGCGATCTTCGCCACCGGCTCGCCGATCACCTTCGCGACGAAAGGCACCGTGCGGGACGCGCGCGGATTGACTTCGAGCACGAAAATGTCGCCACCCTTGATCGCGTATTGCACGTTCATCAGGCCGACGACCTTCAAGGCCAGCGCCATCTTCTTCGTCTGCGCTTCGAGCGCCTCGATTGTCGCCTGCGACAGCGTGCAGGGCGGCAGCGAGCAGGCGGAGTCGCCGGAATGGATGCCCGCCTCTTCGATATGCTCCATCACGCCAGCGATGAAGACGTCCTTGCCGTCGCAGAGACAATCGACGTCGACCTCGATCGCATCGGCGAGATAACGATCAAACAGCAGCGGATTCTTGCCGAGCACTGTGTTGATCTGGCCCGTCTTGTCATTGGGATAGCGCGCCTTGACGTCGGACGGAATGAGGCTCGGCAGCGTGCCAAGGAGATAATCCTCGAACTCCTGCTCGTCGCGGATGATCGCCATGGCGCGGCCGCCGAGCACGTAAGACGGACGCACGACGAAGGGCAGGCCGAGATCGGTTGCGATCAGACGGCTCTGCTCGACCGAATAGGCGATGCCATTCTTCGGCTGCATCAGATCGAGCTTGTCGAGCAGACGCTTGAAGCGGTCGCGATCCTCGGCGAGATCGATCGCGTCAGGCGACGTTCCGAGGATCGGCACATTCGCCTGTTCGAGCGCATTGGCGAGCTTGAGCGGAGTCTGGCCGCCGAACTGCACGATCACGCCATGCAGCGTTCCGTTGTGCGTCTCGGAGTCGATGATCTCCAGCACGTCTTCCGCGGTCAGAGGCTCGAAATAGAGCCGGTCCGACGTGTCATAGTCGGTCGAGACGGTCTCCGGATTGCAGTTGACCATGATCGTCTCGTAGCCGGCGTCACCGAGCGCGAAGCAGGCGTGGCAGCAGCAATAATCGAACTCGATGCCTTGCCCGATGCGGTTCGGGCCGCCGCCGAGAATGACGACCTTCTTCCTGTCGGACGGACGCGCCTCATCGGCCGCGGCGCCGGCGAAGAGCGGCGCATAGGTCGAATACATATAGGCGGTCGGCGATGCGAATTCCGCCGCGCAGGTGTCGATGCGCTTGTAGACCGGACGCACGCCGAGCGCGCGCCGCTTGCGCTTCACGTCGGCCTCGCTGGCGCCAGTGAGCGTCGCGAGCCTGAGATCGGAGAAGCCCATCGCCTTGAGTTGGCGGAAGGCGCCCGGCGTCTGCGGCAATCCATGGGCGCGCACCTTCGCCTCGGTATCAACGATGCCGCGCAATTGTTCGAGGAACCAGGGATCGATCGCGCAGGCGCGGAAGATCTCGTCATCGGTCAGACCGAGACGCATCGCCTGCGTGACGACGCGCAGACGATCCGGCGTCGGCGCGCCAAGCGCGGCGCGAATGGCGTTCTTGTCGTCGCCCTGGCCAAGGCCGGCGATCTCGATCTCGTCGAGGCCGGTCAATCCAGTTTCGAGCGAACGCAGCGCCTTCTGCAGCGATTCCTGGAAATTGCGGCCGATCGCCATGGCTTCGCCGACCGACTTCATCGCCGTCGTCAGCGTCGGCTCGGCGCCGGGGAATTTCTCGAACGCGAAGCGCGGGATCTTGGTGACGACGTAATCGATCGTCGGCTCGAAGCTCGCCGGCGTCGCGCCGCCGGTGATGTCGTTTGCGATCTCGTCGAGCGTATAGCCGACCGCAAGCTTCGCCGCGACCTTCGCGATCGGGAAGCCCGTCGCCTTCGACGCCAGCGCCGATGAGCGCGACACGCGCGGATTCATCTCGATGACAATCATGCGCCCTGAAGCAGGATCGACGGCGAACTGAACGTTCGAGCCGCCGGTTTCGACGCCGATCTCGCGCAGCACCGCGAGCGAGGCGTCGCGCATGCGCTGATATTCCTTGTCGGTCAGCGTCAGCGCCGGCGCGACGGTGATGGAATCGCCGGTATGCACGCCCATGGGATCGAGATTTTCGATCGAGCAGACGATGATGCAGTTGTCGTTCCTGTCGCGAACGACCTCCATCTCGTACTCTTTCCAGCCCAGCACGCTTTCCTCGATCAGCACCTCGTTGGTCGGGGACGCATCGATGCCGCGCTCGACGATTTCGAGGAAATCGTCATAGTTGTAGGCGATGCCCCCGCCGGTGCCGCCCATGGTGAAGGACGGGCGAATGATCGCGGGCAAACCGACTTCCGACAGCGCAATCAAAGCTTCGCCCAGCGCTTTCCATTTATAGCGCGTGCGGCGCTCTTCATCGCCCGCGGCCCATTCGCGCTCGAACGCCGCAAGCTTTTCGGCGCGCGCGCCTGCGGCGGGTTCTTGTGCTTCGATCGCGGCGCGGCGCGCGCTATGGAGAGCGCGATCCGCCCGCTTGAGATCGGACGCATTGGCGAGACGCGACTTCGGCGTCTCCAGTCCGATCTTGGTCATCGCCTGCCGGAACAGTTCGCGATCTTCGGCCTTGTCGATCGCTTCCGCGGTGGCGCCGATCATCTGCAAGTTGAAGCGATCGAGCACGCCCATCTTCTTCAGCGACAGCGCGCAGTTGAGCGCGGTCTGGCCGCCCATCGTCGGCAGGATCGCGTCGGGGCGCTCCTTCTCGATGATCTTCGCGACCACTTCAGGCGTGATCGGCTCGACATAGGTGCGGTCGGCCGTCTCCGGATCAGTCATGATCGTCGCCGGGTTGGAATTCACCAGGACGATTCGGTAGCCTTCCTCGCGCAGCGCCTTGCAGGCCTGGGTGCCGGAGTAATCGAACTCGCAGGCCTGGCCGATGATGATCGGGCCCGCCCCGATGATCAGGATCGTTTGGATGTCGGTGCGCTTTGGCATGAAGCCCCGGGACATGGTTGCGCGCGATGAAACCCGGATCGCGAGCGAACCGGGTCTGAAATCGAGCAGCCAGTTGAATGCTAAGCGGCCCCTATAAGGGGGCAATCCGACGAGGGAAAGTGGTCAGTTCTCCTTCCGCATCTGATTGCGAAGACCTGACCATGCGGCGGTCAGCACCGTCTCGGTGAGGATCGCCCGCGGAACATCGGGATGGCGGACCCACCACTCGGCGAGGCCATGCATGCCAGCCTTCAAAAACTCCATCGTCAGCAGCAGTCGCTGCGATCGGTCGGGCGCTTCCGGCAGCAGATCATGCTCGGCGATCAACAGCGCAGCCAGCGCGCGCGTCGCCTCGTCCTGGATCGCGGTGACCGCCTCATGCAGCTCCGGAACGCCCTTGGGAGTCGAGATCAGTACCCGCGCCCGGGCCGGCTGCTCCTCGGCGAAGAGGAAAAAGGCGTCGACCGCCGCGCGCAAACGCCGGTCGAGCGAGTCGGCGGTCGCCATCGCGGCCGCCCCGCGCGCCACGAGATCATCGCGCGCGCGCCTCACCAGCTCGATGAACAACGCCTCCTTGGACGGGAAATGGTCATAGAGGACTGGCTTGGTGACGCCTGCGGCCGCCGCGATCTCCCGCATGGAAGCGGCCTGATAGCCGTTCCGCGCGAACGCGTCCGTCGCGACATCGAGCAGCCGCCGGCGCCTTTCATCGCCGGATAGCCGCGACCTTTTGGGGCCCTTGATCGCTTCGCCCATCATACTTACCTACCGGACGGTAATAAACTACGCAAGGGAGTCGATTATGCGGATTTTCCTCGCGGGCGCGACTGGCGCGGTTGGCCGAAGACTGGTCCCGGCCCTGATCCGGGCAGGCCACACAGTTGTCGCGACGACGCGCGCCAGTGATAAAATTGAGATGCTGCAGACGATGGGCGCCGAACCGGTCGTGCTCGACGCGCTCGACCGCGACACGACGGCCAGCGCAGTCGCCGCCGCGCGCCCGGACGCGATCATCCATCAGGCGACGGCGCTGCCTCAGTCGCCTGACCTGCGAAAGTTCGCCGAAGCGTTTGCGCAGACGAATCGGTTGCGAACGGATGGCCTCGACAATCTGCTCGCCGCAGCTCGGGCCGCCGGCGTTCGCCGCATCGTGGCGCAAAGCTTCACGGGATGGCCCAATATCCGCGAAGGAGGACCGGTGAAGACGGAAGAGGACCCGCTCGATCCGGCGCCGGCGCCGCAATTCCGGACGACGCTCGCGGCGATCCGCTATCTCGAAGACAAGCTGACGACGACGCCGGGCATCGACGGGTTCGCCCTGCGCTGCGGCGCTTTCTACGGGCCGGGTTCAGGCTTCGCGACGGACGGCGCGATCTGGCGGGCGGTGCGCGCGCGGCGTTTCCCCGTCGTTGGTTCGGGAGATGGCGTCTGGTCCTTCATTCATCTCGATGACGTCGCCGCGGCGACCATCGCCGCCCTCGAACGCGGCGCGCCGGGAATTTACAACATCGTCGACGACGAGCCGGCGCCCGTGCGCGCCTGGCTGCCGGACTACGCTCTTGCGATCGGAGCGAAGTCGCCGATGAGGATTCCCGCGTTCCTTGCGCGCCTGTTCATCGGCGCGGCGGGCGTGGCGATGATGACGGACATCAGGGGATCGTCGAACGCAAAAGCGAAGCGCGACCTCGGCTGGACGCCGCGCTTCGCCAGTTGGCGCGAGGGATTTCGCGCCGGCCTCTGATTGTCGAGAGCCTATTCCGCGGGTTGGGGAGCAGCCTGCGGAAGGAGCGGCGCCACCTTCTCCTGCGATCTGACGGCGATGAGGAGCGCAGCCAGCGCCACCGCCTCACAGAGCGCGCCGACGAAGCCGAGTTCGGGCAGTCCGCCCCGGGCCATCACCAGCGATCCCAGCGCCGCACCGGACGCCATGCCGATATAGAGCGCCGAGGCGTTGAGCGAGAGCGCGATCACCGCCGCGTCAGGCGCAAGGCCGACCAGCCGCGTCGCCTGCGCGGGATAGCCGGCCCAGCCGAGCCCGCCCCAGATCGCAAGGATCGCGAACACGATGATGGTGGCGGGCAGACCCGGCGGCAGGATCAGGGCGATCACGGACAGCAGCGCCAGCATCGTCCCGAGGCCGATCAGCGCCATCCGCAAGGTTGCGACGGCTCCGAAACGATCCGCCGCGCGGCCGCCAACCCCGTTGCCGATCGCCGAACCGATGCCGAACATCACCAGAGCAGCCGAGACCCAGAGGCCGGTGACGCCGGTGAACGTCGCGAGATAGGTCGCGATATGGGCGTAGGCGACAAAGACGCCCATGGTCCAGAAGATGGTCATCAGCAGCGCAATCGGGATGCCCGGCCGCTGCGCCACGGCGAAACGTTCTCTGAGCGTGCTCGCGCCGCGCGGCAGGTCGCGAGGCAAGCCGAAGGCGAGGCCGGCGACGCCCAACAGCGACAGCGCGCTCACCAGCACGAACGCGATGCGCCAGTCGCCCAGCGCCGCCACCGCGATGCCGATCGGAGCTCCGAGCGCGATCGCCAGCGTCAGTCCGCCGGTGACGATCGAGATGGCGCGGGCGCGTCGTTCCGGACCCGCAACCATCACCGCGACGGCGTTCGCGGTCGGCATATAGAGGCCGGCGCAGATGGCGAGCGCCGCCTGGATCGCCATCATCGCGCCGAGCGATGAGGCTGTCAGCGCGAGCAGGCTGATGACGCCGAAACCACCCAGCGCCGCAATCAGCAGCCCCTTGCGCGGGGCCTGCGCCAGCAGCGACGACAGGATCGGCGAGCTCACCGCATAGGAGAGCGAGAAGATGGTCATGAGATAGGCGGCGGTCCCGACCGAGCAGTCGAAGGCGCCGGCGATCTTGGGGAGGAAGCCTGCGATCATGAAGCTCTGGGTGCCGATGGCGAAGGCCCCGATCGCAAGCCAGACGAGCTTTGACATGAGTCAAATTCCATTGTTCAAGGATTATTGAAATACAGTTGTTGCACCGCAACGTCAACCGTACTTCAAGGATCATTGAACATTGCGCGCGGGCGATCAGCCAATTACCTCTGGGGTCATGAAGCTCCTGCCGCAGCCGGATATCGATTCGATCGACGTCGCGACCGTGTTCGCGGCGCTGGGCGATCCGACACGGCTTGCGATCTGTCTGATGCTGGCGGAGACCGAGGAGGCGGAGGCGCGCTGCGGCCATTTCTATGGCCTCGCAGGCGCTTCGAACCTGACCTACCATTTCGCCAAGCTGCGCGAGGCCGGCGTGACCAGCGCCCGCATCCAGGGCACCGCCCGCTATATCAGCCTCCGGCGTGAAGAACTCGACCGCCGCTTTCCCGGTTTGCTCGATGCGGCGCTCGACGCCGCGCGCCTCAGCCGCGGCTCGCTTCCCGCTCTGCCTTCGCTCGTCGACGAGCAGGTCTGAACGCCTAGAGCATGGCGCGAAAAAGTGGGAACCGGTTTTTCGCGAAAGCCATGCTCTCAACTTTTGGAATCGATCACGTTCCCGTATTTTGATTGATTCAATCAAAATACGGCGTGATCTAGTGCGCGGACGCACCGCGCGTCGCTCCGCTCCATGATGAAAGGCCGCCCGCTGCGCTGGGGGCGCGGCTTCATTCAGGAGCGCGCCATGTTTTCACGACGCCTGTTCATCAGCGCGATCGCTGCTGCGATCGCTGCGCCGACTTGGGCGCTTGCGCAAAGCGCCGGTCATCCGGCCGAGGATTACAAGCGCGCCGCAGGCCTGTTCGGCTCAGGCCGCAAGGACGAGGCTGTCTACTGGTTCTATCGCGGGCAGTATCGCTATCGCACGCATCTCGCCGCCCGCCCGAATCTGCGGCGTGATGGCGATCCCGCGCTCTTCGCCTCGCTGAACGAGACCGTCGGCCGCCCGATCAACGAATACGCCTTCGGCGATATTCCGCGCCTGCTCCAGACGCTCGATCGCGTCATCGCCGAAGCGCGTTCGGAAGACGATCCCTTCACGCCGAAAGCGGAATTCGCGGCCGCGCATCAGCGCACGCTCGCCGGCATCACCGGCATGCGCAACGAGATCGACCAGACGCGCGAGACGATCCGCGCCCAGCGCACCCGCAACGGTTTGCCCAACCGCACCTGATCATGAAAAATCGTCGTCTGTTCCTGCTTGCGGGCGCGACTTCGCTCGCCGCGCTCGCGATGCCAGTGCGCGCCGAATTCGCAGGCTCACCGCAGGACGATCTGCGCCGCGCCGCAAAACTATTCAGAGATGATGACGACTACGAGGGCGCGACCTATTGGGCCTATCGCGGGCGTTATCGCATGCGCGCGTTGATCGCCGCGCGGCCGGATACGCCTTCGAAAGACGGCGAACAGTTTCTCTGGGAGTTCGGGCATGAGACGGGCGACATGCTTTCGAAGATCATGCTCGGCGACATTCGCAAGCTCGCGCGCATTCTCGACCGCGTGATGGCGGACGCGAAAAGCCAGGACGACGCCTTCACGCCGAAAGCGCAGTTCGCCGCGGCGCATGCCAAGGCGCTGGCCGAGATTAAAGAAATTCGCGACGGCTATTGGAAAAGCCGGTGGATCATTCGCGCCGAGCGCGAACGGGACGGGATGGTCAATCGCTGAGGCGCTGCTTAGCGCCCTGCGATCTTCAGCCCTTCCACGACTGTCGGTTTGACCATCACGTTGGGTACGACGTCGAACGTTAAGCCCGTGCGACCGAGATAGGATTGCTGGCTCATGGTGGTCCAGCCATTCGCGGCGATGCGATAGCGCGCCGCCGGATCAATCGCGAGTTCGTTGGCGTAGACAAAGTCGCCGGTGCGCGTGTCGAGCGTCGCCGCCTTGTACTGGTTGGCGCCGCGCAGGATGTCGCTCAACGTCGCGCCGTCAACCGTCGTCGCCCGCACATCGCCGTCAAAGCGCAGGAAGCTGTCGAAACGATAGCGATTGACTGAACCCGCGGGCAGCCCGTCGCCGAAGCTCGTATGATTGAGGAACGCCACGTCGGCGCTCGCCGCCTTGCGGATCGCATCAGTCGCCATCAACGCGCTTTCCGCGAGATCATAGGCGCGTGACAATTTCACGATCTCGACCTTGTCCTCGGCGGCGAGATGCTTGCTCTCTTCCGCCTCGACCTGCGCCGCCAGCGTCGCGTCAGGCGCGGCGTCATTCGTCGCGATCTCGGAAATCGTCATGCGCGGGCCGTCATTGACGCGCGAGTCGATCGCGATGACGCGGATGTGATTGCCCCATGAGCCGCCATGGAAGAAGGCGCGCTTCTCGAGGTCCTCATAATCGAGCCTGAGATGGTCATGCCCGCCGATGAGCAGCGAGCGCGCCGGCATCATGCGCAGGATTTCCTTGTCGGCGCCGACGCCGGCATGGCTCATCACCACGGCGACGCGTGCGCCCTGCGTGAGCTTGCCGATCGTCTCCTTCGCATATTCCACCGGCTGCGGAATATTCATCAGCGGCCGCACGACCTGGCGATAGGTCGGCAGCGAATTGGTCGCGACCCCCATGATCGCAACTTCATTCGCGCCGAGCCGGAATCGCAACGCCGGCGGCGCATAGGTCTCGCCGGTGCGCGGATCGACGATGTTGCTGATGACGGTCGCGCCGCATTCGCGCAGCGCGGCGACCGCGAGCTTGGGATCATCGTAAAGCGCCGTCTCGTGATTGCCGAGATTGACGATCACGGGCGCGATCGCCGACAGCGCGCGCAGGAAGGAGAGATCAACCGCGCCGTTGGAGCGCAGCGCC
Source organism: Terrirubrum flagellatum (assembly GCF_022059845.1). GTDB lineage: Bacteria > Pseudomonadota > Alphaproteobacteria > Rhizobiales > Beijerinckiaceae > Terrirubrum > Terrirubrum flagellatum. The sequence continues at coordinate 5,111,138 of NZ_CP091851.1, read as the reverse complement.
ACCACATTGCCGCGCTCGAACACGTCGCCATTGATGAGGATGCGCACCGGCGCGCCCGCCGTCGCGGTGATGCGCTTCACATGGGTGAGGATGCGCGGGAGCTGTGCGTAAGGCGAATGCAGATCGGCAAGTGAAATCAGAACAAGGTCGGCTTCAGCCGCGCGCGCCGCCCACGGCCGCGCAATTGCCGCTGCTGTCGCAACGGCGCCTGCCCTCAACACGAGGCGGCGACTGACCGTGATGGAAACCCGCATCCAAAACTCCGATCCGACATAATACCGTCATACGCGGATCGGCGCCATGCGCAGAAACACAGAGAGACTATAAACAGAGGCTATAAAAGCGGGAAACCAAGCTGCCGCAGCGCAAACTTGAGACGGTCTCGTCCCGACAGGCTTTCAGGACCGGCGACTCGCGCCGAGGACCGAAGTCCCCACAGAGGCTGACCGTTGCGCTCGCGCTTGTTGAAGGCGTCGAGAGCGACTTCATAGTCCGCGACCGGTGCGAGAGCCTGCGCGGCGTCGTAGGTTTCCCGATGCAGAACAGAGCCTTGCGCCAACCGCGGCTTGATGTTCGCCGGGCGCTTCGGATCAGGAAACCCGATGGCGAGCCCGAAGGTCACCGCCGCCATCGGCGGCAACTTCAGGAACGCCGCGACTTCTTCAGGGTGATTGCGCAGCACGCCGAGATAGCAGGTCCCCAGGGCAAGGGATTCTGCTGCAACGCACACATTCTGCGCCGCGAGCGCGGAGTCGATCGCCGCCACCATGAACAGTTCGAGATAATCGAGGCCCGCGCGCTTGTGGTTGATTCGATCGGCGATGGCGGCGAGCCGCGACAGGTCAGCCACGAAACAGAGAACGAGCGGCGCCTCAAGAATCTGCTTCTGATTTTCGCCGAGCTTCAAGAGCTCCGCGCGCCGCGCCGGGTCCTCGACCGCGACGACGCTCCAGGTCTGCATGTTCGACGAGGTCGCCGCGGACTGGCCGGCGGCGATCAAAGTCTCCAGCGTTCCCGCGGGCAACGGATCGGGCTTGAAGGCGCGCCAGGAGCGATGCGCCAGCAGCGTGTCGATCACCGCATTGCGCGGCGACGCCGCGAAGTCGCGGGCGTAGCGCGCCGCGAACGGATTATCGGCGAGCGACGCGTCGTTCATCCCGCGATCTTTCCGAAATCGGCGACCGCGCGCGTCGCCGCGCGCAACTGGTTGAGCAGCTTCAGGCGATTGGCGCGCAACGCGGGGTCATCGGCGTTGACGATCACCTTGTCGAAGAAGGCGTCAACCGGCGCGCGCAATTGCGACAGCGCGCGCATGGCGCCGGCGAAGTCTTCTGCAGCGACGGCCTTCTCCGCCTCGGGCAGCGCGACGCCGAGCGCCTTATGCAGCGCTTTCTCTTCATCGGCCTGCAGCAGCGCGGCGTCAGGCGCGGCGTTGAACGCGCCCTCGCCGTCCTTCTTTTCCTCCGCGCGCAAGATGTTGGCGGCGCGGCGATAACCGGCGAGGAGATTCTTGCCGTCTTCCGTATCGAGGAATTTTCCCAACGCCTCGACCCGGCGGACGATGAGGAGAAGATCGTCGTTGGCGGGCGCGCTTGCTTGCGAGCCGCCCTCACCCCGCGCCGGCTCGCTCGCGCCCTGCGTCGCGATTGGCGCCTCCCTCCCCCCGCTTGCGGTGGGGAGGGATTGAGGGTGGGGGGCCGCAGGAGAAGTTGCCGCTGCGGCGGAGGCGGAACCGCCCCCCACCCCGGCCCTCCCCTCCGCTGCGCGGGGGGAGGGAGAAGCTGAGCCTGCATCGCTGAGCACGGCGTCCACGAGATCATGACGCGCGCCCTGATCGCGCAGGAGGACTTTCAGGCGATCGTGGAAGAAGGAGAGGAGATCAGGCACATAACCATAAATTAATTCAAGCGTCTCTTTAGACGCAGATGCGCCGTGAGATCTTCTTAGCTCACGCTGCCTAATTCGCCTGTATTCATTGGCTGAAAGCGTCTTATTTGCTCGCGCCTCGTATAAAGCATCCAACCGCTCTTCGAGGTCATCGAAAGAAATCTCCGTCTCTACCTCAATTGCTGCATCAACTAAACGTTCTTCCAAAGCTATCGATATTCCATTCTCCACCACCAGCCTGATCACGCCCAGCGCCGCCCGGCGCAGGGCATAAGGGTCCTTGCTTCCCGTCGGCTTTTCATCGATCGCCCAGAATCCAACAAGCGTGTCGAGCTTGTCGGCGAGCGCAACCGCCACGGAAACCGGATCGGTCGGAACGCGATCGCCTGGCCCCTGCGGCTTGTAGTGCTCCTCGATCGCGAGCGCGACTGAAGGGCGCTCGCCCTGCAATTCCGCATAGCGTCGGCCCATGAGCCCTTGCGTCTCCGGAAATTCGCCGACCACCTCCGTCATCAGATCGGCCTTGGCGAGTTCGGCCGCGCGCGCGGCAAGTTCGGGATCAGCTCCGACAATAGGCGCCAACTCCTTCGCCAGCGCCTTGATGCGTTCGACGCGCTCGCCCTGCGTGCCCAGCTTCTCGTGGAAGACGATGCTGAGTTTCTTCAGCTTCGCGAGACGCTGATCGAGCGGCTTCGATCTGTTCTCGGCCGTCGCATAGTCCGGCAGCGGTCCCTGATCGGTCTTCCAGAAATAGAGCGCGTCCGACAGGCGCGCGCGGATGACGCGACCGTTGCCCGCGACGATCGTCGCGCCGCCATCGCTCGCGACCATGTTGGACGTCAGCAGGAACTTGTTGGCGAGCTTGCCGTCCGCTCGGCGCAGCACGAAGCATTTCTGATTCGCGCGGATCGTCGCGCGGATCACTTCGCCCGGCACGTCGAGGAAGGATTCTTCGAAATCACCCACGAGAACGACAGGCCATTCGACGAGGCCGGCCACCTCTTCCAGCAGCGCTTCGTCCTCGACGAGTTCAAGGCCTTGCGCAAAGGCAAGATTGCGCGCCTCGGTCAGGATGATGTCCTTCCGGCGATCGGCGTCGAGCACGACGAACGCCTTTTCAAGCTTCGCGATATAATCGTCGAAGCGCTTCACCTTGATCTCGCCGGGCGCGAGGAAGCGATGGCCGCGAGTCGTATCGCCTGATTTGATTCCGTCGATCTCGAAATGAATCACCTCGGGGTCTTCGGTCTCCGGCCCAAAGGTGCAGATGATCTGCTGCAGCGGTCTGACCCAGCGCAGCGCTTCGCCGCCGCGCGCATTCGCAGGCGAATAGAGCGTTCCGACCGGCGCCGACGCCGCGCCCCAGCGCATCGATTTCGGCCAGGGAAAATTGCGGATGATGTCGGGCATGATTTCCGCGATCGCGTCCGCCGTCGCCTGCCCCGGCTTCTCGATCACCGCGACATAGAATTCGCCCTTCTTCGGGTCCTTCTCGATCTTCGCCTGCGAAATGTCGCTCAAGCCCGCGCTTTTCAGGAAGCCCTGCACGGCGGCGTCGGGCGCGCCGACGCGGGGGCCCTTGCGCTCCTCGCGCACGTCGCGGCCCTTCACAGGCAATCCAACGATCGTCAGGGCGAGACGACGCGGCGTCGCGAAGGCGCGCGCGCCCTCATAGGTGAGACCGCGATCGACCAGCGCGTTGGTGACGAGTGACTTCAGATCATCCGCAGCGCGCCTCTGCATGCGCGCCGGAATTTCTTCGGAGAGGAGTTCGAGGAGAAGGTCGGGCATTTCTAGAGACGCTTCCGTATCATGCGTTCGCAGGGAGCAGCAGCTTCGTCACTTCCCCTGCGCTCCATCCATCAACAATTTCGAGAACACCCATTTCGCTTCGCCGCGCACGCTCTGGATGTCATCGACAAGCCAGCGGTTATTCTCCAGGATCATGTCGAACCAGAGTTCGCTTTGCCGGCCGTTCTTGAATGTCACCTTGATGCGCGCCCTGTCGCCGCCGCGTTGCGTCTGCTGATAGCGCAGCGTCTTCTGGAAATTCGGCTCGGCATCCTGGCCGTTGATCGTCGGATCAAAATCGACGCCCGACACCGGCTCCTCGAGCTCCTTGGATTTCGCCGACGCGGCGTCATAGAGGCCCGCAAGGCGCTTCGAATAGGGCGTGTAATTCTCGACTGGCGGCTGCGCGTAGAATTTGCGCACCACGTCGATCGGCTCGGTGGTCTGGGCTTGCGCGGCGAACGAAGCGAGCGCCACAAGAAGGGCGGCGGCGAAACGGATCATTTTCGCCTCACGCCGCAAGTACGGCGCCGCCGCCATCGGTTTTCAGCCATGCCGCGCCACAGGCCTTCGCCAGTTCGCGCACGCGCAGGATGTAGCTCTGCCGCTCGGTGACCGAGATCACGCCGCGCGCATCGAGCAGGTTGAAGACGTGGCTCGCCTTGATGCACTGGTCATAGGCGGGCAGCGCAAGCTTGTGGCGCGGATCATTGCCTGACGCGCCCGACTCGCCGGCGGCGAGATATTTTCGGCACGCCTCTTCCGCCATGCGGAACTGCGCGAACAGCATCTCGGTGTCGGCGTGTTCGAAATTGTGCCGGGAATATTCCTCCTCGGCCTGCTTGAACACATCGCCATAGGTGATCTTGTCGGCACCTTCCGCGCCATTGAAGTTCAGCTCGTAGCCGTTCTCGACATTCTGGAGATACATTGCGAGGCGTTCGAGGCCGTAGGTCAGCTCGCCCGACACCGGCGCGCATTCGAAACCCGCCACCTGCTGGAAGTAGGTGAACTGGGAAACCTCCATGCCGTCGCACCAGCATTCCCAGCCTAAGCCCCAGGCGCCGAGCGTAGGACTTTCCCAGTCGTCCTCGACGAAGCGGAGATCATGGACTTTCGGATCAATGCCGATGGCGTAGAGCGACTGGAGATAGAGCTCCTGCAGATCAGGCGGGTTCGGCTTCAGGATCACCTGATACTGATAGTAGTGCTGGAATCGGTTGGGGTTCTCGCCATAGCGGCCGTCTTTCGGCCGGCGCGACGGCTGGACGTAGGCGGCTTTCCATGGTCGCGGGCCAAGCGCCCGGAGCGTTGTGGCGGGGTGAAAGGTGCCTGCGCCCATCTCCATGTCGTAGGGCTGCAAAATGACACACCCCTGCTTCGCCCAGAAATCCTGAAGCGTGAGGATAAGCCCCTGGAAGGAGCGGGCGGGATCGAGCGCGGCGGGACGGGACATCGTTTTTGCGGAGGCGAACGGAAGCCGCGACGCTTAGAACGGCAATCGGCGATCGGCAATCGGCAGCGGCGCATCGCCGCCGGCCATAGAAGTCCGGCCGCCGGCGCCCCGTCCGCTGCATCCGATAAGCCCTCCCGTTTGTATTGTGTGCGACGGCGCACACCGACGGCGCCTTCCGCATGGTTCATGGAGCCAACGACGGTCCTGCCGGGCCGCAGAGTTCCTCACGGGGCGTTCCGATGAAATTCAAGCTGCTGCACTTCCAGATCGCGACCGCGGCGCTGCTCGCGCCGGTCGCCGTCTCCCTCGCCAGCCCGACGGTAAAGGCGCCAGTCGCCAAGACGACCACGGTCGCCGAGGCCGCTGCGCCGGCTCCGGTCGCCACGGCGGCGCCCGTCCTCGCGACGGAAGCCCCGACCCCGAACTGCGCCGCGCCGAAGGTGCGCGTCGTCTACTCCGGTTACGCGCCTTCCGCGCCGAAAGGCTGCTGAGCCCTCGCGCGACAGAGGTGAAGAAACGATAAGATCATCGCCCCTCGATCCCGTCGTTTCTTCCGAACCCGGCCGCTTCGCCCAGCGGCCGGGTTTCTCTTTTCCGGTCCTCGTTCTGGAAAGCCGCAGCGTGCTTGCGAGCACCGTCCGGCCGTACCTCCAGCGCTAGATGAAAACCACCGCGGCGCACGCGCCGCTTTCATCGAAACCGGGAGAAAACGATGTCCTTCATGCGAACCCTTGCGATCGCCGCTCTCGGCGCAGCCTGCCTCTCCGGCGCGGCGCTCGCCCAGCAGGGCGGCGGTCGGGATGGCGGCGGCAATGGCGGCGGCGGCGGAGCGGCTGGCAACGCTGATCCGACCAGCATGGTCAGCATGCTTGTGGTGGCCCAGTCGGCGAATCGCCAGCCGCCGCAGCGCGCGCCGCGGCCGCGCGGCGGCAACTCCGACCGTTTCGGCTGCTCGGCCTATGCGTTTGAAGGCATCACGGGCGATTCGATCCGCGAGTGCCCGCGTTACTGAGCCGCAGCGCGCGGCGACAGGACGGGCTCATGCGAGCCCGCCCTTTTCGTTTTCCGCCAAGCGCTTGCCAAGAAACGCCCTTTCCCTCCGCTCGGCTTTCGCCCTACTCTCCCGATGACCTTGAACAGGAGACGATCGTCGATGCGCGCATTCCCGGGATTGGCTGTGGCGGCCCTAGGACTTGCGGTCCTGTCGGCGCCGAGCGCGCAGGCTTTGACGATCGCCCCTACCGTGACCGCGGTGGAAGACGCGGCGCCCGTCCTGATCGAGCAGGCGCAATATCGCCGACGCTATTACTATCGCCCGCGCGTGGTCTGCGGCGTCCGCTATCGCCAGTTCTATAACGGCCTGTTCTGGCAGACCGCGCCGATCCGCGTCTGCTGGCGCCGCTGATCTAAAAAGGAATTCGCGCTTCGCCGCGATGGATCGCTTCCGCCTCATGGGTGAAGTGGCCGTCATTGCGATGCAGGATCAGAGGCGGCGCGATGGAGAGCGGCGTGCGCGCGCCCTTGATCGCGCGCAACAGGATTCGCGTCGCCGGTTTGTCCGGCCGGGGATGAATGGGCCGGACGGCGAGCCCGCCCCATCTTTCCCCGAACGTCGCGAGCGCGTCAGCCAGCGCATCCGCCCGGTGGATCATAAGGAGTTCGCCGCGCGGCTTCAGCAGGTCGAAGGCGGAGGCGATCCAGGCGCCGAGACCTCCTGCCGGCATCACATGGGCGGCTGCGCGGCGCGCATCCGGTGACGACCGCGATTTCTCGGGCGAACCATAGGGCGGATTGGTCAGCACCAGTTCGGCGGAGCCGGCGCCAAGGCCGGCTGCATGACGCGCCCGTTGCGGCCCGAGAATGTCGGCGCGCAGCGCGGAGACCCGTTCGGACAGGCCGTTGAGCGCGATATTCTCCTCGGCGAGCGCAAGCGCATCCGCGTCGCTGTCGACGAGATGCACGCGCGTCGCCGGCGCAGCCAGCGCGACGGCGAGCCCGACGGCGCCGACCCCGCAACCGAGATCGACGATCAATCCGGCCTCGATGTCAGGCGTGGCGGCTGCAAGCAGCACCGCGTCCGTTCCGACGCGATGGCCGCCCGGCGCCTGGCGCAGCAGGAGCTTGCCGCCGAACAGCGCGTCCGGCTCCGCGGCGGACTTCCCCTCGGCGTTGTCAGCGTGGGTCACGGAGCTCTCCCGCGAGGCCGGCTTCGGTCAGGATGCGGCGCGCCTGCGCCGCCTCATCGGACGGCACCAGAACGCGCCTGGGAAAAGCGCCGATCGAACCCTCGATCGCGCTGACATAGGCGTCGGCGACGAAGACGCCGAGGCCGGCGCCGGTCAGCAGCGCTTCAACGGCGCTGATCAGCACGGGATCGTTGGCGCGCAGGATCTCGATCATCGCTTCCTTTCGCTCGTCGCCGACGCACGATATTGCGACGTTCCGGACTGTTGTCTCCGGGGTGGGCGCATGCAAGCGTCCGCTGGAAAAGCTTCCAGGGAGAACCGGGTGGGCGTCGTCGTCGCTTTCGAGGAAAAATCGGCCGCAGGAACGGGCATCGAGAGGCTCGTTCGCCTCGTCGCCGCCGACATGACTCGCGTCAACCAGCTCATCGTCTCGCGCACCGGTTCGGACGTCGCGATGATACCCGAAATCGCGAATCACCTCATCTCGTCGGGCGGCAAGCGCCTGCGCCCCATGCTCACCATCGCCACGGCGGCCCTCAGCGCCTATCGCGGCGATGGCCATGTGAAGCTCGCCGCCGCCGTCGAGTTCATGCATACCGCAACCCTTCTCCATGACGACGTGGTCGACGAGAGCGACATGCGGCGCGGCAAGCTCGCGGCGCGCATGCTGTGGGGCAACGAAGCCAGCGTGCTCGTCGGCGACTTCCTGCTTGGCCAGGCGTTCAAGATGATGGTCGAAGTCGGATCGCTCGGCGCGCTCGACGTGCTCTCGACCGCCGCCGCCGTGATCGCTGAAGGCGAGGTCATGCAGCTCGCGGCAGCGAAGAACACCGAGACCACCGAAGACGAATATCTCGCCGTGATCCGCGCCAAGACGGCCGCCTTGTTTGCGGCGGCCTGCGAGGTCGGGCCGATCATCGCCGACCGGCCGAAGGCTGAGATCGCCGCCTGCCGCAGCTACGGCGCCAATCTCGGCGTCGCCTTCCAGCTCATCGACGACGCGCTCGATTATGGCGGAGCGTCGGCGAAGCTCGGCAAGAATGTCGGCGATGATTTCCGCGAGGGCAAGATCACGCTTCCCGTGGTGCTGTCTTTCCGCCGCGGCGATTCAGAGGAGCGCGCCTTCTGGAAGCGCGCGCTGCAGGATGGCGACGTCCGCGAAGGCGATCTCGACCGCGCCATCGGCCTCATGCGCAAGCATGGCGCGATCGACGACACTGTCGAACGCGCGAGGCATTACGGCAAGATGGCGAAGGACGCGCTTGCGATCTTCCCCCAGGGCGAGATGCGCGCGGCGCTCGACGAGGCGGTCGACTTCTGCATCGCGCGCGCTCATTAGGTCGCACGGGTTGAATTTGTCGTGGATGGCCGGGCCACCGGCCATGACGCGGAAATATTGAAGCCATCCGCAAAACGTCTGTGCCGGCCTTTATTCAGTTGTCATGGCCGGGCGTGGCCCGGCCATCCACGAAATTCAGCCAGCGCTAATACCAGCCGGACCTACAAGACGCGGCTCTCAGATCAAATTTTTCTTCATAAATATCCGCGTGACGCCGGGATCGCCTGCGACCTCGCCGAACGCGCGATAGCCGTGGCGTTTGTAGAATTCCGGCGCCTGGAAGTTGATCGTATAGAGCGTCGCAGCCCGACAGCCGCGGCGCTTCGCCTCATCCTCGGCCATTCTCAAGATGCGGCTGCCGAGACCAGCGCCGCGCAAATGCGCCGGCAACGCAACCAGATCGATGAAAAGAAGTCCGCGAGACGTGCGCCCGGTCAGGCCGCCGATGATCTCGCTCGTTTCAGGATCGCGGATGACCACCGACAAGGGCTGCGAGCTGGACGATCCGCCCCGTTCGTCATTGTAACGCGCCAGGACGGCGCCGATCGTCTCGCGGATCGCGGGATCGGAATCGTCGGTTAATGTGATCAGAGGCTCAGCCACGACAATTCTCTGGAAGCGATCGCGCGATGACTCGTAGCGCAGGATGGCGCGCGGCGGAATCGTCGATTTCTGTGGCGCGCGGGCGCATTAAATGAATCGCGACATCGAGCGGCCCCGGATTTTCATCGTCGCCAGAGATCGACGATCAACAGGTTCGCCGCCGCGTCTGGCGCCAATGAGATCCGGTCGGCGCCTTCAAACATCAGCGTGTCGCCATCCTCCATTCGCAGGCGCTCGCCTTTCGCGTCGACCAGCGCCGATGCGCCGCGCAGGACCGCCAGCGTGATGTCGCCGGCCCTGGTGAACGTCATTGGCGCGTCGACTGCGAGCGTCGACAGGTGATGACGAAACCGGCCGCGCCTCGTCATCACATTGAAATCGGCGACCGCGCCGCCAACCAGCCGCGAAGCGACCGGAATATCGCCGGGAAACGCGTAGGGCGGCGTCGCGCAGTCGAGCCTGATGGAACCGCGTCCGACGATGTCGAGAATGATCCCGTCGCCTGTCAGCAGCAGGAGCGTGCGATCGATCTCCGGAAAAATCGAAACCGGGCCGTCGCTCGTCACATGAGCCATGCTGATGCGCCAGTCGAACGCATCGATCGGCGCTCCGGCCGGCGAGACGACGATTTCAACGGTTTCGCCGCCGCCATTCTTCCAGGGCATGCGGCGATAGTCGTGCGAGCGGATGATTTGCATATGTGGGCGACGTCGCCGCGACGCTTTATTCGAGAAGCATCAGATCGGTGTCGTCAGGCTTCGCGCCCGCGGCCGTCAGCATCGCATGCGTCTGTCCGCGATGATGAGTCTGGTGATTGAAGAAACTCGCGACGAGAACCCAGCGCGGCCGGCGCAGCTCGCGATTGGCCGCGCCTGAGAACCATGCCAGATCGCCTTCGAGCCAGTGCGGGTCCAGCGTCTGCGCCCAATCCGAGATCGTCTCGTCGAACGCGGTCCGGGCGGTCCTCAACTCGTCCCAATTATCGATGGCGGTGCAGAAGCGCTGCGCGCCAGGAACAGGCTTCGGCGTGCCCGCGAAGCGGTTCATCCAGATCTGGTCGCCCAGCAGGAGATGATTGAGCGTGCCGAAAATCGAACCGAAGAACGCGCCGCGATCAAGCCGGCGCGCCGAATCATCGAGCGTGTCGGCTGCTCCATAGAGGCTGCGGTTCTGCCATTCATTGTAGCGCGCCATCAGCCTGACATGCTCGACCGAAATCATCGTGCGCTCCTGTCACATCAGTTTGGTTGTTGCGATCCACCAGTCGGGGCGCGCGCCGCGCAAGGCGCTCGCGGCTTGCTCGGCGACGTCGCGCGCATCGAACAGGCCAAAGCAGGTTGCGCCCGACCCCGACATGCGCGCGAGCGCGCAGCCATCAAGCGCGCGCAAGGTTTCAAGAACATCGGCGATGACAGGCGCAAGCCGGATCGCCGGCGCTTCGAGATCGTTCGGGCGCGCGGCCAGCCAGTCGAGCAGATTCTCGTTTGCGCCGGCGGATGCGTCGTCAGCGCGTTTGCGCAGATCGCCGGGAGCCAGATTCAATTCGCGAAACACCGACGCCGTCGGACAGGCGACGCGCGGATTGACCAGCAGCGCGCGAATGTTCGGTGGGGGAAGAATCGGCCCGAGTTCGTCGCCTATGCCGCGCATCATGCGCGCGCGCGATTGCAGGCACACAGGCACGTCCGCGCCTGTCGCGCGCGCCGCCTCGAACAGATCGGGGTGGTCGAGCGCAATGTCGTTTAAGCGCGCAAGCAATCGCAGCGCCGCGGCCGCATCCGCCGAGCCGCCGCCAAGCCCGGCGGCGACAGGCAACCGCTTCGCGAGACGAAATGCGCCAACCTTGATTCCCTCGCATCGCTCCATCAGCGCGCGCGCCGCCTTGAGAACGAGATTTCCTGACGGATCGCCGGCGTCTGTCGCCAAAGGCCCCTCGACGGCAAGCGAAAGCCCTTCGCCCGGCGTGAGACTTAACTCATCGAAGACGTCGCTTGCGAAAACGACGAGGCTGTCGAGCAGGTGATAACCGTCGGCGCGGCGGCCGACGACGCGGAGGCTGAGATTGATCTTCGCGGGCGCGCGCTCATGCAGCATACGCGATATCTGCGCCCGGCGTCAGAAAAAGGAAAGATTTGGGGGAGAGCGATCCCAGAGCATGGCGCGAAAAAGTGGATACCGGTTTTTTCGCAAAAGCCATGCTCTGAATATTTAGAATCGATCACGTTCCCGCCCTTTGATTGATTCAATCAAAGGGCGGCGTGATCTAGCCGCCCTTTTCCTTCTCGCCGTCGGCGGACGGAGGAGTCGTCACGGCCGCGGCCGGCGCATCGTCCTCGAGTCCGTTCTCGATCTTGACGAGGATCTTCGCGAGATCCTCCGGCTCGGGCTTGAGATCGCGCGCATGATTCCATTGGAAATGCGCTTCGAGCTTGCGCCCGACCTTCCAATAGGCGTCGCCGAGATGGTCGTTGATCGTCGGATCGGACGGGCGCAGCAGCACCGCGCGTTCGAGATCGCGCACGGCGTCCTCATACTGGCCCAGGCGGTAATGCGCCCAGCCGAGCGAATCGACGATATAGCCGTCGCGCGGCGCAAGTTCGACCGCGCGCTGCACCATCTTCATGCCCTCGTCGAGATTGATCTTGAGATCGACCCAGGTGTAGCCGAGATAGTTCAGCGCCTGCGGTTGATCCGGGAACAGCTCCAGCGCCTTCTTCAGGTCGGCTTCGCCTTTCGGCCATTCCTTGAGCCGCTCATAGGATGAGCCGCGGAAATAGAACAAGGTCCAGTTCGGCCGTTCCGGCTTGCCGACCCGATCGATCGCCTTGGAGAAAGAGTCGACAGCCTCGCGATATTTCTTCTGCGCGCGATAGACATTGCCGAGCGCCGACAGGGCCTCGACATCATCGGGACGCCGGTCGACCGCCTGCTTCAGCCGCGTGATGGCCTCGTCGGGCTTTTCCATCGTTTCGAGATTGAGGCCGATCTGCACGTCGGCCGATGGCGCAAGCGGGGAGGACGGATCGATCTGCTGATAGAGTTCGATCGCGTGGTCGTGGCGCTTCAGCCGCTCATAGATGTCGGCGAGCGTCACCGTCGCGAGATCATGCTTCGGATCGAGGTAACGCGCGAGACGGAGATAGACGATGCCCGCAAGTTCATCGCCCGTGCGGCTGCCCTCGCCGCCAAGCCCGAAAAGGGCTTCCGCCGCGCCCTGCTGGGCGGAGCCAACCATGCGGCCGACCGGCTTGCCGGCGTCGAGTTCGAGCGACAGGGCGCGGATCGAGGGATGGCGACCCACGCGCTGCTCGAAAGTCGCGATCGCGGTTTTGGCCTCGGCGACATTGCCCTTGCGCGCCTCAAAGCGCGCATAGGCTTCGACGAGCCTGACCGGCGCGCGGTTCGCGGCCTCATAGGCCGTCTTCAGCCGCTTTTCCGCCTCGTCCGAGCGGCCCGCGAGATCAGCGATCAAGCCGGCATGATAGTCCGCAAAAATCGCGAGCCCGTTATTCTGCCGGAGCTTGTCGAGCGTCTCAAGCGCCTTGCCCCATTGCTGGGAGCCGGCATAGGCCCAGGCGGTCAGGAGCGTCGCAGTCAATTCCGCGGCCCGGCCGCGCACGCCCGGAGCCAGACGATCCCGCGCCGATTGATATTGGCGCCCGCCGATCGCTTCGACCGCGAGCGTCAGCCGCGCGATGCTGTTCGAAGGTTCGCGCTGAAGGATGCGGCGGGCGAGACGCGACGCCTCGGCGATATCGCCCTGAGCGAGCTGCGCCTCAAAGGCGCGCTCGAGCAATTCAGGGCTGTTAGGATCGGCTCTGAGCGCCTCGCTGATAAGTTTCGCGGCGGCGCTGGTGTCGCGCTGGGCGCTGGCGCCGACCGCGGCGAGGAAGGCGCCGGCTGACGTGTCCGCCGAATCAAGCGCCATCGGCGCCGGGCGCCGCATGGATGGCTTCCCGGTATTGGCGAACGCGCCCTCCGCCGCGACGAGCAAAGCCAGGGCGGCGACGGACAGGCGAAGAAAAACTGCGTTGCTCACGGGCGCGGAAATCTCTGGAGGGCTCGACACGCGGGCCGCGCGGAAGCCGGACGCATTGTCAAACACGGTTCAGGGGCTGGAATAGGGCAAAGCGACGCGGCCGGCAAATAAGCCACACGGGACCAAAATCTTTCATCCGCTCTTCAGAGAGAGACAAGATTTCGCCATGATGCTGGACGGGCCCGCCTTGGTGGGTCTAACCATGGGGCGTGAGGTTGAACCCGACCTTTTTCCTGGAGAAACCAATGTCGAAGATCATTGCCCGGGTCGTCGCCGTGACCCTGATCGCCGGCTTCGTCGCCGCCTGCGCGACCCCGGCTCCCGCCCCGGCTCCGATCGTCCGCAAGGGCTGAACGGGGCGCCGCGGCCATTCTCGGTCAGCGGTCAATCGAGGCAAAGAAAAACCCCGCGGCGAGCCGCGGGGTTTTTGTTATTACATGTTCGGATAGTTGGGACCGCCCCCACCCTCGGGCGTGACCCAGTTGATGTTCTGGGCCGGGTCCTTGATGTCGCACGTCTTGCAGTGGACGCAGTTCTGCGCGTTGATCTGGAAGCGCGGATCGGTCTTCGCCGCCTCGTCGGCGTAGACGACCTCGTAGACGCCCGCCGGGCAATAGAGCCGCGCCGGCTCGCCATAGAATGGCAGATTCTGTGCGATCGGAATGGAGGCGTCTTTGAGCTGGAGGTGGACCGGCTGATCCTCCTCGTGATTGGTCGAGGACAGGAACACCGATGACAATTTGTCGAACGAAATCACGCCGTCGGGCTTGGGATACGCGATCGGCGTGACCTCGCTGATTTTCTTCAACGTCGCATAGTCGGGCTTGCCATGCTTCAGCGTGCCGAACGGCGAGAAGCCGAACAGCTCGTTGCACCACATGTCGACGCCGCCGAGCGGAATGCCGACATAGGTGCCGAATTTCGACCAGAGCGGCTTGACGTTGCGCACCTTCTTGAGGTCGCGGCCGATGTCGGACGCGCGCCACGCCTCTTCATAGGACGACAGCTCATCATGAGCGCGCCCCGCTGAGAGCGCCTGATGCGCGTGTTCGGCGGCGAGCATGCCCGAGAGCATCGCATTGTGGCTGCCCTTGATGCGCGGCACATTCACGAAGCCCGCCGCGCAGCCGATCAGCGCGCCGCCCGGAAATGACAATTTTGGCACGGACTGAAAGCCGCCTTCCGTGATCGCGCGCGCGCCATAGGAGATGCGCTTTCCGCCGACGAACGTGTCGCGCACGAAGGGATGATGCTTGAAGCGCTGAAATTCGTCGAACGGCGACAGGGTCGGATTGTCGTAATTCAAATGAATCACGAAACCGACGACGATCTGATTATCCTCGAAATGATAGAGAAATGAGCCGCCGCCAGTGCCGTTCTGCAGCGGCCAGCCAAAGGAATGCTGCACGCGTCCCGGCTTGTGCTTCTCCGGATCGATTTTCCACAGCTCCTTGAGGCCGATGCCGAATTTCGGCGGCTCACGACCCTTGTCGAGGCCGAAGCGCGCGATGAGCTGCTTCGAAAGCGAACCGCGCGCGCCTTCCGCGAACAGCGTGTATTTGCCGCGCAATTCCATGCCGCGCGTGAAGCCGTCCTTGTGATGACCGTCGCGCGCCACGCCCATGTCGCCGGTGGCGACGCCGGTCACGACGCCTTTCTCGTCGGTGAGAATCTCCGCTGCGGCGAAGCCGGGATAAATCTCGACGCCGAGCGCCTCGGCCTGCGCCGCGAGCCAGCGACACACATTCCCGAGCGAGCCAACGAAATTGCCGTGATTGTTCATGAGTCGCGGCATCATGAAATTCGGCAGCCTGACACCGCCTGCCGGTCCCAGCATGTAGAAGATATCTTCCGAGACTTCCGTCTTCAGCGGGCGATCGGCGTCAGCGCGCCAGTCCGGCAGCAGACGATCAAGCCCGATCGGATCGACGACGGCGCCGGAGAGAATGTGCGCGCCGACCTCTGAGCCCTTCTCGACCACAACGACGCCAAGCTCGGGCGAAAGCTGCTTGAGGCGGATCGCCGCCGCGAGGCCGGCGGGCCCCGCTCCGACGATCACCACGTCATAGTCCATGCCTTCGCGCTCGGGCGTTTCCATGATCGGTCCTTGGCCCCCTACACTGGAATAATTCGATATGGACGAAGGCCGGCGCCCGCTCAAGCCTGTGCGCTCCGCCCGCGCCGCTTGCGACTCGGAGCCGCATGGATCAGAGATTTTCCATGCAAGCCGCCGCCGATCCACGCCGCATCGCCGCCGACGTCCTCGCCTTCTATCTCGAGGCGGGCGTCGAGGACGCGCTGGATGAAACGCCGCACGATCGATTCGTCGACGCCAATCCGCCGCCGGCCGAACGGCCTGCGCCGGAGCCAGCGGTCGCGCGCCCGGTCGATCGCGCCGCGCCGGCTTCCAGATCCCTTCCCTCCCGCGCGGCTCCCGCCCGCGCTGACGCCCTGGCGCCCATCGCGCCGGATCAGGCTGTTTCGGACGCCCGCGCCCGCGCCGCGTCAGCGCGGACGCTCGACGAGTTGCGCGACCTCATGGACGCGTTCGAGGGTTGTGAGCTCAAAAAGACCGCCTATCGGCTGGTCTTCGGCGACGGCGATCCTTCGGCCAAACTGATGTTCGTTGGCGAAGGACCCGGCGCCGAGGAGGATCGGCAGGGCAAGCCCTTTGTCGGCCGCTCGGGCCAGCTTCTCGACCGCATGCTGGCGGCGATCGGCCTCGACCGCACCAAGGTCTATATCGCCAACGTGGTGCCCTGGCGGCCGCCGGGCAATCGCACGCCGACGCCGGCCGAAATCTCGATCTGCAAGCCCTTCATCACCCGCCAGATCGAGCTCGTGAATCCTGACGTCCTGATCTGCATCGGCCTGCCCTCGGCGCAGACCCTGCTCGGCGCGCGCGAGGGCATCCTGAAGACGCGCGGACGCTGGATGAGCCTGCGAATCGGCGAACGCGACATCAAGGCGATGGCGACGCTCCATCCCGCCTATCTCCTGCGTCAGCCCTCGCAGAAGAAGCTCGCCTGGCGCGACTTCAAGGCGATCCGGGCGGCGCTGCGTTAACCGCAACGGCGATCTGGCGCGGCGGGCGCGCCGCTTGCTTGGTAGTTCGGTTGCTGTCCGGATTCCGCCGCTTATGTCCCAGATTGGATCGATTCAGGCGCTGCGCGCCGTCGCAGCCGTCACCGTCGCCTTCGGCCATCTCCAGCATGAGACGCTGTCGATGCCGGCGGCGGCGCTGCATGGATTCGAGCCCGTGCTGCTCAAGCTCACCGGCGTTGGCGTCGATCTGTTCTTCGTGATCTCGGGCTTCGTCATGGCGCATGCGTCACGCGACCTGTTCGGGCGACGCGATTCAGCGCGCATCTTTCTCGGCCGGCGCGTGGCGCGCATCGTCCCGCTTTACTGGGCGACGACGAGTCTTTTCGCCCTCGCCATGCTGCTTGCGCCCTCCGCCCTGTCGAGCGCGCCGCCTACTCTTGCCGAGATCGTCAAATCCTATTTCTTCATCCCCTACGCTGACGGCGGCACGGGGCTCGTGCAACCGATCTACAAGCTTGGCTGGACGCTCAATTTCGAGATGTTCTTCTACGTGATCTTTGCAGGCGTTCTCGTGCTGCCGCGATTGGGAGCGATTGCGGCGATCGTCGCGCTGATGAGCGGACTGACGTTGTTCGGAAGCTGGCTTCAGCCGCAACCCGGCCCACTCTCGTTCTGGACTCATCCCATCATTCTCGAATTCGCCCTCGGCATGGTGATCGGCGGCTTGCGCGCGGAAGGGCTGCGGCTCGGGCGCGCGGAAGCATGGGGCATCGCCGCGTCCGGCTGCGCCTGTCTGGCGATCGCGAACCTTGCTGACCCCGACGTGACCGGCGCGCTTCGTCCGCTCGTGTGGGGCGCGCCCGCGGCGATGATCGTCGCGGCCGCCGCGCTGTTCGAATCGCCTGCGCCCAGGACTCGTATCAGCAGCGTGTTTGTCGCGCTCGGTGACGCGTCCTACGCCCTTTATCTCCTGCATCCGATCGCGATCCGCGCGCTGCGGATAATCTGGGATCGCAGCGGCGCGAGCGCATCGCTCAACCCCTGGATATTCATCGCGCTTGGGCTCGCCGCCGCAATCATTGCAGCGATCATCGTGCATCGCCTTTTCGAAAAGCCAACCACGCACGTCTTGCAGCGCTGGCTTGGCGCGAAGTCGCAACGCAATAACATTCAAATCGGCGCTGCGGCGCAGGTCGTCTGAAGCGGCCTTGTCGCATTTCGCGCACGCGAAATAGACGATCTCGCCAGCGCGACCTAATGTCCCTGCGACGCCGCTCACTATTCACAATTGTAATTCGTAAATTCTAGATGAGGTCCCGATTCAGGCAGGACGCCATACGGCGCGGCGTCCAAATGTGAGGAGTCGTCATGTCGTTTGAGCTGCCCGACTCGGTTCTGCTGGCCCGTCTCCAGTTCGCTTTCACGATCACCTTCCATATTATTTTTCCCGCATTCACGATCGGATTGTCCGCCTTCATTGCGACGCTGCTGGCGCGCGCCATGTGGACCGGCGACGATCAGTATCGAACGCTGGCGCGCTTCTGGACGAAGATCTTCGCCGTCTCCTTCGCGATGGGCGTGGTGTCAGGAATTGTTCTCTCCTATCAGTTCGGCACCAACTGGAGCCGTTTCTCCGTCATTGTCGGCAATGTCATCGGGCCGCTGATCGGCTACGAAGTGCTCACCGCGTTTTTTCTCGAAGCGACGTTCCTGGGCATCCTGCTGTTCGGTTGGGATCGCTTCCCGCGCGGCTTGCAGCTCGTCGCGGCGATCATGGTCGCGATCGGAACCTGCATGTCGGCGTTCTGGATTCTCTCCGCCAACAGCTGGATGCAGTTTCCGGCAGGCCATGAAGTCCGCAACGGCATCGCCTATCCCGTCGACTGGCTCGCCGTCGTTTTCAACCCGACCTTTCCCTATCGCCTCATCCATATGGTGATCGCGGCCTATCTCACGACGTCGATCGTCGTGCTCGCCGTGGGCGCGCGTTACGCGCTGAAAGACATACATGCCGCGCATGCGCGCACGATGCTGCGCATGGGCCTCGGCATGGCGCTTGTATTGGCGCCGCTGCAGCTTTTTATCGGCGATCAGCATGGTCTTTCGACCGCCAAGCATCAGCCGGCGAAGCTCGCCGCCATGGAAGCGCATTGGGATAGCAGCCACGCCGCGCCTTTGGTGCTTTTCGCCTGGCCGAATGCGAAAACCGAAAGCAATGATTATGAAATCTCCATTCCGCGCCTTGGCAGCTTCATCATCACCCATGATTGGGACGGTCGCTTCAAAGGCCTGAAGGATTTCGCGCCGCAGGATCGCCCGCCGCTGCCGCAGGTTTTCTTCGCCTTTCGCATCATGGTCGGCGTCGGGCTGTTTCTGATCGCGCTCGCTTTCTTCGGCGGATATCTCTGGTGGCGTGACGATCTCGAGCGGAATCGCTTCTTCCTCTGGATCGCATCGCTGTCATGGCCGCTCGGCTTCGTCGCGATCGTCGCGGGCTGGATGGTAACCGAGATCGGCCGTCAGCCCTGGCTCGCGACGGGCGTGCTGCGCACCGCTGATGCGGCCTCGCCTTTGCCCGCTTGGAAGATTGCAGTTTCGCTCGCGCTGTTCCTGCTCGTCTACGGCGTCGTCTTCACCATGGGCATTCGCTACATCAATCGCCTTATCAACAAGGGTCCGGCCGGGCCGCTCCACGAAGAGGACGACGCGCTGCCCAATCGGCCTTTGTCGGCGGCGAAGCCCGCGATCCAGAACGCGCTTGCGCCGGGAGACGCATCATGAGCGCAATGGAATGGTATCTGCCCGTCATCTGGGCGGCGATTATCGCCACCGCGGTCGCGATGTATGTCATGCTCGACGGATTCGATCTCGGCATCGGCGTGCTGTTCCCCACGACGCGCGATGAATCCGAGCGCGACGTCATGATGAATTCCGTCGCGCCCTTCTGGGACGGCAACGAGACCTGGCTCATTCTCGGCGGCGGCGGACTGTGGGTGGCTTTTCCCCAAGCCTACGCCGTGATTATGCCGGCGATGTATCTCCCCGTGATTATCATGCTGCTGGCGTTGGTGCTGCGCGGCGTCGCCTTCGAGTTCCGCTGGGTGGCGAAGCCGAACCATCTCGCCTGGGACGTCGCCTTTTCCGGCGGCTCGCTCATGGCTTCGTTTGCGCAAGGCGTCATTCTCGGAGGCATTCTCCAGGGAATCACCGTGAAGAACGGCGAATTCGCCGGCGGCTCATTTGATTGGCTGACGCCTTTCTCGCTGATCTGCGGCCTTGGCGTTGTCGCGGGCTATGCGCTCCTCGCGGCCTGCTGGCTGGTGATGAAGACCGATGGCCGCGTCGCCGACCATGCTCGCGGCATGATCCGCCCTCTGCTCGGCCTTGTCGCCATCGCTGCGATCGGAGTCAGCGTCTGGACGCCTTTGGAGATTTCGCGCATCGCCCAGCGCTGGTTCTCCTGGCCGAATATCGCGTTCCTCTGGCCCCTGCCGGCGGCGACAGCGCTACTTGGCTTCATCGTGTGGCGCGGCGTCGCGCGGCGACACGACTATGCGCCCTTCTTCGCCACTCTCGGCATTTTCCTTCTCTGCTATCTCGGGCTCGCGATCTCGAATTTCCCCTATCTCGTGCCGCCGACGCTCACCGTGTGGGACACGGCCGCCGCGCCGGCGTCGCAGATCTTCATGCTGATCGGCGTGCTTCTGCTGCTGCCTGTGATCCTCGGCTACACCGCCTTCGTGTACTGGACGTTCCGCGGCAAGGTCAGGCACGGCGAAGGCTATCACTGAGCGAAAGCGGGCCGGCCGCGCGCCGTGAAAAAACCACTGGCGCATTCGAACATCCCTCGCCAAATATCTCCGGCCTTTCGCCCGCTGGGAGCGCCCGATGCGTCTCGATGACATCCGCGAATCCGACTATGTCGAGGACCGTCGCGGTCAGGGCGGCCTTGGCGGCGGCGGCGTTGGCATTCCGATCGGCCGCGGCGGCGGCCTCGGCTTTGGCACGATGATCGTGCTCGGCCTGATCTCCTATGCGCTCGGCATCGATCCCCGCATTCTCATCGGCGGCGCCGAAGTCGTCTCCAACATGGGCGGCTCGCGCCAGACCCAGCAGTCGCAGCCGGCCGGCCCGCCGCCGAATGACGAGACCGGCAAATTCCTGCGCCGGATCATGGCGCTCAACGAAGATGTCTGGACGAAGATCCTACCCGATCAGGGCGGCGTGCAATTCAAACCGCCGACGCTCGTCATCTTCAGCCGCGCGACCCGTTCCGGCTGTGGCGGCGCGCAGGCCGCGATGGGGCCGTTCTACTGCCCGGTCGACCAGAAGCTCTATCTCGACACCTCATTCTTCGACGAGATGAAGCGCCAGCTCGGCGGCGGCGGCCAGTTCGCCTACGCCTACGTCGTCGGCCACGAGGTCGGCCATCACATCCAGAACCAGCTTGGCCTCTTGCCGAAGGTGCAGAACGCTCAGCGCAGCATGAGCCAGGCGCAGGGCAACGCCTTGCAGGTGCGTGTCGAACTGCAGGCGGACTGCTACGCCGGCGTCTGGGCGCATCACGCCGATCAGGCCTATCGCGTCATTCAGCCGGGTGACGTCGATCAGGCGATCAATACGGCGGCGGCGATCGGTGACGACAAGCTGCAGCAGCAGAGCCAAGGCTACGTCGTGCCCGAGAGCTTCACGCACGGTTCGTCCGAACAGCGCAAGCAATGGTTCATGCAGGGGCTGAAGAACGGCACGCTCGCCGCCTGCGATACATTCAAGCGTTCCGCATCATAATTGAATCGAGCGATAATTGATGTCGCGCCTCGATGACACCCGCGCCTTCGTGCCGCTGAACATCGCCGTTCTCACGGTGTCGGACACGCGCACGCCTGAGGACGACAAGTCTGGCGACACGCTCACTGAGCGTTTGACGAAGGCCGGCCATCGGCTCGCCGGCCGCGCCATCGCGACCGACGACAGGGATGCGATTCAGGCCAAGGTGAAGCAATGGATTGCGGACAAGGGCGTCGACGTGATCATCACGACAGGCGGCACCGGCTTCACCGGCCGCGACATCACGCCTGAATCGCTCGAACCTCTGTTCGAGAAGCGCATGGACGGCTTCTCCGAAGTCTTCCACCGCATCTCCTACGACAAGATCGGCACATCCACGATCCAGTCGCGCGCGACCGGCGGCGTCGCCGGCGGCACTTTCATCTTCGTGCTGCCGGGATCGCCGGGCGCCTGCAAGGACGCCTGGGATGGAATTCTGCAAGCGCAACTCGACTATCGTCATCGCCCCTGCAACTTCGTCGAGATCATGCCGCGCCTCGACGAGCATCTGAAACGCGGCGCGAGCTGAGCTTTCCCGCTCGCGCTACGAGCGATCGCGCCGATCCTCCAGCGTCGCCGCAAGCCGGGTGACGCCTGATCCCTTGCCGGCATCGCCGCGCGCGAGCAGTCCCCAGGCGGGATCGCGCCGCCCGCTGATGCGGCGCGCGAGAGTCGCGGCCCTGACGCGCCAGCCGCCGGCGAGCGCGAACACCGCAGGCCCGGCTTTCGGTCGTGAGACATGCCGCGCCACCATGTCGGCCCAGTCCGACACCGGCGTCAGGCCCGCCAGCAGATAAAGGCTCCATTCGCCGGCGTGGTCCTCCGCCGGACGGCCCCACATTTCCATGGGATCGTCGCTCGCAACCACGTGCGCGGCGCCGGAGGCGTCGATCAGCGCCGCGACGTCTTCATCAGGTTCACCCCTCGTGATCACAACGACCCGGCGCACCAAACCGTCGATTGCGGCTGGCACAAGGGCGGCGAGCGTCTCGGCAAGGGCGATGGCGTCGTCATTGGCGACGACATGGGCGGTCAACATCGTGCGCCCATAGCATGGCCGCCTAGCGACGCATGTCGAAAGATCGGGCTTTCGCGCCTTGAAAACCCAAATGTTCTTGTTATGTTCCTTAGCCAATTGGCTGAGCCCTGCCCAGGTCACCCAAGATGTCCCCTTCGCCCCAAAAAACTGCCCGTCCCAAGGCGGCCGTCGCCGCCGTCTATGCACGCCCGAAACAGCCGAAAGCCCCCGACCCCGCAGCGTTCCTCGAAGTGGATCGCCGGCGCGGCCGGGGCGCCGCGACCAACGCCAGCGGCCGCTTCGAATCGGAACTGCGCGAAACCACGGACGACGGCTGGGAGAGTCTCGCCGAACTACCTGCGCTCAAGACCGAAGTCGCAGTCGAAAAGGCGCGCGTCATCATCACGCGCAATGATTCGCCCGACATTTCTTTTGATCGCTCGATCAATCCCTATCGCGGCTGCGAGCATGGCTGCATTTACTGCTTCGCGCGGCCGACGCACGCCTATATGGGCCTGTCGCCTGGTCTCGATTTCGAGACGCGCCTGTTCATGAAGCCCGACGCGGCCGCGTTGCTGGAACGCGAACTGGCGGCCCCAAGCTACAAGCCGCAGACGATCGCGATCGGCACCAACACCGATCCCTATCAGCCGATCGAGAAAACCCATCGCATCACGCGGCAGGTTCTCGAAGTGCTGGCGAAAACCAACCACCCCGTCGGCATCGTCACGAAATCGGCGCTGGTGACGCGCGACATCGATATTCTCGCGCCGATGGCGGAGAAGGGTCTGGCGAAAGTCGCGATCTCGCTCACCACGCTTGATCCGAAACTCGCGCGCGTGATGGAGCCGCGCGCCGCCACGCCGCCGAAAAGACTCGACACGATAAGGCAGCTTGCGGAGGCGAAGATTCCGACCGCCGTGCTGACGGCGCCGCTCATCCCCGCGATCAATGATTCCGAAGTCGAGAAATTGCTGGAGGCGGCGCGCGCCGCAGGCGCGAGCGAGTCAGGCTACGTCATGCTGCGGCTGCCGCTGGAGCTCGCCGATCTCTTCCGGGAATGGCTGCTTGAGCATTTCCCCGACAAGATGCGTCATGTGATGTCGCTCGTCCGGCAGATGCGCGACGGCAAGGACTATGTCTCCGAATGGGGCGTGCGCCAGTCCGGCAGCGGGCCTTACGCCTGGATGGTGGGGCGACGTTTCGAGATGGCGTCCGAAAAACTTGGTTTCGGCAAACGCCGCCTGAAACTCCGGACCGATCTGTTCACGCCGCCGGGCGGCCGCGGCCGCCAGATGGAGCTGTTCTAGCGGCGTGAAATACGGAGAAAGCTGGGGATAGTAGCGACATATCCACAGCGACGGGCTGACGCCGTGTGAAGAGCGCCGCCTTGCGCTAATGAAGGCGCAATGGCCGACGAGATTCGCCCGACATTTTCCCGCGAACGCGCTTTGATGCGCGCCGGCCATGATTTCGTCGCCGGCGTGGACGAGGTCGGCCGCGGCCCGCTCGCCGGCCCCGTGGTCGCCGCCGCCGTCGTGCTCGACGCCAAGCGCCTGCCGAAATCGCCGCGCGATTCGAAAATGCTCGATCGCGCCGCGCGCGACGAGGCCTTTGTGGAAATCACGGAGAAGGCGATCGCGATCTCAGTCGCCAGCGCCTCCGCATTGGAGATCGACCGGCTGAATATTCGCGCAGCCTCTCTGCTCGCTATGCGTCGTGCGCTGCTTGGATTGTCGGTGACGCCAACCGCCGCCTTGATCGATGGCCGCGATTCGCCTGACGCGCCCTGCCACATGACGCCCATCATTTCAGGCGATGCGCTCGCGCTCTCGATCGCCGCAGCCTCCATCATCGCGAAAGTCACACGCGACCGGCTGATGACGCGTCTCGACGCGCATTGTCCCGGCTATGGCTTCGCGCAGAACGCCGGCTACGGCACGCGCACCCATCGCGAAGCGCTGATTTCGCTTGGCCCCTGCGCCTATCATCGCATGACCTTCGCGCCGGTGAAGCTGCGGCTCGCCGGCGTCGTCGAGATCAATGCGGAAGAGATCGTCGAGGAAAGCGTCGCAATCTGACGCGCTCGCCCGTTGTAGCGCAACGATTGATTAACCATGCGCTAGGCAATTTTTGCAGCCCCAAAGCGACACGCGCTTAGCCACTCAAAATCAACGCGATTTTTACCGGGTTCCTTCACCTTAACGGCGTTGGTTGCGTAACTCGGAGCCGTTCAGTGAGTAGCGTTCGTCTCCGAGCGTCCAGCGCCGCGTCCCGGATTCCTGTCTCGCGTACCGGGTCGCCTGCTGCGCGCCTCGCGCCAACGAAATCTCTACCGCTTGATGAGATCGTGCTTGGCGATTGCATTGCGGAAATCAGCAAGCTGCCGGCCGAAAGCGTCGATCTTGTCTTCGCCGATCCGCCCTACAATCTCCAGCTTGAAAGCGCGCTGACGCGCCCTGACAACAGCCTTGTCGACGCCGTCGACGATGATTGGGACAAGTTCTCGTCCTTCGCGGTCTATGATCAGTTCACGCGCGATTGGCTCGCCGCCTGCAAGCGCGCGATGAAGCCGGATGCGACTTTGTTCGTCATCGGCTCCTACCACAACATCTTTCGCGTCGGCGCGATCCTGCAGGATCTCGACTTCTGGATCCTGAACGACATCGTCTGGCGCAAGGCCAATCCGATGCCGAATTTCCGCGGCCGTCGTTTCACCAACGCCCATGAGACGATGATCTGGGCTTCGCGCGATGCGAAGGCGAAGAATTACACCTTCCATTATGAAGCGCTGAAGGCCGGCAACGACGACACGCAACTTCGTTCCGACTGGTTCCTGCCGATCTGCACCGGCGAAGAGCGCATCAAGGACGAATCAGGCCGCAAGGCGCATCCGACGCAGAAGCCTGAAGCGCTGCTTGCGAAGATCATGCTTGCGACCACGAATCCCGGCGATGTCGTCATCGATCCGTTCTTCGGCTCCGGCACGACGGGCGCCGTCGCCAAGCGTCTCGGCCGCCGATTCGTGGGTTTTGAGCGTGAGACCGCGTACGCCGAAGTCGCGAAAAAGCGCATCGCGGCGATAAAGCCGCTCGACGCCGAAGCCATTGCGCTCGCGCCGGCCAAGCGCACGGAACCGCGCGTGCCGTTCACCGCCGTGATCGAACGCGGTTTCATCGCGCCGGGCGTGACGCTCGTCGATGAGAAACGCCGATTCGAAGCAATCGTGCGCGCAGATGGCGCGCTCGCGTTGAAAGGCATCGTCGGCTCGATTCACAAGATCGGAGCGCTGGCGCAAGGACTTCCCGCCTGCAATGGCTGGACATTCTGGATGCACGAGACGGAGGGCAAGCTCGTTTCCATCGACGACTATCGCTCCGCCATCCGACGCGAATTCGGTCCGGCGCTCTGATCACAAATTGTTCGCGCGAAATTGAACGCGTGAAAAACAACTGACGCAACGACGCAACAGCGTTGCGTTACAGCCACAGCGCGCCCGCTGAATAACCGCCGCCGCGCAAAAGCCTGCTTTGCGGCGCATTCCGCCACGATCCCACGGAACAAGCAGATGACGCATCACATTGCGCATGCGCTTGTTCCAAGGGTGACCATGAACCGCCAGATCCTTTCGCGCCGTCTTTTCGTTGCGCTGACGCCGCTTGCCGCCGCAGCCTGCGCGCGAGCGCCTCTCACCGATGTCGCGATCGTTCCACCGGGCGCACGCCGACGTGGGTACAATCCGGCGATGGCTGACATTTACGGCGAACTCGATGATGAGCGTTTTCCCGTGCCCGCCATCGATATCTCGAACATCGATCCGCAATATCTCAGGCAGGCAGTCGCCTATCGCGGTCCGCAACAGCCAGGCACGATCATCGTCGATCCCGCAAACTATTTTCTCACGCTCGTCGTCGGCGACGGCAAGGCGGTGCGCTATGGCGTTGGCGTCGGCCGCGAGGGCTTCGGCTGGAGTGGCGCCGCGAATATCAGGCGCAAGGCGGAATGGCCGACATGGACGCCGCCATCGCAGATGATCGTGCGCCAGCCTGAACTCGAACAATATCGCCGCGGCATGCCCGGCGGCCTCGAAAATCCGCTCGGCGCGCGCGCCATGTATCTCTATCAGGGCGATCGCGACACGCTCTATCGCATCCACGGCACCAACGAGCCCGACACGATCGGTTCGTCGGTGTCGTCAGGCTGCATCCGCATGTTCAATCAGGACGTGATCGATCTCTATCGCCGCACTGTGCTGGGATCGAAGGTCATTGTCCTGAGATCAGACCGGAACTGGCAAGAACCTTCCGCATGAGTCCGGGCCAAGCCTGCGAATTGATATCATCTGGCTCGACCCAGCGCATCCCTGAAGGCGCCTTGATCGCGCGCGGCAAACGCGCGGAATAGACGCTGAGCCGCAGCGGGAAATGCGTGAACACATGTTCGACTGGCGCGATCGATTTGCGCCAGTCTGCCTTCACAGGCGCATGCGCGAGATCATCCTCGTGAAGATGATGCGCCGACCATTCCGTCGTCGGCGTCTCCGCCATGCCGCCGAGCAATCCTTTCGCGGGGCGCGTGCGGGCCAGAAGCCTGCCCTTGGGATCAATCACAACGAACGCTGCGCCAAAGCGCATCGCGCCTGATTTCTTCGGCGTCTTTCGCGGAAAGCTCTCCTGATCGCCCCGCCCCCGCGCGACGCAGGCGCTCATCCACGGGCACAGGGCGCAGGCGGGTTTGCGCGGCGTGCAGATGGTCGCGCCGAGATCCATCATCGCCTGCGCGAAATCGCCGGCGCGCTTGTCGGGCGTCAGCGAATCCGCGGCGGCGCGTACGGCCGGCTTTGATTGCGGCAGCGGGTCCTCGATCGCGAAAAGACGCGTGATGACGCGCTCGACATTGCCATCGATCACCACAGCACGCAGATCATAGGCGATCGCAGCGATCGCCGCGGCGGTGTAGGGGCCGACGCCCGGCAGCGCGCGTAATCCGTCTTCCGTGCGGGGAAAAACACCGCCGAGATTCCCCGCCACCATCTTCGCGCAGGCGTGCAGGTTGCGCGCGCGGGAATAATAGCCGAGCCCGGCCCAGGCGCTCATGACGGCGTCGACGGGCGCGTTCGCGAGCGATGTCACGTCGGGCCACAGCGACAGGAATTTCTCGTAGAACGGTTTGACGGCCGTCACTGTCGTCTGCTGCAGCATGATTTCCGACAGCCAGACGCGATAGGGGTCGGCGCGCTCTCCCTTCCGCGCGCGCCATGGCAGCAGGCGGGCGTGGCGGTCGTACCAGGCGAGCAAAACCGCGGGATCGGCTTGGCGCGGAGACTCCTGGCGCCGGGGTGTCGTCAGCATCACCGCGTGGTAGTCTGACGCACGCGCCGAGAAAAGCCGCCTCAAGAAAAGCCGCAGCAAGACCACATGGCCCAACCTTCCCGACCTTTCCGCCCCTCGCCGCGCCCCCTCGCCGATCTCATCGATTCCTGTCTCGGCGAGGCTCTGGCGAAGCAGGGATTCGCCGGTTCAGACATCGTGCTCAACTGGCCTGATATTGTCGGCGAGCCGCTCGCGCGGCGCTCGCGGCCGGTCCGCATCGTCTGGCCGCGCAAGGCGACGGGCATGGGCCGCAATCCCGCGCCGCAGGAGCCCGCGACGCTGCATGTCCGCGTCGAGAGCGCCTTCGCGCTCGAACTGCAGCATCTCGCGCCGGTCGTGGTCGAGCGCGTGAACGCCTATTTCGGCTGGGCCTGCATCGGCCGGCTGCGGCTGGAGCAGGGGCCCGTGCCGCGCCCGAAGCCTGCGGGCGCGAAACCAGCCCCCTCGCCGGCCGTGATCGCCGCGGCGGAGAAAGCGGCCGCAGGCATCGAGGATGAAGGCCTGCGCGGAGCCCTCGTCCGCCTCGGCGCGGCCGTGATGGAGCGCGAGCGCCGGGAGCCGCGCACAAAGTCGTGACCTTGCTTCATCGGCTTAGCAGCCGCTTGCCATCGCGAGGCCATGATCGCATAGCCTCAAATTACTAAGAGCCTGTTTGGGAATTGGGATGGGGATTGCGTTGAGCGACGAACGGACGGATGACAGGAGGGAGGCGCAGCCAATGTCTGGCGACATTGGCGAGCCTTCCGACGCATCAGCCGCCATTCGCCACTCAACCCGAAGGACTGCGCCGCTTTTCGCCGCCCGGTTCGTCGCCGGCCTCGACCGTATCCCCGATACGCTCCTTCGGCCGGCTCCTGCCGGAGCGACGAAAATCGGCTGCAGCACAGCCCCATCCGAATTCCCAAACAGGCTCTAAGGCCCAACCGACGGATATCCTATGGACCGCCGCCATTTCGCCGCCGCCCTTGCGGCTCTTCCGCTGACAGCCGCCAGCCTGACCTCCGCGCGAGCGCAGGTCCGCGTCGAGGATCTGATGAAGCCCGCGGGCAATCTGCCTGACGTGGTCATGGGCTCCGCCGATGCCAAGGCGACGATCATCGAATACGCCTCGATGACCTGTTCGCACTGCGCCCATTTCAACGAAACCACCTGGCCGGATCTGAAGAAGAAATACATCGACACCGGCAAGGTGCGCTTCATCATGCGCGAATTCCCGCTCGACCCGCTCGCAGCTGGCGGATTCATGCTGGCGCGCTGCTCCGGCGACAAGCGCGAGGCGATGATCGACCTGCTGTTCCGTCAGCAGCGCAACTGGGCATTCGTCGAGAAACCTGTGGACGCCCTGGCCGCGCTCGTGAAGCAGGCCGGTTTCACACAGGAAAGTTTCGAGAAATGCTTGACGGATCAGAAGCTTCTTGACGGTGTGCTGGCGGTGAAGAACCAGGGTCAGAACGACTTCAAGGTCGACGCGACCCCGACCTTCTTCATTAATGGGAATAAGTATCCGGGCGCCATGTCCATCGACGAGTTCGATAAGATATTGTCGCCCATTGTCGGCAATTGATTCGCGCATTTGAACGCGGACGGTCGCCGGACCAGGGCGGCGTCCGCGGATGAAACTGACCAAACTGCGCATTGCCGGGTTCAAGAGCTTCGTTGAACCCACGGAATTCCTGATTGAGCCCGGCCTGACCGGCGTCGTCGGGCCGAACGGCTGCGGCAAGTCGAACCTTGTCGAGGCCATGCGCTGGGTCATGGGCGAGAATTCGTACAAGTCCATGCGCGCGTCGGGCATGGACGATGTGATTTTCTCCGGTTCGGGCACGCGTCCCGCGCGCAACGCCGCCGAAGTTGCGCTCACCATCGACAATTCCGATCGGCGCGCGCCGGCCGCCTTCAACGAGCATGATGGATTCGATGTCTCGCGCCGCATCGAGCGCGAGGAAGGCTCGGTCTATCGCGTCAACGGTAAGGAAGTCCGCGCCCGCGACGTGCAGCTTCTATTCGCCGACGCCTCCACAGGGTCGCGCTCGCCGGCCATGGTGCGGCAGGGCCAAATCGGCGAGATCATCGCCGCGAAACCGCAGCAGCGCCGGCGCATTCTCGAAGACGCCGCCGGCATCGCCGGCCTGCACGCTCGCCGCCACGAAGCCGAGCTTCGCCTGAAAGCGGCCGAGGACAATCTCGTTCGCCTCGAAGACGTGCTGCGCGAGATCGAGGGCCAGATCGACAGCCTCGGCAAGCAGGCGAAGCAGGCGAGTCGCTACAAGGTCGTCGCCGCCGACATCAGGCGCAACGAAGCGCTGATTTTCTATCTCACCCATCGCGAAGCGAAGACTCAACTCGCCGAGGCAGAGCGTTCGCTGGAAGCTGAAACGCGCCTCGTCGCCGACCGCACGGCGGCGCAGGCCGCTGCAGCCACCGCGCAGGCGATCGCCGCATCCTCGCTGCCGGGCCTGCGCGAATCTGAAGCTGCCGCCGCCGCCGCGCTGCAGCGCCTCCTCGTCGCCCGCGACACGATCGACGCCGAAGAGCGCCGCGCCCGCGAACGCGCCGCCGAGCTCGAAATGCGCGCCGCCGAACTGGTGCGCGACATCGAGCGCGAGACCGCCCTGGCGGCCGACGCCGTCGCCACGCTGAAGCGCCTCGACGCCGAGGTCGCCACCCTGGACGACGACGAGGACGGGTCCGGCGAAGCCCGCGAAATGGCTGCAGCCCGCCAGCTCGAAACCGAAGCCGCTCTTGCCGAGGCCGAAGCCGAACTCGACGGCATCCAGCGCCGCGTGTCCGATATCTCCGTTCGCCGCGACGCCGCCCTGCGCGCCGCCGCCGAAGAGGAAACCCGCGTTCGCCGCCTGCATGAGGAGCAGGAGCGCATCCTGCGCGAACTGGAGGCGATCGCCCAAAGCCTCGGCCCTGACGCTGACCCCGCGCCTTTCGCCGAGGCGTTCGCCGCGGCCGAAGAGGCCGCCGAGGAAGCCGATGGCCGGCTCGAAGCCGCCCGCGCTACTCTTGCTTCGGCCCGCGAAGCCGAAAGCCGGCTGCGCCAGCCCGCCTCCGACGCCGACCGCAAGGCCCAGCGCCTCGAAACCGAGGTCGCCACGCTGAAGAAATTGCTCGCCGGAGCCGGCGGCGATCTCTGGCCGCCGGTCGTCGAGTCGATCTCCGTCGCCAAAGGCTATGAGACGGCCCTGGGAGCCGCGCTGGGCGACGATTTGGACGCCTCGCTGGAGGAATCAGCCCCCGCCCATTGGGCCGCTCCAGGGGCGTCTGAGGGCGATCCAGCGCTGCCCGAGGGCGCGCGGCCGCTGACCGATTTCGCCCAGGCGCCCGCCGTCCTGCAGCGCCGCCTGCGCCAGATCGGCGTCGTCCGCCGCGTCGACGGCGCCCGCCTCCGCGCCCTGCTGAAGCCCGGCCAGCGGCTGGTCTCGGTCGAAGGCGATCTCTGGCGCTGGGATGGCCTGACGACCGCGGCCGAAGCGCCGACCCCGGCCGCCCGTCGGCTGGCCGAGAAGAACCGTCTCTCCGATCTCGAAGCAGAGGCCGAAACCGCGCGCACAGCGGCCGAAGCCGCCCGCGCTGAACTCGAAACCACGATTCAAGCCGTCCGCGCCGGCGCCCAGTCGGAAGGCGAAGCCAACAACATCTCCCGTCAGGCCCGCGCCGCGCTCGACGCCGCCCGCTCGCGCGCCGCCGCAGCCGAGCGCCGCCGCGCCGACGTCGCCGCGAAGACCTCGGCGCTGGGCGAAGGCAAAGCCCGCGTCGAGGCGAGTCTTGCGGAAGCCGAAGGCCGTCTGGTCGAGGCGAAGGCGGCGACCGAAACGCTGCTGGTGACGCCTGAGATGGAGCAGGAGCTGTCGCTCCGCCGCGCCGGCGTCTCCGAGGCCCGCGCCGCGCTCGGCGAGGCCCGCGCCAATGCTGTGGCTCTCACGCGCGAAGCGGAAGCGCGCGCGAGGCGACGCGCGGCTATCACCGCGGATCGCGAAGGCTGGGCGAGCCGCCGCGAACGCGCCGCGGTGCAGATCGACGAGTTCGAAGCGCGCATCGCCGCCGCTCGCGCCGAGAAGGAACAGCTCGACGAGGTCCCCGGCCAGCTCGTCATCAAGCGCCGCGCGGTCGTCCACGAGATCGAAGGGGCCGAGGCGAAGCGCAAGGAAGCCGCCGACGCACTGGTGCAGGCCGAGACCTCGCAGGTCGACGCTGATCGCGCCGCGCGCGAGGCGCTCGCGGCCATGTCGGAGGCGCGCGAGGCCAAGGCCCGCGCCGAAGCGCGCCTCGACGCCGCGACCACGAAGCTCGCCGACACCGAACACGCCATCACCGAAACGCTGGAGACGACGCCGGACGCGCTGCCGGCCATGGCGGGGATCGAACCCGGCGCGGACCTGCCCGCAATTTCCGACGTCGAGCGCAAATTGTCTTCGATGAAGGCGGAGCGCGAGCGCCTTGGCGCGGTCAATCTGCGCGCCGATGTCGAGCTCGAGGAATCGACTGCGAAGAAGGACAGCCTGATCAGCGAGCGCGACGATCTCACCGAAGCGATCAAGAAGCTGCGCACGGCGATCCAGAGCCTCAACAAGGAAGGCCGCGAGCGTCTGCTCGGCTCCTTCGACACTGTGAATAATCATTTCAAGGAGCTGTTCACGCTGCTGTTCGGCGGCGGCGCGGCGGAATTGCAGTTGATCGAATCAGATGATCCGCTGGAAGCCGGCCTTGAGATCATCGCGCGGCCGCCGGGCAAGAAGCCGCAGGTGATGACGCTGCTCTCGGGCGGCGAGCAGGCGCTGACGGCGACCGCGCTGATCTTTGCGGTGTTCCTGACCAACCCGTCGCCGATCTGCGTGCTCGACGAAGTCGACGCGCCGCTCGATGACGCGAACGTCGAGCGCTATTGCGATCTGCTCGCGGACATGGCGTCGAAGACCGACACGCGCTTCATCGTCATTACGCATAATCCGATCACGATGGCGCGCATGGACCGCCTGTTCGGCGTCACCATGGCCGAGCGCGGGGTGTCGCAGCTCGTCTCGGTTGATCTGCAGACCGCAGAGCGGGTCATCCAGGCGGCGGAATAAAGCGCTCTTTCTTTCAACCGTCATCCCGGGGCGCCGCGAAGCGGCGAGCCCGGGATCCACTGTGCAGCTTCTCGATTTTTGGATTCCGGGCTCGCGCCTACGGCGCGCCCCGGAATGACAAACTTAGGAACGCGCGCAGCGCCATCACTTCCCGAAATGATGGAACACCATATCAGGCGCGCTGGTGTTGTGCCGCGAGGGAACGAGGCGCCCCGTCCACACATCGGTCGCATGCGCCTTGCCGAACGCCATGATGTTCTCCTCGCGCCAGCTCTTCGCCGTCGGCTCCTTCACCGCGATGCGTGCGACATCCGCGTTGAACTCCGTGACATACATCGAGCGCAGCAAGCCGAATGGCTTGCCGCCTGAAACAGCCTTGCTCAGCTCGACTTCGAGCACCATGCGATTGTCGTCGATTGTCGCCATCTTCAGCGTTCCCGTCGATCCGTCCGCATAGGTCATGGTGAAGGTCTTCGTCTTGGGATCGAACGCGATCTCCTTGAGATTGACCACAGGCCGCCCCGAATCCTGCTCGATCGGGCCGACGACGAACGAGCTGCCATAGGCCGACCAGCGCAGATGTTGCGGCGGCAAAGGCCGCGCGCGCCAGTAGCCGTCTGGCGGATAAACGACGAGCACTTCTTCCGAACGATCCTTGGTCAGCATCCAGACCTGCACGAGATGCAGCCCATGCTCGACGCGATCGCCGACGCGCACCGGCACGTCGTTCTTCCGCCAGAAGCTCGGGAAGGTGTAGCCGACGAGCCAGAGATCGATCGATTCATAGAAGGTGATCTTGCGCGGCTGGGCGGGAAAGGAAGGATCGCCGGTCATATCGCAATTGGTCCAGTCGGCGTCCCAATTGTCCCGCTGCAAAGTGTTGATGTAATTCGGATGCGCCGCCTCGATCGTGAAACGCCGCGCCTCGGGCGACGTGAACAGGATCGAGACATTGTCCTTCTCGGCGCAGAGCTGCGGCTCCGACTGGTTCGCGACATCAACGGCGATGCCGGGCGGGCGCGGCCGCGGCGGCGATTGCTGGGCGCGGGATGGCGCAATCATCGCGACCAGCGCCAGCGAGACCGTCAAAGCGCGACTTCCAAACCAGCTCGTCATTCCGGGGCTTCGCGAAGCGAAGAACCCGGAACCCAGGAGAACGCGCAGTCGCACGAGCATTTTCCGGATTCCAGGCTCCGCGTTGCACGCGATCCCGAAATGACGGAGACCGGAAGAATGCAGCGCTACATGGGCAATTCTTCGTACAGATCGCGCCAATCCGGATTCATCTCCTCGATCAATCTCAATTTCCATGCGCGCTTCCATTTCTTGATGTCTTTCTCGCGATCGATGGCTTCGTCGGCGGTCGGATACTCTTCATACCAGACAAGCTTGTCCACATTGTATTTTGAGGTGAATCCTTTGCGGGTCTTTTGCTTGTGATCCCACACGCGCCCTTCAAGATCGCTCGTAACGCCCACATACAACGTGCCATTTCGCTTCGACGCGAGAATGTAGACGTAGAACGTTTTCACAATTCAATGCCCCGCTCAGG
Source organism: Terrirubrum flagellatum (assembly GCF_022059845.1). Lineage (GTDB taxonomy): Bacteria > Pseudomonadota > Alphaproteobacteria > Rhizobiales > Beijerinckiaceae > Terrirubrum > Terrirubrum flagellatum. Next base: position 5,076,948 of record NZ_CP091851.1, on the reverse strand, counting down.
TCGTCATTCCGGGGCTTCGCGAAACACGAAGAGCCCAGACCCCGAAAAATAGCGACGCGGCGGCAATGGTCTGGGTCCCGGGCTCGTCGCTCCGCGACGCCCCGGGATGACATTAACTTGAAAGATTCAGCGCCGCATACACATCGCCCGAATTCGCCTCATGGGGCAAATTCGCGATGATGTCGGCCATCTCCGCGCCCGAAGCCCAATCCTCACGCATCAGGATCTGGCTCTCGCCGAGCGCGAGATTGAAACGGTATTTCCCGAGTTTTGCGAGACGATCGAGGCAGGCGAAAGCGACGTCGCGCTGGATCGTCGTGAACTCGAACGAAAGCGCGCGCAGCGGCCGCGACAGGCCGTCGAGCACGCTGGCCTCGAATCCCTCGACGTCGATCTTCGCAAATTGCGGCTCGCCATGACGCGCGATCAACGCATCGAGCGTCGTCATCGGCACGACGCGCTCTTCGTCCCAGCACTGCCCTTCCCATCCGATCGCGCCGTCGGCCGCGTGAATGAAGGCGGACGCCGCGGTGGAGACTGTGGGATTGGCGCTGTTGATGCGCAGCGCGATCTCGCCTTCGCGATCGCCGCACGCGGCTTCGATCAGCGTCACTTCTGCGTCGCGGCCATGGATGAGGCGGATCGCGCGCGCCGGCAGCGGCTGCGGCTCCAGCGCGACGACGCGCGCGCCAAGCCGGCGAAAACTCGAAATGCGATCGCCGACATGGCTGCCGATATCGAAGGCGAGATCGCCTGCTTTCAAAAAGCGCGCATAGAGCCGATCCATCGCCTCATTGCGCGGCTTGTCGCCGTGATAGACGCGCAGCGACCGGGCGACAGACCGCCAACGCGGCTGCATCGAGATCAGGCCGCCGCTTGCGCCTGCGCAGCCGGCGCGACGCGCACCGCGCGCACTTCATCAGGCGTGGCGATCTCTTCAGGAATCGCGCAAAGCCCGAGCTGTTCCAGGCGCGCGCCAAGTTCGGGAGACGCTGTGATCATCGCAAAGGGAATCGCGAGGAGATAGCCGGCGGTCAACGGTAGCGACCAGATCAGCAGCGCAGGCGACAGCGCGAGAAGCGAACCGCAGATCACGAGGCCGAAGAAAAGCTGCGGCCACAGACCCGCGAAGGCGGTCCGCAGCGACACGCCATGCGCATCGCGCGCCTGCCCGCCCCACGAAATCTCCGAGCGGCCGAACACAAGGCCGATCATGAAGAGCGTCGTGCGGAAGGTGGAGACGGCGCCCTGCAGGAACGAGAACAGCAGTTCCGTCACGACGCCCGCGAGAAAGCGCGCCGCTCCGCCATAGCGCGCAACGCCGCCGCGCGTGAGCAGGATATCGAGAAAGCCCGCGAGTTTCGGCATGAGATACATCAGGAAGAACAGGCCGTAGAGAGTCATCGCAAGGCCCGCGGGATAGTCCGCGATGTTGCGGTCCTCGATCGCCTTGATGGGCGAAAGCGCGATCATCAGCGTGAAGGCCGGCACGCCCAGGAACATCAGGATCGCCCAGACGAGTTGGAAACGGCTCATCGGCTTGAGACCGGGAATATCGAGCAACTTGAGATATTGCAGATTGCCGAGGCACCAGCGCAGGTCACGGCGAACGAATTCGAGAATCGTCGGCGGATTCTCTTCCCAGCTTCCGTCCTCCAGCGGCAGCACACGCGCCTCGTATCCGGCGCGGCGCATCAGCGTCGCCTCGACCTGGTCATGCGACATGACATGGCCGCCAAGCGGCGGCCCGCCAGCCAACACGGGAAGTTCGCAGAACTCGCGGAATGGCGCGATGCGCACCATGGCGTTGTGGCCCCAGAAGGGCCCGCAATCGCCCGTCCACCACGCGCTGCCCATGGTGTAGGCGCGCATGCCGTGACGCATGCCGAACTGGAAGATCCGCGCGAAGGCCGACGAGGACGGCATGCCGACGACGAGGCTCTGCAGGATGCCGAGTCGGGGATAGGCCTGCATGATGCGCGCAAGGCGCAGGATCGCCGCGCCGGACATGAGCGAATCCGCATCAAGCGGCAGCATCAACTCGTAGTCGCCGCCCCGTTGCTCGCAGAAATCACGGACATTGCCGGCCTTGAAGCCTTCATTGGTGAGGCGCCGGCGATAATGGATGCGCGCGGCGTCGACGCCGGCTTCGCGCTTCCACGCCGCAACGGCCTCATCCTCGCGCAGCTCGATGTCGAGCCGGTTGGTGTCGCTGAGGATGAAATAGGAGAACCATTGCCCCTCGCCCGTCGCGTCGAGGCTTTCCTTCACGGCGCGCAGGCGGGCGAAGGCGCGCGAGGGATCCTCGTTGCGGAGCGTCATCAGCACGGCTGTCTTGACCCGGATTGGCTCGGCTGCATCGCCTGCCGCCGCGAAGGGAGCGACCTCGGCAAAGCCGTCCTTCGCGCCATGCAGCAGCCAGAGGCCGATCAGCGCGTTCCAGAAGCCGAGCACGGACCAGGGCAGGCCGACGCCGAAACAGATGAAGATGACGACATCGGTCGCGGTCCAGCCGCCGGCCCCGAGCAGGACCGCCATTCCCGCCATCATCACGGCGTAGGTCGCGACATTGAGACCGGCGACGAGCGCGCGACGCCGGAACAGCTCGCCGGCGGGCTGGATTCCGGCAGGCGTCAATGGTGTATGGGCCACGGGAAGCTCGATGGACGCGCAACCAGCGCTCTCTATCAACGGCCCTGCCTGAACAGAAGATGAGTGTGGATCAGACCAAATCCCCGCCTGACGCGGCGCGTGCGCTCTGGACCGTCGCGCCCGGGCGCGCCGAGTTGCGGCCGGAGCCCGTGCCGGCGCCGGGACCCGACGAGGTCGCCGTGCGCGCCCTCTGGTCCGGGCTCTCGCGCGGCACCGAGCGATTGATGTTCGATGGCCGCGTGCCGGAATGCGAATGGGAGCGCATGCGCGGCCCCCATATGGGCGGCGCGTTCCCCTACCCCGTGAAATACGGCTACTGCGCCGTGGGCGAAATCACCGGCGGCGCGCCTGACCTCACGGGCCGCCTGGCTTTCGTGCTCCATCCCCATCAGGAGGCGTTTGTCGCGCAGGCCTGCATGGCCGCTGCGCTGCCAGATGGCTTGCCGCCGCGCCGCGCCATCCTCTCCGCCAACATGGAGACAGCGCTCAACGTGATCTGGGATTCCGGCGCCTCGGCCGGCGACCGGATCGCGATCGTCGGCGCCGGCGCGGTCGGACTTCTCGTCGCGTTTCTCGCAGCGCGACTGCCCGGCGCGGAAGTGCTGGTCGTCGATCACGCGACAGACCGGCGTCCGATCGCCGAAGGCTTCGGCGCGCGCTTCGCAACGCCAGATGCGGCGCAAGGCGAAGCTGATGTTGTGATCCACACCAGCGCGACCGCCGCCGGCCTCTCGACCGCGCTGGCGCTCGGCGGCCATCAGGCTGCGATCGTCGAGGCGAGCTGGCATGGCGACAAAGATGTGCCGGCGCCGCTCGGTCGCGCCTTTCATTCGCGGCGCCTGCGGCTGATCTCGTCGCAGGTGGGCGGGATTCCACCGCTGCGCGCGCCGCGCTGGACCCATGCGCGTCGCCTGAGAAAGGCGATGGAGTTGTTGCGCGACGATCGTCTCGACGCGCTCATCACAGAGGAGATCGCGTTCGCCGATCTGCCGGCCGCGATGCCGCGCCTGCTCGGGCCTGACGCGCCGGGCCTCGTCACCGCTATCCGTTACTAGCTGCGACAATGTTCGATTTTCTCTCCTATATGGCCCCACTGTCGTACATTTGGCTGGCGCTCGGCTTTCTAGCGACCGCAGCAATCTTTAAGGCTCTCGGCTTTTCCTGGGGCGGCGCATTCGGCGCAGCCTTCATGACGACTGTCGTCATCGGAGGTTTGGTCGGTGTCTTCCAGAGGATTGGCGAATGGCGGCGCGAAAATGCGCGGCAAGAAAAGATTACTGAAGCACGCAAAAGAATGCGTGCAGCGCCAAATGCTTCAGAAAGGATTTAGAAATGTTCACCGTTGAAGTTCGCGATCGCATCATGATCGGCCATTCGCTGCCCGATCCCTTTTTCGGGCCGGCGCAGGGCATGCATGGCGCGAGCTTCATCGTCGATGTCGCGTTCTTCCGGGAGAAGCTGACCGACAAGAATGTCGTGGTCGATATCGGCGCGGCGCTCGACGTGCTGAAGGCGACGCTGAAGCCGCTGGCCTATCAGAATCTCGATGCGCTGCCGGAGTTCAAGGGCACGCTCACCACGACGGAATTTCTCTGCAAGCATGTCTTCGATGCGATCGCGAAAGCCGCGAAATCGGGCGCGCTCGGCGAGGACGGCAAGGGCCTCGCCAAAATCAAAGTGACGCTGCACGAGCATGATGTGGCGCGCGCCTGGTATGAAGGCGCTGTCCTCTGAGCGCGCCTGAAACGCCGATGCCGCAGGCCTTTTTCGTCATTCCCGGCGATCTGTCGTCGCCGACCGGCGGCTACGCCTACGACCGGCGCGTGCTGGCGCTGGCTGAGAAGTATGAAATTGATCTGCGTCACCTCCCCTTATCGGGCGCATGGCCAGCTCCGACGGCAGAGGACATTGCAGCAGCGGCCGCTGCCATCGCGGCCACCCCAGGCGACTCGATCCTTCTGATTGACGGGCTCGCTTATGGCGCGATGCCGACCGATCTGATCCGCGGCTTTCACCGGCCTGTCGTCGCGCTTGTGCACCACCCATTGGGGCTTGAAGCGGGCCTCAATCCCGCCCGCGCGCAAAAATTTCTTCAAACAGAAAAAGAAGCGCTGGCGCTGGCGGAATCGATCATCGTCACGAGCGCGATCACCGGCAAGACGCTGATCGATGATTTCGGCGTCTCATCTGAAAAGATCATCATTGCGGAGCCGGGAGTCGACGAGGCGCCGCGCGCTCATGGTTCGGGCGGCATGCATATTCTCGCCGTCGGATCGGTCATTCCGCGCAAGGCCTACGACGTGCTGATCGACGCGATGGCGCGCATCGCTGACCGCGACTGGACCCTCTCGATCGTGGGCGGATTGAATTATGCGCCAGAAACCGTTGCGCAGGTCCGCGAGATGATCTCCGACCATGCGCTCGATGGCCGCGTGAAGCTCCTCGGCGCCTTGTCGGCTGATCAGCTTGCGTCAGCCTATGACGGCGCCGATCTCTTCGTGATGTCGTCGCTTTATGAAGGCTACGGCATGGTCGCGACCGAGGCGCTGGCGCGCGGTCTGCCCGTGGTCTCCACCACTGGCGGCGCGCTGGCGGACACCGTGCCTTTCGAATGCGGGCTCAAGGTTCCGCCGGGCGATGCCATTGCGTTTTCCGATGCGGTGGCGCGCATGATTGACGATCACGCGCTGCGCCAGCGTTGCGCCGATGCAGCCTGGGCGCATGCGGCGACGCTGCCGCGCTGGAGCGACACGGCGGCCGCGATCGCATCTGTCTTGTACGAGGTGATGCGAGGCCTGCGATGAGCGGATTTTCCGCCGACTGGCTGGCGCTGCGCGAACCCGCCGATCACGCCGCGCGCAATCGCGACATTCTCTCCGAGGTCGCGGCGCATTTCGCCGGCGCGGACCATCTCTCGATCATTGATCTCGGCTGCGGCGCCGGCTCGAATCTGCGCGGCGCGGCGCTTGCGCTTCCCGCCTCGCGGCAAAGCTGGACGTTGATCGACTATGATCCAACCTTGCTCGCCGTCGCGCGCGATCGTCTCGCGGCATGGGCCGATCGCGCGGAGAGTCAGGGCGAGGAACTGCTGATCGAAAAAGCCGGCAAGGAAATCGCTGTCGATTTCCGTCGCGCCGATCTCAACGCCGATGTCGATCGCGTGCTGGGCTGGCGGCCCGATCTCGTGACGGCGGCCGCATTGTTCGATCTCGTCTCCGCGGATTGGATCGACCGCTTCGTTGCGTCGCTCGCGCGCCACCGGCTGCCGCTCTACACCGTGCTCACCTATGACGGCCGCGAGGAATGGACGCCGCCGCATGCGCTCGACGCCGGCATCCATCGCGCGTTCCTTGAGCACCAGCGCCGCGACAAGGGCTTTGGCCCGTCCGCAGGACCGGATGCGATCAGCAGGATGGCTTCAGCGTTCGCCGCCAGCGGCTATCGCGTCGCGACTGGCGACAGCCCGTGGAGATTGGGCGCCCGCGAAGCCTCGCTCGCCGAGGAACTGATCGCAGGCATCGCCCAAGCGGCCGGAGAGACCGGATTTGCGCCGGACGGCGTAGCGGCCTGGCGAGAGGCCAGATTGGCGTCGCTCGCCCAATCCGATTCAAGCCCCCTTGTCGGCCACCTCGACCTCTGGGCGCGCCCGGCCTAGCGCTTCAGCGGCCACCAGCCGATCATGCGGTTGAGCACGCCGTCCTGCTTGATCACGCCATGCATGAGCGCTCCGCCGATATGCGCGAGGATCAGGGCCGCCATGAGCAGGGCCGCGTAACCGTGGATGGCGAGGATGGTCTCGCCGAGCGGCGGATTATTTGGCAGCAGCGGCGGCAGCGAGAAACCGCCCAGCGTCTCCCGCGCCCCATAGGCCGAGACGCCGGCCCAGCCCAGCAAAGGAACAACGGGCAGAAGCACATAGAGCAGATGATGGACCGCGCCTGAGGCGATGCGCTCCAGCGGGGTCAGCGTCGCGGCGGGCGCCGGGGCGCCGGCCCGGACGCGATAGACGATCCGCATGCCGACCAGCCAGAACACGAGGAACCCCACCGTCTTGTGCGTGGTGTAGAGCGTGTTCGTGAGTTCGTCGAAGTTGGTGATCGCGCCCCGGCGCACCATGTAAAGGCCAAGCGGGATCATCCCCAGCACCGCGAAGGCGGTGAGCCAGTGAAGCCATTTCGCAGGCGGCGAATAGCCGGTTGGGCTGGTCATGCGGCGGACCTCAGACCTGAGCGCTCGCCGGATTGGACATCCGACCGACAGGCGACGACCGAAGGATGCGCTGGCGCGGGCGGCCCTCGCAAGCCGTCGCCATTCACGTCTTGGCGCGGAACACTGGAGATTGGTTTGGCGTTCATCGCCCGGTCATGATCTGTCATCTAACGCTCACTGGTTGTAGGAATGGTGCTGCGCCAAATACCATTCACGATCTGTTTATTGGATCGGCGCGAGACAGTGTGAAGAGTCGCCCCGCATGTTCAGCCTGATCCCCAACAGCGACGTAATTTCCGTCGAGCGCGCGATCGCCGAATTCCGCGCGGGCCGGCCGGCCCTGATCGAACAGGACGGCGACGCGGCGCTGGCGATTGGCGTCGAAGCCTTCGACATCGATCTCGCAACCAATCTGGAAAGCTTCGCCGCCGGCCGCGCCCGGCTGGTGCTCCCTTCGGCGCGGCTCCGCCGTCTTGGCGTCGAACGCACGACGCCCGGGGCCATTGCTTTGCCAGCGATCGATCTCTCTCGCATCGAGCGCCTGTCGCTGCACATCGACGGCCGCATCGACGCGCCGGTCGCCTGCGCGACCAAGCTCGACGAAGCCGCGATCGAACTCGCCGCCCTTTCCTATGCGCTGCCCGCGCTTGTCGTCGTTCCCCTCACTGCGGACTCCGCGATCGATCCCGCGATTGTGAAGGTCGATACCGTGTCGCTCTTCGGCTATCGCCGGGCGAAGCTGCGCGATCTCCGCATCGTTGGCCGCGCGCCGGTTCCGCTCGAGGGGGCGCCCGACAGCGAGTTCGTCGTGTTCCGCGGCGGCGAAGGCCTACGTGATCAGGTGGCGATCATCATCGGCCGGCCTGATTTCAACCAGCCGGTGCCGATGCGCCTGCATTCCGCCTGCCTCACCGGCGATCTCTTCGGCAGCCTGAAATGCGATTGCGGCGACCAGCTTCGCGACACCGCCCAGGGCATGGCGCGCGATGGCGGCGGCGTAATCCTTTATCTCGATCAAGAAGGCCGCGGGAATGGCATCGCCAACAAGATGCGCGCCTACAAGCTGCAGAGCCAGGGCTTCGACACCTATGACGCCGACGAGGTGCTCGGCTTCGAAGCGGATCAGCGGCGCTTCGATTTCGCCGCCGAGATGCTGCGCCAGCTTGGCGTCGCGCATGTCCGGATCATGACCAACAATCCGCAGAAGATCGTCGCGCTGCAGCGCGCCGGCCTCGACGTCGTGTCCGACCAGCGCGTGCTGGGCCGCCCGACCGTCGAGAATGTGCGTTACCTCGCCTCGAAGCGCGATCGCGCCGGCCATATCATCGACTTCGACGCGCTCGCCGCGCGCGCCCGGCCGAAGGAATAGCAAGCCGCAGTTGGAATGCGGCTGCGCGCGTCTTCCATCCAATGTCATTCCGGGGCGGCGCGCAGCGCCGAACCCGGAATCCATTCCCTGCGTGAGATAACTGGATTCCGGACAGCCGCTGCGCGGCTTCCGGAATGACGGTCGAGGGGATGACGCTGCCAGAGAAGCGAAGCGCCGCTCGCTGGCCGCTTCTTCCCGTTTTCGCTCTGTTCGCGCTTTGCTGGACGATCTGCTGTTGGCCCTGGCTGTCCGGCCAGGTGACGATCCCGTGGGACGCGAAGGCGCACTTCCAGCCGCAGCTGCAATTCCTCGCGCGCTCGCTTCACGCCGGCGAATCCCCATTCTGGACGCCGAATGTTTTTTCGGGTTCGCCGCAGATCGCCGATCCGCAATCCCTGATCTTCTCGCCGCCCTTTCTGCTGCTCGCGCTGATCGAAGCGGCGCCGAGCTTCCGCGAAACGGACGCTGCGACCTTCGGCGCGCTGCTGATTGGCGGATGTTTTGTGATCCTGTTTTTTAGGGACCGCCAATGGCATTGGGGCGGCGCGGTTCTCGCGGCGCTGATCTTTTCTTTCGGCGCGTCGTCGTCATGGCGCGCGCAGCATATCGGTCAGATTCTGAGCCTGAGCTATTTGCCCATTGCGCTTTGGCTGCTCGATCGCGCTCTGACGCGAAGCTCCCTCATCTATGGCGCGCTCGCCGGATTCGCCGCGGCGCTGCTCGTGCTCGGGCGCGATCAGATTTCGCTGCTTGGCGTCTATCTTCTCGCCGGTTGGCTCGTGACCTTCTGGCTTACGGTCGAGGATCGCTGGCGGAGTTTTCGCGCGAGCCTTGCGCCCTTGATCGCCGGCGCCATCGTCGGCGCGCTGATCACGCTGCCGCCGGTGACATTGACCTGGCTGCTCGCCGAACAATCCAACCGGCCCGAGATCGATCTTGTCGGCGCCGGCCGCGGCTCCCTCCATCCCGCGCTGCTGATCACCGCGGTCATTCCGCATCTCTTCGGCGCCGCCTACGAGATGGAGAAATATTGGGGACCGCCGAGTTTCGCGTGGCGCGACACCGGCCTCTTCATCGCGCAGAACATGGGCGTGATGTATCTCGGCGCCGCGCCCTTCCTTCTGCTTCTCGCGCGCGGATTTCTGCGCGGGGAATTATGGTCGCGCGAGATCAGGTTCTTCTCGATCGCAGCGGCGCTGCTGCTGCTTTACGCGCTCGGTTGGTACTCGCCGGCCTTCCACGCCTTCTACGAAGTCCTGCCGGGCGTGAAGCTCTATCGCCGTCCCGCCGACGCGACGTTTCTCATCGGCTTCTGTCTTGCCTATTGCTGTGGCTGGCTCGCCCATCGCTGGCTGAGCGCGGCGCAACCAGCGACATCGCGCTCACGGTTTGCGCTGAATTTTCTTCTTGTCACCGCCTGCTTTGCTTTCGCGATTGGGCTTGGCGTTCGCATTGATCGTCTCAACATGACGCCGGTTCCTCTCGCCTGGGCTGCAATCTCCTTCGTCGCAGGAGCGGCGGCACTTTATCTCTCGTCGCGATGGGCTGCAGGCCGCACGATGCTCGCCGCGCTGGCTCTTGTCGGCGTGACGACGATCGATCTCGCCTTCAACAATGGGCCGAATGGCGCGAACGCGCTGCCGCCCGAGACCTACGACGTGCTGCGACCGGACAGCCGTAACGAGACGATCGCGCTGCTCAAAGCGAAGACGCAGGCGACCGCGTCGCCGGATCGTCGCGACCGCATCGAGCTCGCGGCGCTTGGCTTTCACTGGCCGAACGCCAGCCTCGTTCATGGGCTCGAAAATACGCTCGGCTATAATCCGCTCCGGCTTGCGCTCTACACCAGAGCGACAGGCGCGCAGGATCATGTCGCGCTTCCCGATCAGCGCGGCTTCTCGACTCTCGCGCCATCCTATCATTCGCTGCTCACGAACATGCTCGGGCTGCGCTTCATCGCGACAGGCGTTCCGATCGAAGAAATCGACAAGAACTTGAAACCCGGCGAATGGGCGCTGATCGCGAAAACGAAAGACGGCTTCGTCTACGAAAATCCCGATGCGCTGCCGCGCGTGATGCTGGCGGCGCGCGCGGAGAAAGCCGATTTCGATCAGCTCCTGAAAGACGGGAAATGGCCGGACTTCGATCCGCGCGCGACAGTGCTGCTCGAACAGGCGCCTGATGCGCAACAGGCGGAAAGGCGCTCCGGCGCAGCGCGCATCTCATCCCATCGCAACACGGCGATCGAGATCGATGTCGATGCGCCTGACGGCGGCTGGCTCGTGCTCAACGATCCCTTCATGCCCTGGTGGTTCGCGACGCTCGATGGCGCGCCTGTCGTGATCGAACGCGCCAACGTGCTGTTTCGCGCGGTGGCGATCCCGCCGGGATCGCATCACGTCGCCTTCCGCTTCCGGCCGTTCCGTGGAGCCCTCGCCGAGCTTCAGGAGCGGATGCGCGGGAAGTCCGACTCGCCCAAATCCCAGTAGAGTCCGGCCATCAGGCCGAGCGCCTCGCGCACCAGTTCGATCGGCACATGCTCGTTCGGCGCGTGCTGCGAACAACCGGGATAAGAATGCGGCGCCCACACCGTGGGAAGTCCAAGCAGATGGGCGAAGATGTCGTTCGGCAGGCCGCCGCCGAGATTGGGCAGGATCGCCGGTTTCTTGCCGCTCGTCTCCTGAAAGGACTTCGCGGCCCAGCGGACATAGGGGTGATCGGGATCGAGCCGGGTGGCGCCGAAACGCTCGTCGCCCAGCGTCGAGACCTTCACCATGCCGAGCCCTTGCCGATCGAGATGACGGCGGATCGCCGGCGCGACGCCCATGGGATCGACGCCGACGACGAAGCGGAGCTGGCAACGCGCCCAGGCGCGCGGCGGAATGGCGTTCACAGGCGTCGCCGGCGTGCCGCACTCGAAGGCGAGCACCTCGAAATTACACCAGCCGAACACCTTCTCGGACGCTGTCAGGCCCGGCTCGCCCCACCAGGGCTCGATCTCCGGACCGTCGGGCCCGCCATCGACGACGCAATCCGCAAGCGCGCGTCGCACCGACTTCGGGATGTGATCGGGCACCAGCTCGTGCAGGCGGATCTGGCCGTTCGGCCCGACGATCGACGCGATCGCGTGCGAGAGCAGAATGCCGGGATTCGAGAGCAGCCCGCCCCAGTTGCCGGAATGATGGCCGCCCTCGCGCGCATTGATCTCAAGATCGATCGCCATGCCCCCGCGCGCTCCAAGGAAAAGCGTCGGGCGCTCGGCCGATAGGCGCGGCCCATCGGACGCGATGAGGAGGTCGGCCTTGAACAGGTCGCGATGTTCCGCGCAGACCTCGCGCAGGCCGGGCGAGCCCGTCTCCTCGCCCATCTCGATCAGCCATTTCGCGTTGAAGCCAAGCTTGCCGCGCTCTTTCAGAACCTGCGCCTGCGCCGCGAGATTGATCGCGTGCTGGCCCTTGTTGTCGACAACGCCGCGGCCGTACCAGCGGCCGTCCTTCTCGATCAGCGCCCAGGGCGACAGGCCGGGCTTCCACATGGCGTCAAGGCCGCGGATGACGTCGCCATGGCCATAGCCCAGCACGGTCAGGGCGGCGGGGTCCTCGATGCGCTCGGCGAATAGAAACGGGCCGCGCGCATTCGGATTGGTGAGGATGCGCGTCGAGAAGCCCATCGCGGTCAGCGCCGGGATCATCTCCTCTTCGAGATAGCGACGAAGATCGGCGGCGCGGTCGGGGTTCTGGCTCTCGGTCGGAATGGCAAGGCGGCGCGCGAGATCGCTCTTGAAGGCGCCGGAATCAAAATGCGCATGGGCGGCGGCGATGGCGGCGGCGCGGGTCATGTGAAGTCCTCGAACAAGCCTGAGCGGCCTATCCGATCACATCAGGGATGACCATTGCGACGGCCGGTCGCGCAGCGAGATCACGATGGTTTGGGACGGAATCCGTCCAAAACCATCGTGATCGATTCCAAAAGTTCAGAGCGGGATCGGCGCGAAAGACCTGTTTCGTCTTTTTCACATCCCGCTCTGCCGCAAAAGAAAAGGCCCGCCGAAGCGGGCCTTCGCATCCGGTTGAGGCCGGAGCTTATTGGCAGACGCGCACGCGACGAACGACGTAACCCTGGCGATAGTCGCTCCACACCGACTGGCGCTGGATGTAGCAGCCGCTGACATAGGTCGGCTGCGCGGCGGAGGCCGCGATCGCGCCGAGCGCAAGCGCGCCGACGACGCCGGCGGCGACGGCGCCGCCATTGTAGCCGCGACGCCAGTAGGCTTCCGCGGACGAGGTCGTGATGGTCATGGCGCCAGCGAGCGAAAGGGCGGCGAGGGCGGCGGTGAGGGTCTTCTTGAAAGTGGTCATGGTCAGCTCCCGTGATTGCGGTCGGAACGTTGCGCTCCGAGTGACGCCTTTCTGGAGCGCGACCTGACGTAACGATGTGTGGCAGCGCACGCGCACGAACTTTTATTGTTTCGTCTGTTACAGCGCCCGAAACAATGTTGTGCCTACGGCGCGCGGCGAACTTTGCCTGCATCGATAGCGGCGAATGCATCCGGGCTTGTTGCGGCGCGAGAAAGAATGCTTGTCTTGCAATGGGCGTCTTCGCCGACGTCATTGCGAAGGCTGCGTTCGCGCGCGACAGTCGTAGCCATGAACGCCGCGTCGCCGGGAGAGCAAAATGAAAGTCGCTTTGATCCAGATGAATTCCGACACGGACAAGCAGGCCAATCTGGCGCAGGCGCGCGAGCTGATGGAGCAGGCGATCCGCGAGGATCAGCCTGACTGGATCATGCTGCCGGAGGTGTGGGACTATCTTGGCGGCCGCAAGCCGGATCAGCAGGCGGCCGCAGAGGAATTGCCGGGCGGCCCGGCCTGGACGCTCTGTCGCGATATCGCGCGCGAGCACAAGGTGTTCGTCCATGCCGGCAGCATTCTGGAGAAAGTCCCGGGCGAGGATCGGCTGCACAACACGACCGTGGTCTTCAATCGCAAGGGCGAAGAAGTCGCGCGTTACCGCAAGATCCATCTCTTCGACATCACGACACCCGATGGCTCCGAATACAAGGAGTCCGCGAGCTTCGCGCCTGGCGACGCCGTGGTGACCTATGATTGCGAAGGCGTCACGATCGGCTGCTCGATCTGCTATGACCTGCGCTTCCCCGAACTGTTCCAGGCGCTGGCGCGCAAGGGCGCGCAGATGATCGCGCTGCCCGCCGCTTTCACGCTCGCGACCGGCAAGGATCACTGGGAGGTGCTGCTGCGCGCACGCGCCATCGAGAACGAAACCTATGTCGCCGCCGCCGCGCAGACCGGCCTTCACAATGAAGGCAATGAACGACGCGCCTGCTACGGCCATTCGCTCGTGATCGATCCCTGGGGCCATGTCATCGCGAAGGCATCGGATGGCGTTGGTACGGCCGCGACGCGCATCGATATGAAGCGAGTGGACAAGGCGCGCGCGCAGATTCCGGTGGCGCAGCACAAGCGGCCGGAATTGTTCGCGTAGAGCGGCGCAACTTCCCCAAATTTGTCATCCCGGGGCGCGCGGAAAGCGCGAGCCCGGGATCCAGAAAAAGGTTGAGCGGCGCGATCTTCCGGGTGCCGGGTCCATCGCTTCGCGATGTCCCGGGATGACAAACTGGATCACCCCTTCGTCGCGCCAGCCGTAAGGCCCGACACCATATATTTGCGGAAGACGTAATAGATCGCCGCAGGCGGGACCGCATAAATCAACCCTGTCGTCATCAGCAGCGGCCAGGGCGAATCGTCTGCGGCGAGGAAATTCCCGAGCGCCACCGGCAGCGGAATCGACGTGTCGCGCGAGAGAAGCAGGAACGCGTAGAGATATTCGTTCCAGGCGAGCAGAATCGCATAGGCGCCGATCGCGACCAGCGACGGAACCATCAGCGGGATATAGACGAGCCAGAAGAGCTGCATCGGCGACGCGCCGTCGATGACAGCGGCTTCGTCGAGCTCGACCGGCAGCTTGTCCGACGCCTGTTTGAGCACCCAGATCGCGTAGGGCGCGGCGATCGTCATCATCGCGATGATGAGAGCCCACTGACTGTTGAGCAGACCGTACAGCCCCATCACGCGATACATCGGCACGGCAAGGAAGGCGGCCGGGATAAAGTAAGTGAAGAGCGCCATGTTGAGCACGATGCGCCCGCCCTTCACCTTCAGCCGGCTGATCGCAAACGCGGCGAAGGTCGCGACGATCAACGTCAGGATGCCCGTCATCGCGGCGATGAAGCAGGAATTCCAGAGCTGCCGCCAGAAATTATTGAGATAGTAGTGCTTCTGGCCGAACACGATGATGAAATTGTCGAGCGTCGGATGGGTCGGCCAGAGATTGCCGGAGAAGGCCGAATCCTTCGACGAGAAGGCGAACAGGGCGAGATGATAGATCGGCAGGATGGTCCAGATGAAGACCGGAATGCCGATCAGCAGCAGCTTCGCTTCGGTGGTGATGGAGCGGAGGATCGGACGATTCATTTCGAAAGCCGCTTCATCATGAAATAGACCAGCGGCAGGATGATCGGCAGCGCGCATACGATCGTCGCCATCGACATGTCGACTTCCGCGAGGCGGAGATAGCGAATGCCGAGCGTCGCCAGCACATGGGTGAGATCGGCGGGTCCTCCGCCGGTGAGGAGATAGACGCTGTTGAAATCGCCGAGCGTCCAGATCGTCGAGAGCAGCGCGCAGGTGAGATAGAGCTGCGAGATCGATGGCCAGGTGATGAAGCGGAATTTCTGCACGGTCGATGCGCCATCGACCGAGGCCGCCTCATACATGTCGTTCGAGATCGCCATGCGCCCCGAAAGCAGGATCAGCGTCCAGAACGGCAGCGACTTCCAGATATGGACGAGCATCGCGAAGGTCAGCGCGAGCCATGGTTCGTTCAGCCAGTTCGGGCCGTCCTCGAAAGTCAGCTTGAACCAGGTCTGGTTGATGATGCCCCATTCCGGATTGAGCATGAATCTGACTGACAGGATCGTCGGGATCGACGGCACCGCCCAGGGCAGAATGAAGAGCACCGAAAGCCAGCGGATCCATTTCCGGTCGTTGAGAAAGAATCCGGAGAGTCCGAGCGCAATCACCATCTTCACATTGATGGCGACGAAGATGAAGACGAGCGTGTTGACGACCGCGCGCGCGAAAATCGGATCGTCATAAAGCTTGACGTAGCTCTCCGGGCTGTGCGCCAGCCAGAAAGCGTAAAACACGGGATAGATGACGAAGAGCGCGAAGACGGCGAGATAGGGGACGACAAGGATGATCCCCCAGATCTGCCATTGCGACAGCCCGCCCTTTTTGGCGTCGCCTGAGAAAGATGCGGGGCCTTGCGCGACAGTCGCGGTCGACATGAATGTCTCCCGTGCAGGAGGCGCGGCGACTTCAAAGCCGCCGCGCGGTTACGAGGTCAGCCCGCGACCTGCTTGATGCGGGCGATCAGTTCATCCGTGGCTTTATCGACCGGAATCTTCTCATTGATGATCCGGTTCATCGCCTTCGCCCAGACGTTCTCGTTGTTGAGCACGGTGAACTTGTAATTCTTGGTGAATTCGAACGTCACCGTGCCGTCCTTGTACTGATTGTAGACCGAGCGGCGATGCGGATCAGCCTGCCAGAACGGCTTTTCCTGACCTGCCTTCGTCACCGGGAACCAGCGGCCGAGCGCGCCTTCCACATAAGGTCCGAGATTCTCTTCCTCAAGCAGGAAGGTCACGAACTCCTTCGCGCGCGCCTTGTTCTTGGCATTGGCGAAGATGACACCCGTTTTGACTGCGGTGCGATAGCGCATCGGCGTGCCGTCCGGCTTGTTCGGGAAGCCGGCCGTGCGGATCAGCTCGTCATAATTCTTCTTGGCCTGCGCCCGCTCTTCCGGCTTCAGCGCTTCGTTGTTGGCGTCATCGAGCCACTTCGCGGCGATCGAGATCGTCGCATTGTGGGTAAGCACGGTCGTCTTGTTGTGGAAGGCGACGTTGTTATCAGGATCCTTCCAGCTTGTCGCCGACGGCGGCACGCAGCCCTTGGTGTAAGGCTCGGTGTAATCCTTCAGCGCGTTGGCGAGGCCTTCCTTCACCTTGGGATCGTCGACAAGCAGCTTGCCGTTATCGTCGACCAGCTTGACGTTGTAGGCGTCCATGAAGGTCAGGAACGAATAGAAACTGTCGCTGGAATCGACGCCGAGCGGCTGGCCGATGCCGAAATTGCGCGTGCCGGACGCGCGGCGATAGGCTGGCTGCACCTTGTCGCACCAGAAAGCCCAATAGCCTTTCCAGTCCTTCGGAATGTCGCTTTCCTTGAATCCGGCCTGCTGCAGCATGTCGAGCCAGAGCTCGATATGCATCGTCTGCTGCTTCAGCGGAAAGGCGTAATAGGCCTTCGCCTTGGTCTTGTCGTTGTAGAGGAACGTCGTCTCGATCGTGTTCGGCGCGAAGCGATCCTTGATCGGATTGATGACGCCGGAGACATCTTCGAGAATGCCGTCGAACGCCCATTTGCCCGTGACCTGGAAGTCGTAGACGTCGGCATAGGCCACGTCAGGCACCGAGCCCGAATCGATCGCCGCCACCGTCTTCGGAATCATGTCCTGGACAGGATATTGCGACAGCTCGACCTTGACCTTCGACTTTTCCTCGAACTTCTTGATGGCCGCGTAGAGCGCGTCATCTTCTGACTTGTAGAAGCCCTTCACCCACCAGACATTGAGGACTTCCTGCGCTTTCGCCGGCGCGACGAGCGCGAGCGAGACGGACGCCAGCGCCGCTGCGATCAATTTCTTCATCAATAAACCTCCCTAAGAGCCCGGATATTTTGTGACGACGCGCGTGGCGCGAGCGTCGCCACGCAACATCTGCATTTTCTGCGGATGCGTCCGGCTTTCCCCGATCATAGGGCGCCGGCGCAGTCCACGAAATACGGAAGTCGAACCTCAGCCTCTCGCGTGCGCACCCGACGCAGGCCCCCGCCCGCGTTGAGATTGGATGACAGCGCTCAAACGAATGACAGAGATGCGGTTCCCCCAAATTTTTCTTTGCGCGACCGTAGTGATTGCGCAATCATCTTGTCAAGAAGCCCGGCGCGAACCGGGCGGGGAGGAAGCGGTGAAAAAAAGGGGGGAGAGCCGCCGCCCGACGTTGAAGGACGTCGCGGCTCTGGCCGGCGTCAGTCCCATTACGGTGTCGCGCGCGATCCGGGACCCGTCGCTGGTGTCGGCGTCTCTGCGCAGTCGCATCGCGTCGAGCATTCAGCAAATCGACTATACGGTCGATCAAAACGCCAGCGCCCTCGCCTCGTCGCGAACGAACGTCCTTGCCGTGATGATTCCCTCCATCACCAACGCCGTTTTCGCCGATGTGCTGCGCGGCGCCTATGACGCGGTCGAAGATTCGCATTTCCAAATTCAGATCGCCAACTTCCGCTACTCGCCGGAGCAGGAAGAACGCATGCTGCGGCTGTTTCTCAGCCAGAAGGCCGCCGCCCTCATCCTCACCGGAGTCGATCAGACGGAGGCGGCGCGCGCTTTGCTGCGCGAATGCGGCCGCCCTGTCGTGCAGATCATGGACGCCGCAGCGACGCCGATCGACATGGCTGTCGGCTTTTCTCATTTCGACGCCGGGCGCGCGCTCGCGCAGCGTATGCTGGGGCTCGGCTATCGCCGCATTGGTTACATCGCCGCCCGCCTCGACCCGCGCACGCTGCGCCGCATCGCGGGCTATCAGGACGCGCTCGCCGAAATTGGCGTTCGCGATCAGACCCTGATCGCCTCGACGCCCGCCTCCTCCAGCATGGCGCTTGGCCGCAATCTCTTCCGCGAATTGCATGCGCGGCGGCCCGACATCGACGCCGTGATGGCGAACAATGACGATCTTGCGCTCGGCGCCCTGTTCGAATGCCAGCGCAGCGGCCTACGCGTGCCTGACGATATCGGGGTCGCAGGCTTCAACGACCTTGAGGCCGCGGCCGCCGTCTATCCCTCGCTGACCACTGTGAGCACCCCACGCTATGAGATCGGCAGGCGCGCCGTTGAGATGGCTGTCGCCGCCATCGAAGGCGCCCCCATTCCTGCGAAATCGATTGATCTCGGCTTCAGCGTTCGCATTCGCGAAAGCACGCGACGCTGATTCCGGCCGCATGCCGACTATGCCCCGAGGCGGCTTGCGAAGCCCCACGCGCCTCGTTTGACTGACGGAAAATCAGGGAGGCCAAGTCCAGGTGACCGAGGATCTGACGAGCCGTCTGCGCGCCTGCTACACCGGCGTCGTCCATGACATCATGCGCGGCATGGGCCTGCGCGACTTCACCTTTCCGCCCGAGATCAGGCCGATTATGCCGGAGGAGCCGATGGCCGGACCGGTCTTCACGATCGAGGGCCGGGTCGATCCGCGCGCCGACGCGCATGAAACGCTTCTCGCCTGGACCGGGCTGCTGTCGAAAGCGAAGCCAGGCCATATCTGGGTCGCGCAGCCGCATGATCGTATCATCGCCAACATGGGCGAGCTTTCGGCGGAAACCTTGAAGAACAAGGGCGTGCTTGGCTGCTTCATCGACGGGCTCGCGCGCGACGTCGAATTCCTGCTCAAGATGCGGTTTCAGACCTGGTGCAGCGGCTTCACGCCGCGCGACATCGTCGGCTACTGGCTGCCGAAGGGATTCGATGTTCCCATCCGCATCGGCGACGTGGTTGTCGAGCCCGGCGATTATATGGTCGCGGATCGCGACGGCGCGGTGCGCATTCCGCGCGCCATCGTCGAGGACGTCGTGACGAAAGCCGAAGAAGCGGTGAAGACCGAAAACAAGGTGCGCAGCGCCATCCTGTCCGGCGTCGATCCGCAGGAGGCCTATCTCAAATTCGGCAAGTTCTGATCATGGACGCCGACCCGCGCCTTCTCCTGCTGCACCCCGACGACAATGTGTTCGTCGCGCGCGACCAGATCGCGAAAGGCGAGAGTATTGCGATCGGCGGCCGCAAGCATGAACTCGATTTCGATCTGCGTCTTGGCCACAAGATCGCGCGTCGCGACATCGCTGCGGGTGAGCGCATCCTGAAATATGGCGCGCCGATCGGGCGCGCCACGCGCGCCATCGCGACGGGCGAGCATGTCCATGTCCACAATGTCGTCAGCGACTACACGCCGACCTATGTGATCGAGAATGGAGGCAAGGCGGCATGAGCGCGGCGGCGAAGCTTTCTCCTGCGCCGATACGCGGCTATCTCCGCGCCGACGGCCGCAAGGGGCTGCGCAATGTGGTGATCGTCGCCTATCTCGTGGAATGCGCTCATCATGTCGCGCGCGAGATCGCCTTGCCGCTGCGCGATCAGGACGTGCATGTCATCGGATTTCCCGGTTGCTATCCCAATCCTTACGCCCAGAAGATGATGGAGCGATTGGCGACCCATCCCAATGTCGGCGCGGCGCTGCTGGTTTCGTTGGGCTGCGAGAGTTTCGACAAATACGGCCTCGAACGCGCCGTGCGCGCGTCTGGCCGACCGCTAAAGACGCTCGTCATCCAGGCGGTCGGCGGCACGCGCAGGACGATCGAGGAAGGGCGCGCCTGGGGTGCGGAGCAGCGCGCCGCGCTTGACGCGATGGCGACCGTTCCCATGCGGCTCGACGAACTCGTCATCGGCACGGTCTGCGGTGGCTCTGACGGCACAAGCGGCATCACCGGCAATCCCGCCGCTGGTCGCGCTTTCGACCAGCTTGTCGATGCCGGCGCCGCCTGCATCTTCGAGGAAACGGGTGAACTGATCGGCTGCGAGCACATCATGGCGGCGCGCGCCGCGACGCCCGATCTCGCGCGCGAGCTTGAAGGCTCCGTCGCCAAGGCCGCTCGATATTATGCGACGCTGGGCTACGGCTCCTTCGCCGTCGGCAATGCCGATGGCGGGCTTTCCACGATCGAAGAGAAATCGATGGGCGCCTACGCCAAGTCGGGCTCTTCAAAAATCTCGGGTCTGCTGAAGCCGGGCGATATTCCGCCGCGCGGCGGGCTCTATCTTCTCGACGTGGTGCCCGATGGCGAGGTGCGTTTCGGTTTCCCCAATATCAACGACAACGCCGAGATCGCGGAACTGATGGCCTGCGGTGCGCATGTGAATCTCTTCATCACCGGCCGCGGCTCCGTGGTCGGTTCGGCCATCTCACCCGTGATCAAGATCTGCGCCAATCCGGAAACTTATCGGCGCATGGAAGACGACATGGATGTCGATGCGGGCCGCATCCTGCAGGGACGCGCGACGCTCGATCAGGTCGGTTCCGAAATCGTCGATCTCATCGTCGGCCTCGGAAATGGCGCGCGCACCAAATCGGAAGCGATGGGCCACCAGGAATTCATCCTGACCTATAAAAGCTTCGAGCCGATTGGCCCGTCATGCCTGCCCGCCGCGTGACGTCGCATACGATCGCGAATTCAGAGATCATCTTCATGGCTGACGACAAGCTTGTTTTCCGGCGCGACGCTATCCACGCCTATTGCCGCGCTCTGTTCGAAAAGGCTGGCTGGTCGCCGCGCGACGCTGCAATCACCGCCGATCATCTTGTTGCCGCTGATCTCTCAGGCCACCCCTCGCACGGAATGGGCATGGTTCCCGCCTATGTCGATGCGATCGAGCGCGGCGCGCTGAAGCCGTCCAACACGCTCAGCGAGAAGCTGCGCGCCGGCGCTTTGCTCGTGCTCAACGGCGACACCGCGCTGGGACAGGTCGCCGGACATGACGCGACCGAGGCCGCGCTGAAGATCGCGGGCGAGCACGGCATCGCGCTCGTCAATCTCATCCAGGCCCATCACATCGGCCGCATCGGAACCTACGCCGAGCAGGCGGCGGCGGCAGGGATGATCGGCCTCTTCTGGGTTAACGTCGTCACCACGCGCCCCGCCGTCGCGCCGTTCGGCGGACGCGAGAAGCGCTACGGCACCAACCCGCAGGCGATCGGCATTCCACGCCTGGGCGCGCAACCCTTCCTGCTCGATTTCGCCACCAGCCGGATCGCCGTCGGCAAGACGCGCGTCGCCTGGCTTGCCGGCAGGAAGGTCACCTTCGGCGCGCTTCTCGACAGGGATGGACGCCCGACCGACGACCCCAATGTGATCTTCCCGGATTCGACCGGCGCGGTGACGCCGTTCGGCGAGCACAAGGGCTACGGCCTCGCCATGGTGAGCGAATTGCTGTCTTCGATCCTTGGCGGCGGCGAGACGATTGCGGAATCCCGCGACAAGGAGACGATCCACAATTCGATGCTCGCGATCGTGATTGATCCCGCGAAATTCGCCGACATCGCCGGCGACTGGCGCGCGCGCGTCGAGCGCTTCATCGGCTGGGTGAAATCCTCCGCGCCATCGGAAGGCTCAAAGGAGGTTCTCGCGCCGGGCGATCCGGAGTTTCGCGCGCGTGCGGAAGCCGGCGACAAGGTGAGTTACGATCCCGGAAGCTGGACCGTGATCGCGGACGCCGGCCGACGCGTCGGACTCGCTGACGCGCAGATTCCGAAACCGCTTTAGCCGTGCCGAATAATTGATCGGGCGGCGCGATGGTTGCTCAATCAACTGGCGGAATACGGAGATGGTAGTCCGTCGCGCCCTGGAATGCGCCGCCAAGCGCGAGCAACGTCGCTTCGGCGAAAGGCGCCCCCATGAGCTGCAATCCGATCGGCATTCCATCCTCGGAGAAGCCGCACGGGATCGTCAGCGACGGCAGGCCGAGAATGTTCGCCGGCCTCGTATAGCGCGTGATCTGCTGGATGATCGCCTCGGCGCCCGGCGCGCCGCCCACATCGGTCTCCTCGATCGTCGGCGCAGGCGTCGGGCAGGTCGGAACAAGGATCGCGTCGCATCCCTTCGTCGCCGCGAGATATTCTGCGAGCGCGAAACTGCGGAAGCGCATCGCCTCGACATATTCGACACCTGAAAAGCCGAACCCGTTCTGCAGCCGGTTGCGCACCTGCGCGCCATATTTCTCCGGCGAGTCGATCAGCATGGATTTATGGATCGCCGTCGCCTCGACGCCGATGACGACCTGGCACGCCGCATTGACGCGACGCTGATCCGGCAGCTTGACCGGCTTGATCTTCACCTTGAGTGATTTGAACGTAGCGAGCGTGTCCTCAACCACCTTGGCGACCGAGGGATCGAGGCCCTCATTGTAGTAGGCGTCGGGAACGCCGATTGTCATGCCCGCCGCAGGCGCCTTCGCCGAGGGTGGTTTTGGAACCGCGATGTCAGGAACAGTCGCGTCGCGCGGATCGACGCCTGCGATCACGGAGAGAAGCCAGGCGGCGTCCTCGGCGCTTCTCGCCAGCGGACCGATCGTGTCGAGCGTGAAGGAGAGCGGCATGGCGCCGGCGCGCGACACGCGGCCATAGCTCGTCTTGAGGCCGGTCACGCCGCAGAAATGCGCCGGCATACGTACGGAGCCGCCGGTGTCAGAGCCCAACGCGCCATAGATCAACCGCGCCGCAACCGACGTCGCCGATCCCGAAGATGATCCGCCGGTGATGCGCGTCACATCCCAGGCGTTGCGCGCGGGGCCGTCATGGACATTGTGCCCGGTCGGTCCGAACGCGAACTCATTCATGTGCAGCGGGCCAAGATGCAGCGCGCCCGCCGCGGCGAGACGCGCGATCACGGTCGCGTCCTCGACGTCGGGCGCAAAACTCTGCCGCGCGCCGCGCGACATCGTCCGCCCCTTGCGCGCGAACATATCCTTATGAGCGAGCGGAATTCCGAGCAGCGGAAGCTTATCGCCCTTCGCCCGCGCGCGATCAGCAGCGCGCGCCGCCTTCAGCGCCGCCTCCGCATCGACGGAAAGAAAGGCGTTGAGTTTCGGCGCGATACGCTCGATGCGCGCAAGACAGGCTTTCGTCAGCTCCAGCGAAGACACGCGCTTGCGTTTCAGCGCCGTCAGCGCCTCGCTCAGCGTCCAGAGCGCGGGATCGTTCGAGGCGGCGCTCATTCCGCGGCTCCTTCGGTCGCGCGGCGCGTCCATCCCGACGGCTCCTCCTCCATCGGCAGCCGCAACGCCGCGCAATCGAAGGCGCCGAGCGCCGGGGAGACCGCGCTGGCGATCCGCGCAGCCGTCGCATCATCGATTTCAAGCCCGCCGCGCTTCGCATTCGCGGCGACGGTGTCAGGCGCCGCCTTCGTTGCTTCACTCATCTGGATTACGCCCCCGATCCCTGACGCGACGCGCGCTGCGAATGCCGACATGATGAGACGATTGGCGCGAGGTCGGCAACCTGCAGCAAACTCGACGCAGCATTGCAGCGCTCCGGTCGCAAGGACCTTGCCAAGCCGCCGCCGAACCGGCTTCAACACGCCATGCGGCTTCTTCTGATCAATCCCAACACCAGCGAAAGCATCACCGATCTCGTCGCCAATGCGGCGCGACGCGCCGCGGCTCCGGGAACGGAGATCATCGGCGTCACGGCGGCTTTCGGCGCGCGCTATATCGGCTCGCGCGCCGCCGCGGCGATCGCCGGCCACGCCGCGCTCGACGCCTATGCGCGCCACGGCGAAGGCGCCGATGGCGTGATGCTGGCCTGCTTCGGCGATCCCGGCCTGCTTGCGCTTCGCGAAGCCTCGCATGCTCCGGTGACGGGGATGGCGGAGGCGTCCTGCCATGTCGCCTGCACGCTCGGCCAACGCTTCTCGATCATCACAGGCGGCCTGCGCTGGGGGCCAATGCTGGAAGAGTTCGTTGCGATGATCGGACTGAAGGACCGGCTCGCGAGCGTGCGCACCGTCGCGCCCACCGGCGCGGAGATCGCCGCCAACCCCGAAGCCGCCTACGCGCTGCTCGCAGACGCCTGCAACGCCGCGATCGAGAAGGATGGGGCAGACATCGTCATCCTCGGCGGCGCCGGGCTCCTTGGCATCGCTGAGAAAATCGCCGACCGCGCGTCCGCGCCGCTGATCGATTGCATGCAGGCGACCATGGGAGCTTTGGAGGCAATGGTCCGCGTCAACGCGCGCAAGGCGGAACGCGGTCCGCTCGCCAAGGCGCCGCCGGTCGAAACGATCGGCCTGCCTCCGGCGCTGACGAAATTGATGGCGGATTGACCCACTAATATATCACTCCGGCAGCGAGTCGCGATCAACCGGCGCGCAATCCCGCGCGGATGGCGTCTCGCACATGCTCGACGAGGTCGCCGGCGGCGGCCGCCGCCCTCTCAGCCTGCGCCTCAGCCACCGCGTCCAGCAGATCGGCGTGCAGCGTAGCCGCCGACGCGAGATCGGCGTCGCGGCAGAAACGGAACCAGGCGCGACGCGAGATCGACTGCAGGGGTTGCAACGCCTTGCTCGTGAACGGATTGCTCGCCGCCGTCGCCAGCAGCGCGTCGGCGGCGTTGTCCATCGCGAGATAGTCGTCGATTGCGGCGTCGCCGCCGGATTTGCAGAAAGATCGCATTTTTCCTGCATATTCCAAGGCCATTTTTCGTTCCGCCGGCTTCCCTCGCAGCGCCGCGTCCCGCGCCTGAAGCCGCTCCAGCGCCATGCGCGTATCCAGCGCCTGAAACACATCGATCGGGCTGATGTCGGAAATGAGCATGCCGCGGCGGGGATAGACGATGACAAGACCTTCGCCGATGAGCTTCTGCACCGCCTCGCGCACCGGTGTGCGTCCAAGACCCGCCTGCGAGGCCAACTCCTGCTCCGTGACCCAGGCGCCCGGCGCGAGCTTCAGCGTGACGATCCGCTCCTCGAGCAGGCGATAGGCCCGCTCGGCCAGCGTCTCGCCTCCCTTCCTCGTTTCGAGCCGCTGATCCATATCGGCCTTGACGCTCCGCACGCCTATCAGATATATCACGCTACATCGTCACGCAAGAGAGACTGTCATGGCCGCGAACCTCTGGACCGGCGTGTTTCCCGCCGTCACCACCCGATTCACCGAGGATGACAGGCTCGACATCGCCGAAATGGAGAAGAGCTTCGCGCTGCAGGTGAAGGCCGGCGTCGACGGCCTCATCGTCTGCGGCTCGCTCGGCGAGGCCTCGACGCTCGATCCCGAGGAAAAGCTGGAGATCCTTGGAGTAGCGCGCCGCGTCGCCGCCGGCCGCATCCCGGTGCTGCTGACGATCATGGAAAGCTCGACCCGCAAGGGCTGCTCGCTCGCGGAGAAGGCTACGAAGCAGGGCGTCGACGGCTTCATGGTGCTGCCCGGCGCGCCCTACAAGTCCGACGCGCGCGAGACCATCACGCATTATCGCGCCGTGGCGAAGGCCGGCGGCAAACCGGTGATGATCTACATCAATCCCGTTGCCTACGGCGTCGACATCACGCCGGCGATGTTGGTCGAGATGGCGGATGAGCCGCTCTTCGCCGCGGTGAAGGAATCGTCCGATGACGTGCGCCGCGTGACCAAAATCTTCAACGCTTGCGGCGATCGCTATCGCGTCTTCACCGGCGTCGACAATCTCGCGCTCGAAAGCTTCTCCGTCGGCGCGCAAGGCTGGGTCGCCGGCCTCGTCTGCGCGTTCCCCGAGGAAACGGTCGCGATCTGGCGGCTGTCGCAGCAGGGTCGTTTCGCGGAAGCGACGCAGATCTATCGCTGGTTCCAGCCGCTGCTTGATCTCGATGTCTCGACCAAGCTCGTGCAGAATATCAAGCTGGTCGAAGCGCTGGTCACGGGCACGAACGATCGCTGCCGCGCGCCGCGTCTCCCGGTGATCGGCGCCGAACGTGCGCATATTGAAGCCGTGGTGAAGAAGGCGCTGGCGACGCGGCCGGATCTCTCCGGCCTCAGCAAAGCGGCGTGATCCGGCCGATCTGACTGCGCATGAAAATCATCGTCGTCGGCGCCGGCGTCGTCGGGCTGAATTGCGCGCATGCGCTCGCCGACGAAGGCTATGAAATCACGATCGTTGATCGCGAAGGCCCTGCGGCCGGCACATCGCAGGGCAACGCCGGCTGGATCGCGCATACCGACATCACGCCGCTCGCCTCGCCGAAAATCCTGCGCCAGATTCCGGGATTTCTGACCGATCCGCTCGGGCCGCTTGCGATCCGCTGGACCTATGCGCTTGGCGTCGCGCCCTGGTTCATCCGCTTCGTTCTTGCGGCGCGACCTGGACCCTATCATCGCGCCATGGAGGCGCTGATTGCGCTGCAATCGCTCGCGATGCCGGTTTGGAAGGCGCGCGCCGATGCGCTGGCGATCAACAATCTCATCCATTATCGCGGCGGCCTCTATGTCTTCGATGATCCCGCGATGTTTGCGCGCATGCGGCCGATTTTCGCGCGGCAGAAGGAAGTCGGCGTCGATCTCCATCTCATCAATCGCGATGAGCTGAAACAGCTCGAGCCCGCGCTCGATGATCGCTTTGCACAGGCCGCCTATCACGCCAACACGGCGCATGTGTCCGACCCGCGTCTCGTCACCACGACTTTGTTCGACAGGGCAATGGAGCGTGGTCTCGCCTTTCACAAGGGCGCAGTAATCGCAATCGAAAGCGGCGAGCGGCCGCGCCTTCGCTTCGACGATGGATCGACGCTTGACGCCGATCGCATCATTCTCGCCGCGGGCGTCTGGTCGCGCGAGATCGCAAAACAGCTTGGCGACGCGATCCCGCTCGAAAGCGAGCGCGGCTACAATGTCAGCTTTCCCGGCGTCACCGGCCTGATTTCGCGACCGATCGCGTTTGAAGGGCACGGCTTCGTCACATCGCCGCTTGAGTCGGGCCTTCGCATCGGCGGCGCCGTCGAATTCGCCGGATTGAGCGCGCCGCCGAACCATGCTCGCACGCGCGCGCTCTACGACAAGGCCGCGCGCTTTCTCAAAGGCGCGCCCGCCTTCGAGACCGGTCGCCTCTGGATGGGGCATCGCCCGTCGCTGCCGGATTCGCTTCCCGTCATCGGCCAGTCGACCGCATCGAACGCCGTGCTTTACGCCTTCGGTCACGGTCATTACGGTCTCACGCAATCAGCCGCGACCGGGCGGCTGATTGCGGAACTCGTCGGCGGGCGGCCGACATCCATCGACCTCACGCCTTTCAGCGCGCAGCGATTCTGATCATGGCCACGCACACTTTCTTCTGCGTCGACGGACATACCTGCGGCAATCCCGTGCGGCTGGTCGCCGGCGGCGGTCCGCGTCTTGAAGGCAAGACCATGGCCGAGCGCCGCGAGCATTTCCTCGCAGAGTTCGACTGGATTCGCACCGGGCTGATGTTCGAGCCGCGCGGCCATGACATGATGTCCGGCGCGATCCTCTATCCGCCGACGCGTGAAGATTGCGATATCGGCTCTCTCTTCATCGAGACGTCAGGCTGTTTGCCCATGTGCGGCCATGGCACGATCGGCACGGTGACGATGGCGCTGGAGCGTGGACTCGTTTCGCCGAAGACGCCGGGCGTTCTCAACATCGACACGCCCGCAGGCAAGGTTGTCGCGACCTATGTCCAGAACGGCGCCTATATCGATTCCGTTCGCATCACCAATGTGCCCTCTTTCCTGCATTCGCGCGGGCTGACCGCCGAAGTCGAGGGGCTTGGCGAACTCAAGGTTGACGTCGCTTATGGCGGGAATTTCTACGCCATCGTCGATCCACAGGATGTCTTCACCGATATCGCTGACATCCAGCCATCAGACATTCTGCGGCTCAGCCCACGCGTGCGCGCGGCGTTCCGCGCGAAGTATGACTTCGTTCATCCCGATAATCCGCTGATCCGCGGCCTGTCGCATGTGCTGTGGACGGGTAAGCCGACGAAGCCGGACGCGCATGCGCGCAACGCAGTCTTTTATGGCGACAAGGCGATCGATAGATCGCCCTGCGGCACAGGCACATCCGCGCGCATGGCGCAGTGGGCGGCGCTGGGCAAGCTGAAGGTTGGCGACGCCTTCAATCACGAGAGCATCATCGGTTCGATCTTCAAGGGACGCGTCGAGGCCGCCGCGAAAGTCGGGAACTACGAGGCGATCATTCCTTCGATCGAAGGCTGGGCGCGGCAGACCGGTTACAACACGATCTTCATCGACGATCGCGACCCCTTCGCGCATGGCTTCGAAGTGAAGGACCGGATCTGAGAGCGACGCACGCGCTCACGAAATCCAGTCGACCACCTCCACGCCTTCGGATTCGTTGAGCGTATGTGCGCCCACCGCTTTCCAGCGCGCGTCGGGCGGCAGGCGCGCGATGACCGTCTGCGCAAATCCTTCTTCGTCGAGCCTGTCGATGCGCGCGAGCGCCAGACCAGCGCCGTAGCGGGCGCGACAGTCCTGAACCGGCCGCACGAGTCCTGCGGAGGTTGACGCCGCGAATCCCGCCGGTCGCGCGCAGGAGGCGTCGATCAGCAGGGGATTGGCGGGATGCGCGCGCCATGCGCCGAAGAGATCGTCGGCGACGAAGGCGCCGAGCCCGTCCCAGGTCGAGCCCCCTTCTTCAGCCAGCGTGCCAAGCAGCCAGAGCTTGCCGCCATGTTCGAGCAGCGTCATATCCGACGCAATCACGTTCTCCACCAAAGTCCGCTCGAACACCCAGCGATCGGGAAAGGGATCAGCGCGATAGAGCTCGATCGTTCGCGCGTTGCTCGTCTCCGGAATCATCCACGTCGCGCCGTTGCGCTCGAAGATCATGGGATAGGAGAGATGGTAGGGCCGCTCCAGCGCCAGCCGCACGGTCGAGGCGCGCCCTTCCTTATCGAGCGTGAAAACGCTCAACACGCCCTTGCCTGTCGCGAACGGATACTCCTCGATGAAGACATGGCAGACGCCGCCTCTCCAGACCGGGAAAGGATCGGCGTAGAAGCGCGCGCCGTCATCGCTCAGCATCGAATAGGAAGACGCCGGCCATTGCATGCGATCGATCACGCGATCACTGGCGGCGATGCGGTAGCCCGTGCGCCAGCGCGGCCCCTGCTTCACCATAGCCGCAAGTCGCGCGGCAATGGCGCGCGCCGCAAGCTTCGCGGCGACGGGTGAGAAGCTTGCGCTCCGTCGCATCGCGATGTCCGGCTCAACTCCTGGCGTTCCGTTCTTCTGAAGAAAACGCGGCGCACTCCGACACAGCGTCAGCGCCCGCGAGAAGAGATGATCGAGCGCCCGCGTCAGCGAAAGCGGCCGCTCGATCGCAGGCGTCGCGCTGGCGATCAGCGTTCCATCGCCGCGCGTCAATGTGAGCGTGGGAAGCGCTCCCTCGCAGAGAGCGATCATCGCGACGGATTCCTCGCCGCCGTCGAATGTCAGCGCGATTCGATTCGCGCTCTCGGACGCGTGCGCCGCCGTTCCGGTTGTGTCGATGATCAGATCAGCAGCCTCATCGTTCGACGCATCGCTAACCGCGATGTCCGAGCGAGCTATGCGCTTCGCATAGCGAATCCGCCGGCCCCGTGCGGTCATTGTCTCCAGCGCTTCGAGAAGCGTATAGCCCGCCGGCAAGGCCTTGTGCGTTGCGGTGGGCGCAAGCTTGACAGAAACGCGATGGCCGGCAGCCTGAAGGTCAGTCGCCAGCGCCGCGTGCCAGCTCCAGAGGCGCAACGGATCAACAAGGAGTTGGATATACATCTTCGCACGGTTGTTTGAGGGCGCGATGGACGCCGCCGCGCGGGCATGTTGAATTGCAAGCGTTAAGGAATGAGTCGATTTGCGACGCACGCGATCCTTTTGGAATTGATGAAACCGAGAACTGGATTGTGATCGCCGAGCCGCCCCGCAGAAAGCTGCTGTTCTATACGCATGCGCTCGAAGCCGGCGGGGCCGAGCGCGTCATTGCCTTGCTCGCGTCGGGATTCGCCGAGCGCGGCGATGAGGTGATCATCGCAGTCGATCATGAAGTGGATACCGGCGCGCCTTTGTCGCCTCGGGTGCGCGTCGTCCACATCGGACCTTCACACGCCGACAGCATCGGGAATCTTAAGGCGCTGCTCAAAGACGAAGCCCCCGATATCTCATTTTCCGCGCTGGCGGCGTCGAATCTCAAGCATGCGCTTGCGGCGTTCGCGGCCGGCCGGAACGCGCGCGCCGTGATCTCCTATCACGGCTATTTCGACGCCGAGCCGCAATTGCTGAGCCGCGCCGGCTATGTCCTGATTTCGCTGCTGTCGCGGATCGTCGCGCGCACAGTCTGCGTGTCCGACGGGCTGCTTGCGCACATCAGGCGCCTTGGCGCCTCGCATAGAACCAGCCTTCGCATCTTCAATCCGGTCGCTCTCATGGCCGCGGATGAAGCCGACAGCGGCGCTCCACTCGCAGACCGGCCGCCGCTGATTCTCGCCGTGGGGCGCCTGGCCCCGGTGAAGGATTTCGCGTCGCTCATCGCCGCCTTCGCCAGGATTCGCCGCGGCGACGCGCGTCTTCGCATCGTCGGCGAAGGCGCGGAACGACCAAAACTCGAGGCGGAAATTGCGCGGCTTGGACTTGGCGGGCGCGTCGAGCTTGCGGGTCACTCCCGCGACGTGGCGCAACACTATCGACAGGCCCGATGCTTCGCGCTGACGTCACGCACGGAATCGTTCGGGAACGTCGTGGTCGAGGCGCTGTCACATGGCCTGCCCGTGATCGCGACGGATTGCGGCGGCCCGGCGGAGATCATCAATGGCCCGGCTTGCGGGCGCATCGCGCCAGTCGGCGATATAGACGCAATTGCAAGCGCCATCGACGCCGCGCTCGATGATCCTGGCGACCCGGATCCACGGCGGCGGCGCGCGCGAGACTTCTCGATCGAGAAAGCTGTCGACGCCTACAGCGCCTTGTTCGAACAGATAGTCACCGAAGCTGCGAAGAGATGATCGCCGGTCGGCGCTCTCAGCTCCAGGCCGCCTCCGGCGACGCGCCGTTCGCTGTCGGCGGCGCCGGCGGGCGCGCGATCGTCCGCTGCCACTCGAAGAGCTGCGCAAGCTGACGGCGAATGGAATAGGGCTCGGTCAGATCAGAAATCCGCTGCGGCTCATATTCACCTTTGCGAATTCCGCTCCAGACATCGAGGAACGCTTCCGCCATGACCGTTTCCGAGATTTCGATTGTCTCGTCGCGTTCGACGAGCCGACCGCTGATCCCATCGACAATCAGCGGGTCATATTGCGGCAGACGAATCGCCGCGAAAGGACGGCCCGCCGAAAGCATCTCCAGGAGGTAACAGGGCATACCTTCGAAATAGGAGGTGAGAACGCCCGCATGGCAGCGCGCGGCGATGCGCGCCACGCCGTCGGACTGCTGATAACCATGCCGCACGGTGAAATCGCGGATCGCGGCGAACTCTTCGTAGCGGGCGGGATCGCTCGTTCCGACATAATGAAATTCGAACTTGCCGTTCAGCCGCTCATGCAAACGCGCGAAGATGCGGAACATCAGCGGCGGGTCCTTGAACTGATCGAGCCGCCCGGCGAACATGATGCGAAAAACGTCATCCGCGACATCGAACGGCTGAGGTTTGAAGAGATCGCGATCGACCGACACTGTCATCATCGCAGTCTTGGAGGCTTCGATCGGAAATTCCTGCTCGATGCGCGCAACGATCGCCGGATTGACGCACATGATGCGTCGCGCAAGCCGCAGCGCAAGCTTCTCGGCGCCGGCATGCATGAACCAGAATCGCTTGATCAGCGAATCCATCTTGTCCTTCTTGCTGCCCTCGCCATGCACGACCTGCACGGCCGGCAGCCCAAGCGCGCGCGCCACCGGCGCAAATTCGAATCGCTGGAGCTGCGCGCTCGCAGGCGCGCCGCGCGTCAGGCGACGGATCGTCCGCCAATGCCGCAGCGCCCCGAAGACCGTGCGCAATGTGATCGAGCGGAAAAGGTGCGTCGCCGGCCGGTTGATGCCGTCAGCGGGCTCATGCGCCACGGGCAGGAACACGAGTCGGCGCCCAAACGCCTCGATCGAGATCGGCTTGCCGATCGCGCAGTCGCCGCGCTCATCGACGCCGACGAACACCAGCCGCATATCTTCGGGATGATGCGCGATCAGGTGCCGCACATGGGTTTCGATGCCGCCAAGCTTGACGCCCCGCGGATCCATCGGATGCATCAGACAGAGAATATGGTTCATCTTGCGATCCGCGCCGGCGCTACGGGCGCTTCTTCATGGTGCAGTGAGAGCCTCGCAAGCAGCATCGCGCAACGAAGATAGCGCAACCCCAGTCGCCGCGGCTCCTGCATCAATCGCCAGAACCATTCCAGACCGATGCGCTGAAGCAGGCGTGGCGCGCGGCTCTTCTCGCCGGCGATGAAATCGAGCGCAGCGCCGATGCCGAGCCAGCCGATATGCGGATGACGCTGCGCCATCCTGTCGCCGAAAAATTCCTGCTTCGGCGCGCCGAGCGCGACGAAGCAGATGCGCGCGCCGGAGCGGGCGATGCGATCCGCGGCGAGATCGGCGGCTTCGCCCATTGGATCAAAGCCGCGCGGCGGCGCTTCCATCCCCGCGATGATCAGGTTGGGATATTGCTGCTTCAGCTTCTCGGCCGCCTTGTTGAGCGTCGCCTCGCTGGCGCCGAAGAGATAGACCGGCAGCCGCTCGAACGCCGCGGCGCCGGCGAGCGGCGTCACCAGATCGGCGCCTGTCGTTCGCTCGACATGCGCATAGGAGCGGCGCGCGAGCCGCGCCACCGGCGCGCCATCCGCCGTCACGAACGTCGCCCGGGCATAGACCGCGCGAAACGACGGATCGCTCCGCAAGGTCACGAGATGATCGAGATTGAGCGTGAACAGGGTGAAGCCTCGGCCGGCGCGCAGGCTACGCATGCAGAACCGGATGGCGTCTTCCTGATTCGCGACATTGATGACCTGATCGTCCACCTGCGCCAGCGCGGGGATGCGTGGTTTCGGAATGGACCGTGCCAGATCGGGACGATTTGAGAGCGGAAGCGTCGACATGCCGCCGGAACTGCAAGAATCCCGGCCGCGAGCTCCCGCGAGGCAAGCGACGCCTTCGCGATGGTTAATTTCAACAGGTCGCGCCCCCCCCGCCAGCGGCGCCGCTCCTGCAGCGCAGGAAGAAATCGAGCCGGTTCGTTGCGAATCGGCGCATGAGCGGGAGACGGCATGACGTTTCTGTCCCGACGCGAAACATTATTCGGCGCCGCTGGCGGTTTAGCTGCGCTCGCCTCTCCCGCTTTTGCTGCGACCGCGAACAGCGGCCCAACGCTCGCTTCGATCGCGAAGTCGCGCGAGCTTCTTTTCGGCGCATCCATTGCCGACGACATTTTCAGGGACGACGCCTATCGCGCTCTCTATGTAAAGGAGACGTCGATCGTCACGACGGACTATGCGCTGAAGTTCAGCGCCGTCCGCGCCCGGCCCGCAATCGCCGATTATTCCGGCGGCGATGCGCTTGTCGATTTCGCCCGCGCCAACGGGCTTCAGGTCCGCGGCCATACGCTCATCTGGAATGATGACATGCCGGCCTGGGTGAAGGGCCTCTCGCGGCGTGAGGTCGAAGCTCTCTTCGACAAGCATATTGACGAGACCGTGTCCCGCTACGCGGGCCGGCTTCATTCATGGGACGTCGTCAACGAGCCCTTCTGGCCGGACCATCGCGCGCCGCGCAACTATCGCCGCGGCCCCTGGTATGATGCTCTTGGGCCAAGCTATGTGCCGCAAGCCCTGCGCCGGGCGCGTCGCCTCGATCCCGCTGCTAAAATCACGCTGAACGAAGCCTTCTGCGAACGGAACGACGCTTTCGGAAAAACTGTGCGCGGTTCCTTCATCGCATTGATCGACGAACTGCGCGACCAGGATGCGCCGTTGGACGCAGTCGGATTCCAGGGACATCTGAAGCCGCAATACGATTATTCGGATGAAGCCTTCGCCGAATTTCTCCACCGTGTCGCGCAGCGAAAACTCGATATCTACATCACAGAACTCGATGTGGATGACTCAAGCTTCGCGAACGATCCCGCGACGCGCGATCGTCAGGTGGCGGAGCGCTACGCTTCATTCCTGCGCCATGTGCTCGCCGTGCCGGAGGTCAAGATCGTCATCACCTGGCAGCTTGCCGACAAGTTCAGCGGCATGCGCGATCCGGCTCTGCCCAATCGCGGACGGCCAGCGCGGCCATTGCCTTTCGACGATGATCTCGCGCGCAAGCCCGCCTGGCGTGCGATCGCCGACGCGTTCGCCGCCCGCGCTATTTGAGCGACGCTGAAAGTTCCTCGAGCCACGCGATCACAGCGGCGTGGTCGGCGCGCGCCGTCTCGTTCCAGCGCGCGATATTGGCGAGGCTCGCTGTGGCCGACGCAACTCGCCAGCCCTCGCGCCGCATCACGGACGCAATCATGTCGGCTGACTTTTCCGTGTCCTCGGGAAAGATAAAGGAACCGCTTTCGGCGAGCGCTTCACGGAACACTGGTTGATCCGGCGCGATGACGGGAATGCCGGAATATTGCGCTTCAAGCAGCGGAAGCCCAAGCCCCTCCGCATGGGACGTCGAGATGAACAGATCAGCCGCGCTCATGATCTCGCGGATGCGCTCGATCGGCAGATAACCATGCAGCGTCACGCCTTCGAGCTGCTTCAAGCGCGCGCTCTCATCTCCCCAGCCATCGCGGCCGACGATGTCGAGCGTCGCGTCGGGAAACCCCTTCGCGCGCAGCGCCGCGACGATCCGGGCGGCGGCGGCCAGGTTTTTCCGGGGCTCCACGGTGCCAAGCGCCACAAAGCGCGGGCCTGATTTATTGTCGCGTTGCGATCGGTCGACGAACGGAAGTCCAAGAACATTGCGAACCTCCGGCCGATAGAGCCTGATCTCCGCATCGCGCCGCGCGAATTTCAGCAGTTCAGCACCCGTTGTTTCCGAATTGACGAGAAAGCGGCGCAAGCGCTTGAGAGCAAAGCGCAGCGATGGCGCCATATAGAATTTTGCGCGCCAGTTGAGGTCTTGCGGGCGCGTCAACAGGAAGAGATCGTGAATATAGGTCACGACGCGATCGCCGCGCAGCGCGAGTCCCGGCGTTGGCGGGAATCCGGAACACAGGACGAGCGCCCGCGGATCGCGCCACGACGCAACCGGCAGCGAGATCATCTGATCGAAAATCATGCGCTTGCGGTCGGGCGAACGCAGAATCCTGGCGTCAAACGGCGCAAGAGCCTCGGCCGAAAAGAGTTCCAGCGTAATCCGCTCGATTCCGGTGACATGCCGGCCGCAATGGGTCTGGTCGACGATGACGCGCCGCTTCTCTTCGGTCACTGCGCGCGCCCCGACACGAACGTTCGCATGCCGCCTTGGCGCGGTGGCAAAAGGACCATCATCATTGCAGCCAGCATGGCGAGCACGCAGGTCTTCGCGGCGATGCTGACGGACGTGCTGGCGACAGCGAAGAAGTAGGCGAACAGCCACCATGCCGACGGCCGTGAAACCTGGACGATCTGTCGACAGAAGATGAAGATTCCGATGAAGGTGATGCAGGCCATGATCAACCCATAGGCGAGCGTCGACGCGACCCAGAAGCTTTCAATGCCGAACTCCAGCCCCTCAATCTGCTTGAGCGTGTCGATCAGCGCGGGATCGGGGCCAAGCAGAAGGTCGCGCCAGGAGATGCTCTCAAACAGATCGAACATCGCGACGCGCGATTTGGCGCTGCCCTGATCCTCGACGAAGCGCGCGATAAAACGGTCGAAGGCGCCGGCCGAAGCGAGTGCGCCAACGGAGCCGACAACAAACAAGCCGCCAAGCGTCGCCATCGCCGCCTGAAGCGGCGTCGCGCGGCCGTAGGCGAGACTGCCCACGGTTCGGAGCGCGATCAGCGGCGCGGCGAACAGAAAAAGAAGCACCATCGCGGCGCGCCCACCGAACGCCACCATGCCGGCTGACGTCAGCCCGATCGCAAGGAACCGCCACGCGCCGCTCAATCGCGTTCCGCCCTGCAACAGCAACGCGAGAAGATAGCATCCCGTCATCAGCGCATTGGCGAGCGGATGCCCCATGAGAGCGGTCGCGCGCCAGTCATCCGTGATCTCGATGCCGGCCGTCGTATAGGGAATGAGCCGCCAGCCGGTCACGACCTCGAACACGCCGAGCAGGCTGTTGATCGCGATAAAAGCGTGCAGGAACCGCTCGAGCGGCGCGGAAATCGCCTCCCGTTGCTGATCGAACAGCGCGAAGATGATCATCGGCAGAAGGAAGGTGTCGATGATCGGCGTGAATGGCGACTTCTGCACGATGACGAGATACACAAGTAGCAGAAACCAGATGGCGAGGAAAATCGTCAGGCCAAGATGACGCGCGAGAAGATCGGTCGCGAACCGAAAGGGATGTCGCCGCGAGAAAAACAGCAGACCGAACGCCGCCACGGCGACGAGATCGCCAGGATGCATTTTTTCCAGGAGCGATCCGCCGGCCACCTCGTAATTATAACCGAGCAGGTTGAGCAGCATCGTCGAGACGCTGAACAGCAGCGCGACGGAAAAAATCGTCAATTTCTCGCTCAGAGAAGCCGCTCGCGATCGCCATGTCGGACGCCGCTTCGCCGCCGGCGTCGCATATCGGGCGAACTCGCCTGCCGGCGCATAGCCGTGCCGCACGATCAGGAGCCCGTTGCGAGCACAACGCAGCGCCCTGGCGCCTCGGTCATGGCGCTTTCGATCAGGCCGCGCGCGCCGTCGTCGATGGTCTGCCCATTCGCGATTGCGACGATCACCAACCCGGACTGCGAGGCGCCATTTCGATCCGCCCGCGAATCCGGCGCATAACCGACAACCAGATCGAAATCGCTTGCGCGACCGAAATGCGCGACCGCGCGACCGCCAAGTGAAGGAGCTCCAAGTCCGCGCTGGCCGAACGCGCCCGGCGCGATGACAAGGCGATTCTTCTCGCGCTCGGCGGCGAGAATTCCGAGCGTCGCGACGCCATCGACCTCCACCACGCCAATGGCGGCGTTGCGCGGAGCGGCGCGCGTGATTCCGCCAGCGCGCGCGCTGAGTTCGATCAGCAAAACCGATCGCCCTGACTCAAGGGCGGCGCGGGAAATATCCATGGCGATTTCCGCGGCGAAAGGCGCGCCACAATTTACAAACAAAAGCGTGCCGGGATCGCCTGACGACGCTTTCACTGGCGCGCGAGCCGTCAGATCAGCGATGGCTTTCACATAATCCGGATCAGATGACGCGGGAAGGAGCAGGGGCGTCCACTGCGCAGCCTGTAGCGGGCTCGCGCTCGCCACCTTGGGCGGCCGCAGCCCCTCCATCGCGAACGCCGCAGCAACGCCGAGCCCAAGGCCAATCGCCGTCGCCAACAACATGATTGGAACACGACGCGGACTGGATGGCGACAAGGGCGGCGCGGCGCGGGCGATGACGCGCGCGATCGGCGTATCGACGCTGTCGCGCGTGACGTTACCCTTCGCCTTGAGCAGATTGTCGAGGATCGACTTGTTGGTGTCGACCTCGCGTTCAAGCTCGCGCAACTGCACCATCGCCTGGTTGGTGACCGTTGTTTCCTGTTTCAGCCGATCAACCTGACGCGCTATATTGGCCTCGTTCGCCTCCGCCGCGCGCATATCGTTGCGAGCGCCTTCTGCGATGCGGCCGAGCTCTTCGGAGATCAGCCGTTTTGTGTCGCGCAACTGCTGCTGAATCTCGCGATATTGTGGATGAAGGTCGCCCAGCGTGATCTTGGCGTTCGCCTCCTGCCGCACAATCTCGGCGAACTGGCTGCGTAATTTGTCGATGACAGGCGACTTCAGCGCATCCGGCGCGGTCTCGATCGATTTTCCCGATGCGATGATCTGGCGCACTTGATCATAGCGCGCCTTGGCCTCGGATGTCTTGGTGCGCGCGGCCGCGAGTTCGGTGTTCACTTCCGTGAGAAGCTGCTCACTCACCAGCTTGCCTGAAGCGCCGACGATGCCGTTCTTCTGCTTGAAGGCTTCGACATCGTTTTCCGCCTTCTCGATCTTCTGGCGAAGCTGGCTGATATTGCCTTCGAGATAATCCTGTTCGCGTCGCGAGATTTCGCTGCGCGCATCGGTCTGGTCGGCGATGTAAGCTTCGGCGACCGCGTTTGCGAGCCGCGCCGCCTTCTTTGCGTCGCGCGAGACGACGGACACCTCCATCACATAGGTGCGCTCGGGTCGCTTCACCGTTGTCGCCTGCGACAAGGCGTAGACCGTCGCGGCAATGTTCTCGCTGCGCTGCTCTGCATCGTCCTTGGCGAGACCCAGAGCCTTTTTCACTGACTGCCAAAGTCCTCCGGATGGACTGCCGAATTCGGGATCTTCCTGCAGCCCTTCCCGCTCGACCGCGCGCCGCAACACGGTCTCCGAGCTGAGAAGCTTCATCTGGCTGTCGACGAGCGCGCTGTCGCTGGCGAAGGAATAGCGGAGCCCATCAGCCTGCGAGACGGACGAACGGGGTTCAAGCAGCACCACCGCGGACGCCGTGAACAGGCGTGTTGCAACCAGCGTATAGAACAACGCCGCGCCAACGACGATGCCGGCGACCGACGCAATCAGCGGCAGTCGGCGTCCGAGGATCGCGATCAGTTCAGCGAAACTGCGCTCGGCCGGGTCCGACGCGGCGGCTGGCGCGCTCAATCCGCCGGCGTCGTAATCCCGGGTCGCCACCGACGACATCAAAACCCTTCCCTTGGTCAGACGGCGCTCACGACGCCCGCATGCTCCGGGGATGATGCCTCCCCTTTCTTTACGAACCGTTCACCGTAACTGTCGGGTTGTGCTGGAACGGCGCGTGCTCCGGAGCCGTCAACGACATCGAATTCGACGCTAGCTGCGACAGACGCGTCGATTTCTGTGCCAAAATGGAGCGCTCTGTGACGACCGCCGACTTTGAGATTGTGCAGAATGGTTCAAGCGTCCAGTCGGCCGCGCAAGCGCGTGAGGATTCCGCGACAAGGCGGCCCATTGTGGTCCGGCAGGCCGATCCCCGTTTCCGCTCGCTTTTCGCGTTGTTGGCGCCGGCTATCGATGTCGGCGCGATCTTCATCAGCGCATCGGTCGCAGGCGCGATTTACCATCACACGTTTTACGGATCGCCAGCGGTTACGGAAATCCAGCTTCAGATGGGCGCGCTCATCGCCCTGTTCGTCATCGCGCCTTGCATTCTTCGTGGCGATTATGAGCTGCCGAATTATCTGACCATTGACGGGCAGCTTCTCCAGATCTTCAAACGTTGGAACGTGGCTTTCCTGTTTGGAATCAGCCTGACATTCCTGACCAAGACCAGCGCAGTCTATTCGCGCGGCACGTTTCTGGTGTTCTACATCTGCGGATATCTCGCTCTCGCTGGTGGACGCGTCCTTGTGATGTCGGTCGTCCATCGCCTGAGCCGCAATGGGCCGATGCTCGCCCGTCGCGTCTTCCTCGTGGGCGTCGACACCGAGGTGCTCTCTTTCGTCAGCCGGCATTGGCCGCTCAACCATGGCGTGCAGGTCGTCGGCCTCGCCAACATCAGCCCGAGCGCGCTGAACGATCGCGCTCCCGATTCCGAAGCGCTGGAAAAGGAGCTTCGCGCAGCCGTCGCGCGCGCGCGCCTGAGCAGCCCGGACGATGTCTTCCTCCTGCTCGACCGCAATCGCGATGCGGTCGTGGATCGCGCCATCGATCATTTCCTCACGATTCCAGCCTCGATCCATCTCGGCGCCGACCGGATGCTCGATCGCTTCGCCGACGCCAAGGTGTCGAAGATTGGCGCGATCTCATTGTTGTCGCTGACGCGGCGGCCGCTCTCAACCTTCGAGGTTGCAATCAAGCGCGCTATGGACGTCGTCGGCGCAGCGACGGCGCTGACGCTTCTCGCCCCCTTCGCGCTCGTCGTGATGCTGCTGATCAAGCTCGACAGCCCCGGCCCGGCGTTGTTTCGTCAGAGGCGCTACGGCTTCAATCAGCGCCCGTTCCGCATCTGCAAGTTCCGGACGATGACGACGCTCGACGACGGCGCGCATGTCCAGCAGGCTCAGGCGAACGATCCGCGCATCACGCGCGTTGGCCATTTCCTCCGCCGGTGGAACATTGACGAGCTGCCACAGCTTCTCAACGTGCTGCGCGGCGAGATGTCGCTTGTCGGCCCGCGCCCGCATGCGCTTGCCCATGATCATCTCTACATGCAGCGCATCGCGCTCTATGCGCGCCGCCATAACGTCAAGCCGGGCATCACCGGCTGGGCGCAGGTGAATGGCTTTCGCGGCGAGACCTCGACCGACGACAAGATGCGCGGCCGCGTCGAGCATGATCTCCATTATATTGACAACTGGTCGCTGACCTTCGACCTCAAGATTCTTCTGCTCACGGTGTTCTCGCCGCGGGCTTATCTCAACGCGCGCTGAGGTCGAAGGCGGAGCCGCCTCATGTTCCCTTCGCCGCGAATTCTCGCAGGCCGGCGCGACGACGACGCAGCGTCGACGCGCGGGCAAGCGCAACCACTCGTCCACCGGCTGCACGAATCGCCCTTGTTCAGCCTCGACGGATTAGCCGAGCTGATCGAGCATTATCCGCGCCAGCATTGCGAGCTGACTGACGCCAGTCCGATCAGCGCCAACGAAGTCCGCGAAGGCGATATCGGCGCGGCGTCAGGGCGCGCCGTGATCGAGGCGATCGAAGCCGGATCGCTGCGCTTGCGCCTGCGCAACACCCAAATCGTCGATCTGAGCTATGCCCGGCTCCTGCGCGGCGCATTCGGGGAATTGAGCGATCATTTGTCGTCGCCGCGCGGCTCGGGCCGCTCCATGGAAATCGTCATCTCCTCGCCAGGCGCGAAGACGCGCTATCGCGCGACCCCGGAGGGGCAGATCCTCTGGCAGATCGCGGGCGCGCAGCGCGCTTTGATCTACCCTCCCGCGCCTCCCTTCGTATCGGGTGACGATCGCGAAGCGATCGCGCTGGCGGAGCATGGGTCCGACATGGCTTACCAGCCCTGGTATGACGATCACGCGCAGGCGCTCAATCTCGCGCCGGGTCAGCTTCTTCACTGGCCGCCCTACGCGCCTTATCGCGTTGACAACGATAACAGGTTGAACATCGCCGTGATGATGAGCTACGCAACCGACGAAATGCGGAGATCACGCATCGTTGAAGCCGCCAATGGCGCCTTGCG
This sequence comes from Terrirubrum flagellatum, assembly GCF_022059845.1. Lineage (GTDB taxonomy): Bacteria > Pseudomonadota > Alphaproteobacteria > Rhizobiales > Beijerinckiaceae > Terrirubrum > Terrirubrum flagellatum. The sequence continues at coordinate 5,035,738 of NZ_CP091851.1, read as the reverse complement.
CAAACGCTTCGGCATGATTCCGCGCTCGCGCGCAACCACCGGTCTCGCCTTCTGGGGCAAAGCGGCGATGCAACGCGTTTTGGCGAATTTGCGCTTCGCACAGCGATCGGATGCACCGAAACGCGGAGTCGACTTCACGCTCGACTCCGGCGCGCATCGCGATTGATCGACGGAGGCGGACGCTCATGTCGACGGCGAAGGCGACACGATCAGAGCTCCTTGCGCAAAATGGAGCGCCGACAACGCCGCGCGCCGCGGCGCGCGACTTTCAGGTCGACATTTTCTCGAACGTTGACGACGCCCTAGCCATTGTCGCGAAAGAGGCCGCCGAGGGCGTCGGCACGCCATTCCAGAGCAGGGTGTGGCTGAAGGCCTGGCAAGGCGCGTTCGCCAGCGCCGACACGGCGCGACAACCCGTGATCGTGATCGCGCGCGCGCAGGCGTCAAACCTCCTCGCAGTCGCCTTGTTTCTTGCTCTGCGTGAGCGCGACGGGTTGAAAATTCTCGAACCGATGGATGATGGCGTCACTGACTACAACGCGCCCATCCTCGGCCCCGAAGCGCCTGTTGACGCGGCCGGCGCCCGATTGCTCTGGCGGGCGATCCGGCGCGCTCTGCCGCCCTGCGATCTGATCAACATCGCCAAATCGCCGCGCATTCTCGCGGGCCGCCCCAATCCGCTGGCGCTCATCAAACCCGCGCGCGCGTCGCGATTGTCCGGGAACGTCCTTGATATCGACGCGCCGTTCGAGGCCTTCGTGCGCGGCTTCGAGCGCAAGTTCAGGAAAGAGCTGGGTCGCGAGAAGCGCGTCTTCGAAGCGCATGAGGGCGCGCGCTTCATGATGGTCAAGGATCTGGCGCAGGCGATGAGCGTCCTTAATGCGCTAGCCGAAATGCAGTCGGCGCGCATTCGCGGCCTTGGGCGTGACTATTATCTCGATGATCCCGCGCCGGCCGCCTTCTATCGCGAACTTCTGCGTGACGGTCTGCCGCGCGGCGCGGTCACCCTGTCGGCGCTTTTTATTGGCGACGTCGTCGTCGCCGCGCTGATGGGCGTAATCGAAGGCGATCATTTCGCCATGGTGCGGCTGGGCGCCGCGCGCGCCGGCTGGAGCCATTTCTCGCCGGGCCGGCTGGTGATCATGGAGACCATGCGGGCGTTGCGCGCGCGCGGCCTGCGCCGCTTCGACTTCACCATCGGCGACTACGACTACAAGCGCCGCCTCGGCGTCGAAACGCTGCCGCTTATCGAGCTGACCGTTGCTGCGTCGTGGCGCGGCTGGCCGCGCGCGCTCATGAAGAATGCGCGCGCCCGGGCGCGCGAATCGCAATTCATGCGCAAGCTCGCTGGACTTGCGCGCGCGATGCTACGGAGGCGTTGAAGGCGCGGTTATTCCGCAGCCTGCGGAGTCGTGATCGCAGGAGGTTTGCGGCGCGCGCTGCGTTTGCGTCGGCTGGTATTGCGGGGCGATTTCGCGGCGCGATGATCGACCGCGGGCGGCGCGTCATCATTGGCGGTCACCGGCCTGACTTCCACCGGCGCAACCGTGGCGCGCGCTTCCGCCGCTTCGCGTTCAAGCACGACGATACGCTCCTTCGCCTCGTCCCTCTCAGCCGTCGCGCGTGCGATCACGGCGTCGCGCTGGCCCAGCATGTCGCGTGCGGCGACAAGCTGGCGCGCTGTCTCCCGCGCTTCGCCGAGCGCCGTCTCGAGCTGCGCATCGAGCGCGGCGATCGTGAGCTGGCGGCCGGTCGCGAGATCGGTCGTCTTTCGCAGCTCGATCTGAAGATTCGCAAAAGCGTCCTCGCGCTCGGTCAACTTCTGCAGCATTGCCGCCGCGCCGGCCCGGAGCTCCTGCAACGCGACATCGCGCTGCGCCGCGACAGCCTCGGTCGCGGCGAGTTTCGCGGTCTGCTGCGCATGAGCGCTCTGCAGGAAGTCGAACGCAGCGCGCGTCGCGCCAAGATCAGATCGCGCGGAGTCGCGATCAGAGGTCATTTGCGCGAGATCATTGCTCAGTCCGCTGATCGTCCGTTCATGTCCGACGATCGCTGCATCACGCGCGGCCACGGTTTCATTGAGCGCATGAATCGTCACGTCGCGGCGTCCGATCTCGGCGAGATCGGAAGCTTTCTCCCGCGCCTTCGTTTCCGCCTTCAGTTCGGCGCGGCGCGCCTCCACCGCCATGGCCGCGCGCACATGATCCCGCTCGGCTGCGATTTCGGCGATCGACATGGGAAACAGGGCTTCCAGCCTTCGCTTGGCCAGGCGCTGCGCGCGGCGGTCGAGCGCCGGCAACGCGCTCAGCGCAAGCAGCGTGGCGGCGAGCGCCCCCAGGCCAAAGATCATCGCAAATTCAATCATTTCCCGCGCCTGCGCGAAATTCTTGCGCCTGCCCGCCGCCTGAATTCGCGCTTACTCTACTCGCGGGAGGCTGCTGAAGGAAGGGCGGCTATCTTCCCTCGCAGATTCGTCAGAAGGGGTTCCAGGTCGCGCTGTCGGTGAATTTGAGATAGCCAACATTGAGCCCCAATCGCGCGCCGACGCCGGAGCGAATGGGAACAACGAGGATGTTGTTGTTGATCAGCGCGGTCATGCCAAAACCTCCGACGAGATAAGCCGATCCGTCGATGCCGCCGAAGCGCCCGAAGATCGCGTCGCGCGAAGGCAGATTGTAGACGAGCATCATGGTGCGCGCGCCATCGCCGCCGAAATCGAAGCCGATCGAAGGGCCCTGCCAGTAGACGCGCCGATCTCCTGCATTGCGGGTGTAGAGCGTGCCCTCGCCGAAACGCAGACCGCCGACGAAAGCGCCGGAGCCTTCCTGGCCGAGGATATAGCCGTTCGGCTCGCCCCAACGGCGCGTCGCCTCCTCGATCGTCAGCGCCAGCCCGCGCGACACATTGCCGAAGAAGCGATGGCCGGACTGCACGAGTTCGCCGGCCGAGAAGCTCTCGGGCTGTCCCTGCGCCGCGGCCGGAGCGGCAGGCGAAAACGCCGCCCACGCAACCGCACAGGCGGCGATAACCAGTCGTCTCAATGCCAGCATAGGCGCTCCGTCCCTGATCCCGCGGCGCCCGGAGCGGGCGCGACTTCCCGAATCGATGATCGTCAAAAAGCGTTACGAAAATGACGCGACGAAGGCTTGGGGAGCGGGGATGGCCGGATCAGCCGAAGATCGTCGCGCGCAGCGCCATGTCGCCCACTGCGACGAAGCCGGCGTTGAGAAGGGGCTGGCCGGCGTCATAGCGCAGGATGGCGCCCGAGGCCCCGTAGGTCGCGCCCCCGGCCGCGGCGAGAACCGCCTGACCCGCCGCCGTGTCCCAGCCCATGGTTGGGGCGAGTCGGGGGTAGAGGTCGGCCTTGCCCTCGGCGAGCGCGGCGAATTTGAGCGCCGAAGACAGGCTCGGCCGTTCGACCGCGCCGACCCGCTCAAGAATAGCCTCGCTGGCGGGATCGCCATGCCGTTCGGAGACAAGGCCGATCGGAGGCCGGCGGCCGGTTCGCACTTTAAGAGCTGTTCGCTCGGCCGCGAGGACGCCATTCGCGCCGACTTTCGCCGCCCAGCAAAGGGGAGCAGACCCGGCCAGTCCCGCATAGACCATGCCGCGGGCAGGCGCGCCCAAGACGCCCAGAACAGGCTCCCCTCCCTCCACCAAGGCGAGGCAGATGCAGAAATCGTCACGGCCGTCGATGAAGGCGCGGGTGCCGTCGAGCGGATCGAGCAGGATCAGCCGCCCGCCCTCCGGCAGTCGGCAGCCCTCTGGGGCGCTCTCCTCGCCGATGATCGGGACGCCTGGCAAAAGCGCCGAGATCCGGCGCGCCATCGCCTTTTCGCAAGCGATATCAGCGGCCGTGACCGGACTGCCGTCGGGCTTGGCGGTCATTCCGGCCCGGCGCGGCGTTTCGAGCAGGATGCGCCCCGCCTCGGCGGCGAGCCCGGCGAAAGCGTCCAGCAGGGCCGGATCGGCGCGCATCATTCAGGCTCCCGGGCTCCCAATCCCTTTGCCAGATGGTAACAGTTGAGTAGCAGGGTTCCGCGTCGGCGCGAATCGCTTTGAACGCGCCATCCCCATTCGCGTTCCGGATATCGCCATGCCAGCCATCACGATGGACCCGCTTGATCTCGCCGCGGTGTTGTGCAGCCGGATCTGCCACGACGTCATCAACCCGGTCGGCGCCATCCAGAACGGCCTCGAGCTGATGGCGGAGGAAAAGGATTCCGGCCTGCGCGACGACGCGCTCGATCTGATCGGCAAAAGCGCCGCCTCGGCCAGCGCCAAGCTGAAATTCGCCCGCATCGCCTATGGCGCGTCCGGTTCGGCCGGTGCCTCGCTCGACATGGGCGACGCCCATTCGGCCGCCGTCGACCTGATCGTCGACAACCGCACCACGCTCGACTGGAAGGCGCCTCGCGTTCTCCTGCCGAAGAACAAGGTCAAGCTTCTTCTCAATCTGCTCATTCTCGCGGCGCAGTCGATCCCGCGCGGCGGCTCGATCGAAGTGATCGGCGAGATCGAAGGCGAAACATGCCGCTATGCGATTCGCGCCAAAGGCCCTTACGCGCGCGTTCCCGCACATACGGCTGAGCTGCTGGCGGGCGAATCCGAGACCGGGACCGTCGACGCCGAAGGCGTTCGCGCCTACTATGCCGGGCTCGTCGCGCGCGCTTGCGGCATGAGCGCGAGCATTGAACTTATCGACGATGCGGTGACCGTGTTGTCCGCTCCGCTCGCATGAACGGGCTGGCGTAAATACAGAATTCGACCGCCCATCAACCTGTCGTCAACCGTTCCCGTTCATCATCGCGGTCGGTCGCCGCTGCGGCCGTCGGGTGCGCGTAGATGGACGACCTGTTGCGTGAGTTCCTTGTCGAGACCGGCGAGAGCCTCGACCATGTCGACGTGCAACTCGTCCGTTTCGAGCATGAACCCGACAACAAGGACATTCTTCGCACGCTCTTTCGCCTCGTTCACACGATCAAGGGCACCTGCGGCTTTCTCGGTCTTCCCCGTCTTGAAGCGCTGGCGCACGCCGCCGAAACCTTAATGGGACGTTTCCGCGACGGCGCGCCTGTGACGCGCGACGCGGTCTCCCTCATCCTCGCGAGCGTCGACCGGATCAAGCAAATCCTCGCTGCGTTGGAAAAAACCACTGCAGAGCCCGAAGGATCCGATGGCGACCTGATCAGCGCGCTCGAACGCATGGCCGGCGCGTCGGACGATGACGACGAGATTGCGTTTCGCAGCGACGAAGTCGCCGCGCCCGACATTGCGCTGACGCAGCAAGAGGCGGAGCGCGACGCTGCATGCGATTCTGATCCGTCTGCGACATCAGGCGTCGAAGAGCCGACCGCCGCATCATCGACGCTGCGCGTCAACGTCGACACGCTCGAACAGCTCCTGACCATGGTGTCCGAGCTGGTGTTGACGCGCAATCAGCTCCTCGATGTCGCGCGCCAGCAAAGCGGCCACGCCTTCAACGCGCCTTTGCAGCGTCTGTCGCAGGTCACCACGCAATTGCAGGATTGCGTGATGAAGACGCGCATGCAGCCGATCGGCAATGCGTGGCACAAGCTGCCGCGACTGGTCCGCGATCTCTCGCTTGAGCTCGACAAGGATATCGACCTCGAAATGAGCGGCGCCGATACCGAGCTCGATCGCCAGGTGCTCGATCTGATCAAGGATCCGCTGACGCATCTCGTGCGCAACGCGGCCGACCACGGCATTGAATCCCGACAGGACAGGCTGGCGGTCGGCAAGCTCGCGCGCGGCGTCATCGCCTTGCGCGCCTATCACGCTGGCGGTTCGATCACGATCGAGGTGAGCGACGACGGCCGCGGCCTCAACCATCAGCGGATAGCCGCCAAGGCGATCGAACGCGGGCTGATCAGCGAATCCGACCGTGAAAAGATGACGGAAGCGCAGATCGCGAAATTCATCTTCCATCCCGGTTTCTCGACCGCGCAGAAGATCACGGCGATCTCGGGGCGCGGCGTCGGTCTCGATGTCGTCAACGCCAATGTCGAGCAGATCGGCGGTTCGATCGACGTGCAGTCGCAATCCGGCCATGGCGTCACTTTCATCCTGACATTGCCTCTGACTCTCGCGATCGTGCCGGCCCTGCTGATCGGCGCCGGCGGCCAGCAGTTCGCCGCGCCGCAGAACGCAGTCGCCGAACTGGTCCATATCGACTCCGAAAGCCAGACTCGCATCGAGAAACTGGATGGCGGCCGCGTGCTCATCGTGCGCGGCGAGATGCTGCCCCTGATCGCGTTGTCGACGACGCTTGGTCTTGGCGGCGATCCCGACGCGCAAGCCGAAGGATATGTCGCCATCATGTCGGTCGGCGCCGCTCGCTTCGGCATCCTTGTCGATCAGGTCTTCCACACGGAAGAGATCGTGGTGAAGCCGATGTCGACGATGCTGCGCCACATGTCGATCTATTCCGGCAACACCATTCTCGGCGACGGATCGGTCGTGCTGATTCTCGATCCCATCGGCCTCGCGCGCAAAGCCGCTGTCGTCACGGAAAGCTCGGCGCGCGCGCGCGCTGGAAAGCAACATCTCTCGGATGAGCGCGCGCGCCACGGCGGCAAGACCGCGCTGCTCATCTTCCGCTCGAACGGACGGCGCTGCGCCCTGCCGCTCTCCGCGATCGCGCGGCTTGAGGAGGTCGAGGCCAAATCGGTCGAACGCGCCGGCGGCCACTCCGTCATGCAATATCACGGCAAGCTCTTGCCGCTCGTCGGCGCCGACGCGCTGGTCGAACGCAAGGCGCCGAAAGCGCCCTGTCTCGTGCTGACGCAGAAGGACAAATCCGTCGGCCTCGTCGTCGAGGCGATCGTCGACGTGATCGAGCAAGAGATTGTGCTCGACGGCGGCGATGGTCCCGGCGTTCTTGGCGCAGCGATTCTCAACGGCGAGGCCATGGACGTCGTCGACGCCCTGCACCATCTGCGCGCAACGCATCCCGATATCGACCGCGTCGGCGCGCGCGCGACGCCGCGCGCGCTGATGATCGAGGAATCGCCGTTCTTCCGCGACATGATCGCGCCGGTGCTGCGCGCAGCCGGTTACGAGGTTACTGCCGTTGAATCGCTCGATCAGGCGCTTGCCGGCGCGCCCTCGATGTATGACGTCATCATCGCCGAGCCAGCCGTGATCGCCCCATCTGACGAAGCCGCCCGGTCACGACTCGCGCGGCTGGCCGCGGCGTCCGCGCAGCGCATCGCCTGGTGCAACGATTTCGATTCGCTGCGCGAGAGCCGGCTGGCCGACCTCGGCGTGTCAGGCGCCGTCTCGAAATTCGACCGTCAAAAATTGGTCTCCATGCTCGAGAGCCTGCAGAACTCGACCAGAGAGGCTGCGTGATGGCGACGAACGTTAATCTCGACGCAGCTCCTGTCGACGCCAGGGCCAATCTTTGCGTGACGGTCGCCATTTCCGGCCAGAAGCTTGCGATTCCGATCGCGCGGGTCGAAGACATCTTCACCGTACAGTCCGTGACGCCGGTGCCGCTCGCGCCGCCTCATATCGCGGGACTCATCAATCTGCGCGGCAAGGTTGTAACCGGCATTCTGCTCTCGAAGCGGCTTGGCCTCCCTCAGCCCGAGAGCCGCAAGACGCTGGCGATCAGCGTCGGCATTCATGGCGAGACAATCGGCTTGCTGGTTCCCAACGTCGGCGACGTCATTGATTTTCCGCCAGACCGGCGCGATCCGGTGCCGCCGCATCTGCAGGCGCAATGGGCGCCGTTCGCGGTCGGCGTGCATCAAAGCGGTCGCGAAATCATCATCGAACTCAACGTCGAATCCATCATCGCGCTCACACAGCGCGATGAAGCCGCATAACCGCTCTGAAAGGAGCACAGACACATGAAGCACTGTCTCGTCGTCGATGATTCCGCCGTCATCCGGAAGGTTGCGCGGCGCATTCTCGAAAGCATGGATTTCCTGATCGCCGAAGCGCAGGACGGCCGCGAAGCGCTTGATTGCTGCACGGCGCATATGCCTGACGCGATCCTTCTCGACTGGAACATGCCGCAGATGGACGGCTATGAATTCCTCAAGGCGTTGCGCGTCATGCACGACGGCAAAAAGCCGAAGGTCGTTTTCTGCACCACCGAGAATGATCTCGCCGCTATTGCGCGCGCGATGCATGCTGGCGCCGATGAATACATCATGAAGCCGTTCGACAAGGAGATCCTTGCGTCCAAGTTCCAGCAGGTTGGGCTCGCCTGAAGGAATGAACGCCATCACGTCGCCGGTTGAACCGGGCCCATGACGCAACTGCTCCCCGCAGCGTCCGAGATGGCGCCTGTGCGCGTCGTCATCGTCGATGATTCGTCGGTCGCGCGCGGCTTCCTCGCGCGCTGGATCAGCGAATGCGATGATCTTCAGCTCGTCGGGACCGCGGCCAATGGCCTCGAGGCGATCACCATGATCCCCGCGGCGAAGCCTGATGTCGTCATCCTCGATATCGAAATGCCGCAGATGAACGGTCTCGAAGCGCTGCCGCTGATCCGCATCGCGGCGCCTGAAGCGGCGATCATCATGTCGTCGCGGCTGACGCGCAAGAACGCGGAGCTGGCGCTTCTCTGCCTGCAGAACGGCGCGACCGAGATCATTCCGAAGCCGAGCGCCGACGAACGCGCTACGCCTCTTCCGACCTACCAGCAGGAATTGCTCGATAAATTGCGCACGGTCGGCCGCCGTGGAAAGATCGAGGCGCAGCCGCTGCTGACGCGCGAGCCTTTGTCGCCGTTCGAAATCATCTCGCGGCCACTTGCGGCGATCCCGTCGCCGCCGCGCCCCAAGCGCGCGCCGGCGCGTGAAGTTCACGCAGCCGTCGTCGAGCGGCCCGCGCCGCAGGCGCCGCCGCTTCAATCTTCGCCGGCGCATGGGTCGCACGCGGCGCGCGCCATTCTCGTTGGCGCCTCGACCGGAGGGCCGAACGCCTGCGCCGAATTCATTACGGCGCTGAAGCCGCTGATCGCGCGCATTCCGGTGATCATCGCGCAACACATGCCGCCGGTCTTCACGCGCGTCTTCGGCGAGCATCTTGCGGCGGCGTCCGGCGTCACATGCCGCGAAGCGCGCGACGGCGAAGCGCTCGTGCGCGGGCACGTCTATATCGCGCCTGGCGGCCATCATATCCGCATCAGCGGCGCCGCCAGCGCGCCAACGATCACGCTCGATCATGGACCGCCGGTGCGCTTCTCCAGGCCTTCCGTCGACCTCCTGTTCCATTCCGCGCGCGAAGTGTTCGGGGCTGACGTCACCGCGGTCGTGCTGACCGGCATGGGTTCCGACGGCCTTGAAGGCGCGCGAGACCTCGCCGCCGCGGGCGCGCGCATCTATGTGCAGGACGAGCGCAGCAGCGTCGTCTGGGGCATGCCCGGCGCGATCGCGCGCGCGGGCCTCGCCAACGAAATCGCGACGCCGTCGGAGATCGCCGCGGCGCTCGTCACGCAAGGCGGCAAATCATGATCGAGCCTGCTGACTTCGCGTTCTTTCAACGCTTCCTCGCCGAGCGCGCCGGACTCAATCTCTGGCCGGAGAAGACCTATCTCCTGGAGTCGCGTCTCGCCCGCATTCTCAGGGCGCACAACATCGACACCTTCGCGGCGCTCGCCGCACGCATCGCCACTGGCGGCGATCTCGCCCTCGAACGCGAAGTCATCGAAGCGATGATGACGCATGAGACGCTGTTCTTCCGCGATCTCAAAAGCTTCGACCTCCTGCGCGAGACGGTCCTGCCGGGCCTTATCGCCGCGCGCGCCAGGGAGCGCCGGCTCGCCATCTGGAGCGCCGCCTGCTCGGCCGGCCAGGAGCCCTATTCGATCGCGATGATTCTCGACGAGATGGGCGACAGGCTCGCCGGCTGGTCGATCCGCATCCTTGCAACCGACATTTCCACGGCGATCATCGAGCGCGCAAAAACCGGCCTCTACACGCAGTTCGAAGTGCAGCGCGGCCTACCCGTGCGCATGCTGCTGAAGCATTTCAGCCAGACTCCGGAAGGCTGGAGCATCACAAAGAACATGCGCGACAAGATTGACTTCCGCACCTTCAATCTGTTGCGCGATCCCTCGCCGTTCGGCGTGTTCGATCTCATTCTGTGCCGCAATGTGCTGATCTATTTCGACGCAAATACGCGCACGGGCCTTTTCGCGCGCCTGCGTCGGCAAATGGCCCCCGACGGCGCTCTTATGCTGGGAGGCGCCGAGACGGTGCTTGGCGCAACCGCGGACTTCGTTCCCGATCGCGACACGCCGTCTTTCTATCGGCCGGCGCCGGCTGCGACCACAGCGACGCCGCGCCTCTCGGTCGCCGGTTGAACGTCTAGATCACGCCTCACTTTGATTGAATCAATCAAAGTGCGGGAACGTGATCGATTCTAGCAGTTTAGAGCATGGCTTTCGCGAAAATCGGTCCCCGCTTTTTCACGCCATGCTCTAAGATCACTCGCAGTAGCGCCGCTCCTGAAAGATGAAACAGCGCGGCCCTGGCCACATCGCGACCGGCATGACGCGATAGTCGCGCCATCGCCTGATCGAACGATGGCCGCCATCGAGAGGCGATCGGACGACGCGAATGACGATGTCGTCGCCGGCATGTCCGCGCGCTGGCGAGACCGACGCTACGCAGCGGCCGCTCCTGAGGATGGTGAGCGTCACCCGTTCGGCGCCTTCGCTCTGAAGAAGCGCGCGCGGAATCCGGCAGGTTTGCGCGAAGACCGACCCCGATGACAGGATCATCGTCGCGGCCGCGGCTGCGATGACAGTCGCAGCGCGGAAGAATGCGTGGAAATTCATTGGCAATATTGTCTCCCGTTGAAATTGAAGCAGCCGCCGCGGGCGCCGCCTGACGAGCCTGTCGCAGGCTGCGGTCGCGCGACCTGGCGCTGCTGCGGACGCGGCGCCGGTTTGACCGGCCGCGCGGGCTCAGCCGCGACCGGCGGACGCGAAGCGACGCAGATATCGCCGCGACGCACCTGACCCGCGCCACAGGCGATGGGGCCGCAAAGTCCGGACTTCTGCGACTTCAGCGTGCGCAACATCTCTTCGGTCTGTGGATCGAACTTGAAGCTGTCGCCAATCTTCTTGCCGGCGCTTTCCAGCGCCGATTTCGTGCCGTTGTTCATGCGGCCATGGACGATGCCAGCGTAACAGCCGAGCCTTTTCAACTCTTCCTGAGTAGCCTTGATGAAATCGGGCGTGTCCGGCTTCGGCAAAGGCGGCTCCGGCGTCGTCCTTGGAGGCTCCGTCGTCGGCGGCAGCGAAGCAATCTGTGTTCCCGCGCCGCTCGTTACGCCCGTTTCCGACTGCAGCGGCGTCGTAAACTCGCTCGGCGCGCCGCGCGCGCGCCTGTCGCGCTCGAGCCGCTCCTGGGCGAGGCGACGCTGCTCCGCCGTGAAGCGATTGGCTTCGTCGACGGCCTGGCCTCCGACCGGAGGGTCGGCGGTCGTGCGATTGTTCGGCGGCGATGCGAGCGCCAATCTCTGCTGCTCCTCCGCCTTGCGCTTTTCGGCCGCGTCGAGCTCTGCCTGCAACCGCGCCCGCTCCTCCTGCTGGCGTGCGGCGCGGGCGAGAGCTTCCTGCTCCGCCTTTTCGCGATCGGCTTTCTCCTGCGCCAGTCGACGCTGCTCCGCCGCCTGAAGCTCCGCCTGCTTGCGCTGCTGCTCTTCGCGTTCGCGCGCGAGGCGCGCCTGCTCTTCCCGCGCCGCTTTCTCGCGCTCGACGCGCTCCTGCTCCTGACGCTTTTGCTCGGCGGCCTGCGCCTCGGCCTGGCGACGACGCTGCTCTTCGAGTTCGCGCGCAAGACGGGCGCGATTCTCCTGCTCGGCCTTTTCGCGGTCCGCCTTCTCCTGCGCCTGCCTGCGCTGCTCCGCCGCCTGAAGCTCGGCCTGCTTGCGTTGCTGCTCCTCGCGCTCGCGCGCCTGTCGCGCCTGCTCCTCGCGCGCCGCCTTTTCGCGCTCGATCTGCTCCTGCTCGAGCCGCTGCTTCTCGATGGCGGCGCGCTCCTGCGCGCGATCGCTGTCCTCGCGATTCCACCGTCCTTCCAACGCAGCGTAGCGCGCCGCGCGCGCTTTCGTCTGCCGCTCGTCGCGCCACTCCGCGCTGAGAAGTCCGCGCCAGGGATCGGCGCCCGCGGCGCGCAGCCATTGCGGACCCTGATCGCGCGCCGCGAGCATATCGCGCGCCGTCGCGCCCTGCTGCGTGTCGGCATAGCGCGAAGCGAAGGCGCGCAGATCGTTGTTCGAGGGATCAGCGCCAAGGCGACGGAACGCCTGATCGGCGAAATCATCTTTTCCGAAGACGAAAGCGCGCGGCAGCACGCCGTTGAATTCGATATACTGACGCCCGCCGCTGCGCCTGTTGATGCTCTGGTTGACGCGCTCGAAGAGCTGACTCGCATCGAGGCCGGACTGCTGCATTTCCGTCAGCAGCGTGCGCGGCAGGAGAGAGCTGCGCGAGGGCTGCTCACAGGCGTCATCCTTCACGGAAGTGGACATGACCACGAACATATCGTTGGCCGCCGGAGGCTCGGCGAAACCGGCGGAAGCCGCAGCGCCGAGTCCGCTCAGCGCCGGCGCGAGCTGCGACTGTCCGCAACCGTCGATCACCAGAAACGCGCTGCGCGCGTGCGGCAGCGCATCGAGCATCTGCTTCAGCGGCAGCGTGTCCCATTCGATGCTGGTCTCGTCGCGCAACGTCGCGCCGACAGGCACGAGATAGGCGGCGTTGCGATAGCGCAGCGCATGGCCGGCGTAGAAGACGAGGATCGCGTCAGCGCCGGCGGCGTCGCGCTGGAAGGCGGCGAGCGTCGTCCTGAGCGCGGGCAGTTCGAGATTGACGGCGGACGCGACCTTGAAGCCGAAGCGCTGCAGCATCGCCGCCATGGCGGCCGCGTCCTGATCGGCGCCTTTAAGCGCCGGCAGCTTGGCGTAGTCGGAATTGCCAATAACCAGCGCGACGCGCTTTTCCGTCTGCGCGGCGAGCGGGGCGGCGCAGGCCAGGACGAACAGGCCAAGGAACGCCAGGAACCGTTTCAACACCGCTGATCCGTCTGCCGGCAACTCCGGGCAATCTAGTGGAACCTTGCAATGAGAGGAAATTCAGGCGACGCGGGGTGCGCATGCGCACGCGCCGGGGCGCGACCGCCCGGGAATCCGCTGGCGGCGCCCAAAACAAAAGGCTCCGGCGCGAGCCGGAGCCTCAGGCGACCCGGAGGTCGAAAGAATTCAGGCAGTCAGGCGCTCGTCGGCGTCGGTCGGCTCGCGCAGCACATAGCCGCGGCCCCAGACGGTCTCGATGTAATTCTTGCCGTCGGACGCGTTCGCCAGCTTCTTGCGCAGCTTGCAGATGAACACGTCGATGATCTTGAGTTCGGGCTCGTCCATGCCGCCATAGAGATGGTTGAGGAACATCTCCTTGGTCAGCGTCGTGCCCTTGCGAAGCGAGAGCAGCTCCAGCATCTGATATTCCTTGCCGGTCAGATGCACGCGCTGGGAAGCGACTTCGACGGTCTTCTGGTCGAGATTGACGAGCAGATCGCCCGTCGCGATGACCGATTGCGCATGGCCCTTCGAGCGGCGCACGATGGCCTGGATGCGGGCCACCATCTCGTCCTTGTGGAACGGCTTGGTGAGATAATCATCGGCGCCGAAGCCGAGACCCTTCACCTTGTCCTCAATGCCGGCGAGGCCGGACAGAATCAGAATCGGCGTCTTGACCTTGGCGACGCGCAGCGAACGCAGCACCTCATAGCCCGACATGTCGGGGAGATTCAGATCGAGGAGAATAATGTCATAGTCATAGAGCTTGCCGAGATCGACGCCCTCTTCGCCGAGATCCGTCGTATAGACGTTGAAATTCTCGGATTTGAGCATCAGCTCGATGCTCTGCGCCGTCGCGCTGTCATCTTCGATAAGAAGGACACGCATGTATGGTCCCCGACCTTAAAGCCGCGACGAGCTGTCTGCTGAAGGTGATCCAGCCTTGCGACCGGGCCTTCGGGACACGCCCTCGGACACCCCTAGCTTACCGACTCGCAACGCTACGCCATCATGGTTAACAAAAGCTGATTCCCGCATGCAAGCGCCAATCGCCCATCGAACGGCGAATCGGCTAGAATGGTCTGCGCCGGCGGGATGCCTTTGAGTCATTTGAGCGTTTACGTGCGCGTCGAAGTCCGTTGCCCACGTCGTTGCCGATGGATCAAATCAATCCATCAGCATTGACGTTTAGGCCATTGTTAATGCCGCCGGTAAACAAAAGGTTGATATGCCGCCCTGGTCGTCAACGGAAACGCAACGAAAGCTCGATGCGCTCGCAGCTGAGGCGGCGAGTCTGTCGGAATTCGAGATCCACGGCCGCGTTGCGACCGTTCGGGGGCTGCTCGTGGAGATCGCCGGCCCCACTCACACGATGCGCGTCGGCGGACGAGTCGGCATCGAAGCGTCGCCCGGCCGCGAAATCGCCTGCGAGGTGATCGGCTTCTCGGGCGACCGCGCGCTGGTGATGCCGTTCGGGAATCTCGAAGGCGTGCGCAGGGGCGCGCGCGCCTTCATCCGCGCCGCTTCGCCCGGCGTGCGGCCGACGCGCGGCTGGCTTGGCCGCGTCGTCAACGGACTTGGCGAGCCGATCGACGGCAAAGGCCCGCTGCCTGCGGGCGCGCAGCTCTATCCTTTCCGCGCCGATCCGCCGCCTGCTCACGCGCGAAACAGGGTCGGCGCGGCGATCGATCTCGGCGTCCGGGCGCTCGACGCGTTTCTCACTTGCTGTCGCGGGCAGCGGATGGGCATCTTCGCGGGCTCCGGCGTCGGCAAGTCGGTGCTTCTCTCCATGCTTGCCCGCAATGCGAAATCGGACGTCGCCGTGATCGGCCTTGTCGGCGAGCGCGGTCGCGAGGTGCAGGAATTCCTCGTCGAGGATCTGGGCGAGGAAGGTCTCGCCCGCTCCGTTGTCGTGGTCGCGACGTCAGACGAGGCGGCGCTGGTGCGCAAGCAGGCGGCCTATCTCACGCTGACGCTGTCCGAATATTTCCGCGACGAAGGGCTCGACGTGCTCTGCATGATGGATTCGGTGACCCGTTTCGCCATGGCCCAGCGCGATGTCGGTCTCGCTTCGGGCGAACCTCCGGCCCAGAAGGGCTATACGCCGACCGTCTTCTCCGAATTGCCGCGGCTGCTCGAGCGGGCCGGCCCGGGAACCGCCAGGGGCTCGATCACCGGCCTGTTCACGGTGCTGGTCGACGGCGACGATCATAACGAGCCGGTCGCCGACGCGGTGCGCGCGATTCTCGACGGCCATATCGTCATGGAGCGGGCGATCGCCGAGCGTGGTCGATATCCCGCGATCAATGTGTTGAAATCGGTGTCGCGGACGATGCCGCGGTCGGCCGATCCCGCCTTCTACCCCTCTGTCCAGCGCGCCCGGCAGATCATGGCGACCTATTCCGACATGGAGGAGCTGATTCGACTGGGCGCCTATCGCGCCGGATCGTCCGCCGAAGTCGACGAGGCGATCGCGCTCCATCCCGACCTCGAAGCATTCCTTGGCCAACAGAAGGAAGAGGTGACTTCGCGCGCCGAAAGCTACAGGCGGCTGGCGACGATCGTCGGCGGCGCGGGCTGACGTCAAGCCAAATGCGACTTTCGTTGAAGGCCAGCCTCCCTCGTTTCAACCTTTGCGAAAGTCGGTAACGAAAGCTCAACCCTCCTTGGTCACCATAAGGGAGGTCCGGCGAGGGCGTCATCCCCGTGGGGGCCGGACCTGCGTGATCGGAGTTTGCGTTCGCCATGAAGTCGCGGGACACCCTGCTGCGCCTCAAGCGCTTCCAGCTCGACGAGAAGCGCCGCAAGGTGGCTCAGCTCGAGATGATGATCGCGGAATTCGACCGCATGGCCGGCGATCTGGATCGGGAGATCCAGTACGAAGAGCAGAAGGCGAAGATCAACGATCCCACCCATTTCGCCTATCCGACCTATGCCCGCGCGGCGATGACGCGCCGCGATAACCTTCGGGAATCCGCTAATAATCTCAAAGGTCAGCTCGATGAGGCGCGCCGCGCCGTCGAGGAGGCGTTCGAGGAGTTGAAGAAGGTCGAAACCCTCGACAGCCGCGAAGCCGCCCGCGAAAAGGCCGAAGCCGCGACCCGTGAGCAGGCCGAATACGACCAGATCGGCCTCTCCCGGCACGCGATCCGCGCAGCCGGCTAAGCACACCCGTTTCAATCCGGCTGCGGCATGAGGTCGCCTGACCGGCGGCGGCGATCGCGCGTCGCCGAACGCCTTTCCCTGACACGATTCGGCCGTCGTTGATTCGCGCGCTTCGCCGCTTGCGATGAGCGAATCGGCCCTCTTTCCACGCTCGATCCGCAATTTCCCCCGCAATACGCCGCGTACGCGGCTGCTCGCGCATTGAATCCGTTTCAGCCGTCACGAGGATTTTATGGAACGGATCCCGCACGCAGCAGCGCGGTCTCGCGCCGGAATGCCGTCGCCTTCGCTTGCCGCCGTCGCCGCCGAAGCGCAGGAAGACGGTTGCGACAATGCGGGACTGGCGAAAGGGGGCCGAGGCCCCTTAAGTCTGAAGGTGCGGAGCAACACGAAATCTCAAGGCGCGCCGGCTAGAATGCCGGGGTTAGGCCCCTTGCCGGAGTTGGAATGGTGATGCAGGGAGGCGCCCGGACCCGGGCGCGACAAGAAGAATGTCCGGGAGGGGACCGATCCTTGCGGGACGTTGTGTCGAGTTGGCCGGCCTCTTTGAAGGCCGCGGGCGAGCGCGTTGCGCCGGTCTTCTGGCCCGTGGTCGGGCTCGGCGCCGTCATCCTGTCTGGCTGGCTTCTCTATAACGAATTTCAGGGCTCAACGGTCGGCGACGTCTGGCGCGCGGTGAAGGCCATTCCGGCGCATCGCTACGCGCTCGCGCTCATCTCCACGGCCGCCGCTTACTGGGCGCTCGCCGGCTATGACCGCATCGCGCTGATGCATCTCCACAAGGAGAAGGGCATCTCCTGGCTGTATATCACGCTCTGCTCTTTCACCACCTACGCGCTCTCGCACAATATCGGCGCCTCCGTGCTGTCGGGCGGCATGGTGCGTTACCGCGCCTATCACGCGAAGGGGCTGACCGCCGGCGAAGTGGCGCTGCTCGTCGCCTTCTGCTCATTCACTTTCGCGCTTGGCATGATCTGTCTTGCGGGCTTCGTCTTCACGTTCGAGCCACAACTGATGCGCCGGCTGCTGCATGTGCCGATCTGGACCGGCCGCATGATCGGCTATGGATGTCTCGCCTTCATTGCGCTCTATATCCTGGGCGCGCTGTTGAAATTGCCGGCGCTGAAGCTCGGCAATCTGACGCTCGAATATCCGCGCTGGCCGATCGCATGGCGGCAGCTCATCATTGGCCCGCTCGAGATCGTCGGCGCGGCCGGCATCATCTATTTCGTGCTGCCGGAAGCGGGCAATCCCGGCTTCTTCGTGGTGCTCGGCATTTTCGTCGCGGTGTTCTCGGCGGCTTTGCTGTCGCAGGCGCCTGGCGGCCTCGGCGTGATGGAGATTCTCTTCATCAAGGCGCTGCCAAATATTCCGAAGCTCGAAGTGCTCGCCGCGATTCTCGTTTTCCGGCTGTTCTATCTCCTGGCGCCGCTGGCGATCTCGGCCGTGATCGTGCTGCTGTTCGAACGCGCCCAGATCGCCCATCGCCACGACAACGATCCGCCGAAGGCCGCGGAGTAGAATTCAAGATTCGATAACAGGCGCATGCGCGCCGGCTTCGCGCCGCAGCAACCCGCCAAGACGCGGATCGGGGAAGACCGCGATCCAGCGCTTCACCGGCGTGAACCCCGCCTTCATGTAGAAGGCGACGGCGCGCTGATGATCGAGCGTGCAGGTGCGCAGCCAGAATTGTTCGATCGGCTTCGCCCAGGCGCGCGCGATCGCCTCGCGCATCAGGAAGGACGCCGCGCCCGATCCGATCGCCTCCCTGACGACGCCGAAGAATTTCAGCTCGCATGCGCCCGCTTTGCGGAAATCGAGTTCGAGCAAGCCGATCTCTCGCCCTTCCCTCATTAACGCATATATCTCCACGCGCTCGTCTTCGAGAATAGCGCGCAGCTCATCCGCGCTCAGGCGCAGACGCGATTCCCACAGCCATTCCTCGCCGACCGCCCGGAACAATCTGAGATACCAATCGCCAGACGGCTTCTCGACGCGCCGAATCTCAAGGCCGGAGCTCGCCGGCGCGACAGCCGGCGTCGGCGCCGCGCGCATCTCAAGCAGAGTGACCACCTCGGCGAGATGGCCGGCGGGAATGTCAAACTGTTCTGTGAGTTCGGTCATCGCGGCGGCGTTACGGTTGAGTTGAGAACCGCCGCACTCCTATCACACCGCGCCGACGGTTTTCAGCCTCGCGCGGGCATGAATTTCGCCCTGGCCGAGCACGGCGGTCTCGCGCCGGAAACGCTCGACAATCGAGCGCACGAACGGCCGCGCCTGCGATGACGTGACGAAGACCGGCATCTCGCCGATGCGCGCCGCGTCCTCGAAGCGTTCGCGCACCAGATTGACGAACTCGGTCAATTTCGACGGCGCCATGGCGAGATGCTTGTTGTCGCCTTCGCCGATGATCGATTCCGCGAACGCCGTCTCCCAGGGCGATGACAGGGTGACGATCGACAATTGTCCGTTCGGCGCGGTGTATTGCGCGCAAATCTGACGGGCGAGACGCACGCGCACCTGCTCGACGATGTCGCGCGGATTCTTGAGCACGCCGCAGACCTCGGCGATCGCCTCGATGATGGTGCCGAGATCGCGGATCGACACGCGCTCCGCCAGCAGGAGCTGCAGCACACGCTGGATGCCTGTGGTCGAGATCGATTGCGGCACGATTTCCTTGACGAGTTCGAGATGCTCCTTCGGCAATTCGCGCAGGAGCTTCTGCGTCTCCACATGGGAGAGAAGCTCCGACATATTCGCTTTCAACACTTCGGTCAGATGCGTCGCAATCACCGTCGCCGCATCGACCACGGTGTAGCCGCGCATCTGCGCTTCGTCGCGCAGCGACGCGTCGATCCAGGTCGCCGGCAATCCGAACGTCGGTTCGAGCGTGTGCTGGCCCGGCAATCCGACCTGACCGCCATTTGGATCCATCGCCATGAACTGGCCCGGAAATACGCGGCCCTGCCCGGCCTCGATCTCCTTCACGCGCACGATATAGACGTTCGATTCAAGATGGACATTGTCGACGATGCGCACCGACGGCATCACGAAGCCCATCTCCGCCGCGAGCTGCCGTCGCAACGCCTTGATCTGCTCCGTGAGTTTCTCCTGGTTCGACGCGCCATTGACGAGCGACATCAGGGCGTAGCCGATTTCGAGCTTCAGTTCGTCCATCTTCAGGACGGACGACATCGTCTCCTCGGGGTCGGCCTGCGCGGCAGCGGCGGCAGCCGCGCTGGTGGGATCGGCGAGCGCCTTCTCCATGGCTTTCTTGTTGTTCTGATCGACATAGCGCGCGAGCCAGCCAACGATGCCGGCGACGCCGAAGAACGGAATCAGCGGCATGCCGGGCAGCAGGCCGATCAGCGCCATGACGCCGGCGGAAACGCCGAGCGCCTTGGGATAGTTGGAGAACTGCTTGCCAAGCGCGCGATCGGCGGATTCGCGCAGGCCCGCTTTCGACACGAGAAGGCCCGCCGCGGTCGACACGATCAGCGCTGGTATTTGCGTGACGAGACCATCGCCCGCGGTCAGCAGCGTGAAGGCGCGCGCCGCCGCAGCGAAGGTCATGCCTTGCTGCGACACGCCGATGATGATGCCGCCGATGATATTGATGAAGGTGATCAGAAGACCGGCGATCGCGTCGCCGCGCACGAATTTCGAGGCGCCGTCCATGGCGCCGTAGAACGAGCTTTCATCTTCGAGCGCCTTGCGGCGCTTCTTCGCCTCTTCCTGATCGATGATGCCGGCCGAGAGATCGGCGTCGATCGCCATCTGCTTGCCGGGCATCGCGTCGAGGGTGAAGCGCGCCGCGACTTCCGCGATGCGGCCGGAGCCTTTCGTGATGACCACGAAGTTCACGATGATCAGGATCGAGAACACGATGAGGCCAATAACGAAATTGCCGGCCATGACGAAATTGCCAAAGGCCTCGATCACATGGCCGGCGGCCGCGCCGCCCGTGTGGCCATTGGCGAGGATCAGGCGCGTGCTGGCGAGATTGAGCGCGAGTCTCAGCATCGTCGCGATCAGCAGGATCGTCGGAAAGGCGGAGAACTCCATCGGCGCCTGAATGAACAGCGCCATCATCAGGATCAGCACCGACAGGATGATCGACACCGCGAGCAGCATGTCGAGCAGGATCGGCGGCAGCGGCACGAGCAGCACCGCGAGGATGCCCATGACCGCGACCGCCAGCGCCATGTCGGAGCGGCGCAGCATGTCGCCGGCGTCCTTGACGCTGAAGCCGGCGAAAGTCGCCGGCTTCGCCGCATCTGCGGGGACGTCGCTCATCGCTTCAGATGACCTTCAATGACGCGCGATCAGGCGGCGTGCCCGCGCAACTGGCCGGGCTCCGGCACCGAGACGCCGGCGTCGGAATATTCGTTGAGCTTGTTGCGCAGCGTGCGGATCGAGATGCCGAGAATCTTCGCCGCATGGGTTCTGTTGCCGAGGCAGTGATCGAGCGTGTCGAGGATGAGATCGCGCTCGACTTCCGCCACAGTGCGGCCGACAAGCGAGCGGGTCACAGCTTCGGCGGTTTCCGCAGCGCGGGTCGCGGCGTCGTTCGGCTTGGCGCCGAATGATTCGCCATCAGGCGCGCGGATCGCGTCCGGCCCGATCTCGGCGTCCGTCGCGAGCAGCACGGCGCGATGCATGGTGTTCTCGAGTTCGCGCACATTGCCCGGCCAGGTCGAGGACAGCAGCATGCGTTTCGCCTCGACGCTGAGCTTGCGCGGCGGCAACCCGTTCATCTCGGCATATTTGCGAATGAAAAACTCAGCCAGTTCGAGAATGTCGGCCGGACGATCGCGCAGCGCGGGGATTTTCAGATTCACGACGTTGAGGCGATAGAACAGATCCTCGCGGAACGTTCCTTTCTTCACCTCTTCGGCGAGATTGCGGTTGGCGGTCGCGATGATGCGGATATCGACCTTCACCGGCCCCGAGCCGCCGACGCGATCGATGACGCGCTCCTGAATCGCGCGCAAGAGCTTGGCCTGCAGCCGCACATCCATTTCCGAGATTTCATCGAGCAGCAGCGTGCCGCC
Organism: Terrirubrum flagellatum; assembly: GCF_022059845.1. Taxonomy (GTDB): domain Bacteria; phylum Pseudomonadota; class Alphaproteobacteria; order Rhizobiales; family Beijerinckiaceae; genus Terrirubrum; species Terrirubrum flagellatum. The sequence continues at coordinate 5,014,457 of NZ_CP091851.1, read as the reverse complement.
ATTCGCCTCTTCGAACTTGCCGATGCGCCGCGCGACGGCGCCGGTGAAGGCGCCTTTCTCATGGCCGAACAGTTCCGATTCGAGCAGCGCGTCAGGGATGGCCGCGCAGTTGACCGCGATGAACGGCTTGTTCGCGCGCGCCGACTTCTGATGGACAAGCCGCGACACCGCTTCCTTGCCGGTGCCGCTTTCGCCGGTGACCAGTATCGACGCGTCGGAACGCGCCACCTGCTCGGCGAGGCGAACGACGCGCGCCATCGCCTCATCTTTGAAAACCAGCGCACGATTGTCTGCGGCGACAGCCTCGATGACGGCCGCGATCAATTCGGGATCGGGCGGCAGCGGGATATATTCGCGCGCGCCGGCCTGGATCGCGGCGACGGCCGCACGCGCATCGGTGCGCACGCCGCAAGCGATCAGCGGCGTCCGGATGCGTTCGTCGCTGAGCGCCTGAACCAGCGCAGCGATGTCGAGCACGACATCGGCCATGATCAGATCAGCGCCTTTGATGCGCAAATGCTGCAGCGCCTGTTCCTGATCGGCGGCATGGGTGACCGTCGCGCCGCGCGCCATGGCGATGCGCGTCGCTTCGATCAGTTGCCCGCCAAGCGGACCGGCAATGAGAAGTCGCATGGTCGGTCTCCGTTATTTGTCGAGCTTGATGATTTCGGTCATGGTCACGCCGAGCTTGTCCTCGACCAGCACGACCTCGCCGCGCGCGACCAGCCGGTTGTTGACATAGATGTCGATCGCTTCGCCGACGCTGCGATCGAGATCGAGCACGCTGCCGGGTTCGAGCTTCAGGAGATCGCCGACCGGCATGCGCGTGCGTCCGAGCACGGCCGAGACCGTGACGGGCACGTCGAAGAGTTGTTCGAGATCGGCCGCCCCCTTGCTGACCATGGGGCCGTCGCTCGAATCCGTGGCGATGCTTCCAGCGAACGTGTTCCGTTCGAGATCGGGAAGCGGCATCGATGAGTCGCTCATGGGTGGCTCCCGTTTCCTCAATCAACCGCGATGGCGGCGTGACGCTCGATCGCGTCCACCAGTTTCTGGCGCAGCGCGGCGCTTTCGCGGCGCATGCCGCCGTCGGCCCATTCGAGCGAGAAGTCCGCGCGCGCGATGTCCGTTTCGCCCATCACGATCAGCCGGCCTTCGAAGCCGCGCTCACGCGCGATCCGCGCCAGCGCCTCGTTCGCCTGTTCGACAAGGCTCTCATGCAGGCGGATCACGCAGTGAGGCGCCTGGCGCAACTGACCGAAAACGTCGCGCGCCGCGGCTTCCAGCGCCGCCAGCGGATAATGCGTGATGGCGACGCCGGCCGCCGCCTCGGCGAAGCGCAACGCGAATGTCACGACCTCGCTCGCGGCCGCAGTCTCGAGTTCGTCAGCCGACGCAAGCAGCTCGGCCGCGCGCGTCGCGATCGATTCAAGCGCCTTCATCAAACGCTGATCGAACTCGCGCTGCGCTTGCGCGCGACCCTCCGCCACGCCCTGCGCGAAACCCTTCTCGCGAGCGCGCTCTTCATTGTCCACGCGAGCGCGCTCATTCGCCGACGGCGCGAGCGGCGCCTTCGGCGCCTTGCCGAAATCATGACCGAAGATGAATTTCTCTGCCGCGGTCATATCTCAATACACCAGTTCATCTTCCGAGCGGTTCTTGCTGATCATGATCTCGCCCTTGTCGGCGAGATCCTTGGCGGTGAGCACGATGGCGGCTTGCGCCTCGTCGACATCCTTGAGGCGCATCGGGCCAAGCGCTCCCATTTCGTCTTCCATCGTCTTGGCGGCGCGCGTCGACATGTTGGAGAAGAAGAATTTGCGCACCGTCTCGTTGGCGCCCTTCAGCGCCTTGGTGAGCAGCATCTTGTCCACCGAACGCATCAGGGTCTGCATGGACGCCGGATCGAGCTTCACAAGATCGTCGAAGGTGAACATCAGCGAGCGGATGCGCTTCGCAGCGTCGTGGTTCACTTCCTCAAGCGAATTCAGGAAGCGGCTCTCGGTCTGGCGATCGAACGAGTTGAAGATCTCCGCCATCAATTCGTGCGCGTCGCGCCGCGTGGTCTGCGAAAGATTCGAAACGAACTCGCTGCGCAGCGTCTCCTCGATGCGTTCGAGCGCGTCCTTCTGCACGCCTTCGAGCTTCAGCATGCGATGCACCACATCCGTCGAGATGTCGTCAGGCAGCGCCGCGAGAACCTTCGCCGCGTGATCGGTCCTGATTTTCGAAAGGATGACCGCAGCGGTCTGCGGATATTCGTTCTTCAGGAAATTCGCCAGCACGTCGCCATCGACGTTGGAGAGCTTCTGCCACATGTTGCGGCCGGCGGGGCCGCGGATTTCCTCCATGATCAGCGAGACCTGCTGCGCCGGCAGAATTTTCTGCAGCAGCAATTCGGTGCGGTCGAGCGAGCCGGTGATGGCGCCGGTCGCCGACATCTTCGACACGAATTCGACGATCAGGGACTCGACCGTCAGCGCCTCGATCGAGCCGAGCTGCGACATGGCGATCGAAACGGCGCGGATCTCGTCCTCGTCGAACATCTTCCAGAGCTCGGCGCCATGCTCCTCGCCGAGCGCAAGCAGAAGCACCGCCGCGCGTTGCGGTCCTGACAGGCCTTCGACCTTCTGACCCTTAGGAGGCGCCATATTGCGACTTACCTCCCTTCATGAATCATCTGGCGGATGATCGCGAGCGCTTCAGTGGGATTGGCCTTGACGACTTCGCCGATGCGCTCGAGCGATTGCGCCTGCACCTGGCCATTGACCTTCGCCATGTCGAGATAGCGCATCGCGGCGGATTCACGCGGCTGCAGAGGCTCCCCAGCCGCACTCACCGTCGGCCCTTCGCCGCCGGCCGTCGCAACCGCTTCAGTCGGCCCTGACAACATGCCGCCCGTCACCTGCGCGAATGTCGCACGCAAACTGTCCGGCGTGATCACGCGATTGACGAGCGGGCGCACGACGAGAAGCATCACGATCAACGTCAGGATCGCGAGCACGCCGAGTTCGGCGCCGCGATAGATGTCGTCCTTCGTCGGCTGCAACAGGCTCCTCAGCAGGCTCGGCTCTTCGAGAGGCTCCGCCTGACGCGGCGGTTCGGCGAAGCGCAGATTGACGATCTCAACCGTGTCGCCGCGATTGCGATCGAAGCCGATGGCGCTGCGCACCAGCGCTCCGATCCGGTCGAGCTCCTCCTGCGGGCGCGGCTGGTAGGCGAGTTCGCCGCCGCCGCCATTGCGCAGATACTGACCGTCGACGAGCACGGCGACGGAGATTTTCTTGACGCGCCCGCCTTCCTGCATCTCCGAACGAACAGTCTTGGTGTAATCGTAATTCGCGATTTCCTCATTCTTGTTGGAGCCGTCGCGCGTCGTGTTCTGCGCGGGACCGTTGCGCTGCTGTCCCGGCAATTCGTTGCCGACCGAAACCTGATTCTCGCCGTTGGTGGTCTGCGTCTGCTCGGTGCGCGTCTGCGTCGAGCGGAGCACGCGGCTTTCCGGATCGTAGCTCTCCTGCGTCTGCTGGATGCGGCTGAAATCCATCTCGGCCGCCACCTGCACGCGAGCGCGTCCCTGCCCCACCACATTCGCGACGATGTCTTCGATCTGCGCGCGCAGGCGCCGCTCCAGCGCCGACTGCTTCTCCTCGGCTGCGGCGCCGGCGTTGCCTTCGGCGGCGCCGTCGGCGAGCAGACGGCCCGTCTCATCGACAATCGAGACGCGCTCAGGCTTCAGCCCCTCGACGGCCGACGCCGCGAGATGGCGAATCGCGCGCACCTGCGCGGCGTCAAGCTCGCCGCGAACCTTGAGCACGATCGAAGCGCGCGGCGGCTCGCGGTCGCGCTCGAACACGCGGCGCTCAGGCAACACGAGATGCACGCGGGCCGACGTCACGCGGCTGATCGACGCGATCGTGCGGGCGAGTTCGCCTTCCAGCGCGCGCAGGTGATTGATGTTCTGGACGAAGCTGGTCGAAGAAAAGGCGTCGCCCTTGTCGAAGATTTCGTAGCCGACCGAGCCGCCCGACGGCATGCCTTTCGCCGCGAAATCCATGCGGATGCGCGGAATGTCGGCCTTGGGAGCGAGAATCGTCTGCCCGTCCTGGCGGGTCTCGTATTTGATCCCTCTGGTGTCGAGCTCCTTGATGATCGACGCCGCCTCGGACAAGGGCAGGTCGCTGTAGAGCACGGCCATGGCCGGCGTCGTGGCGCGGATGATCATGAAAGCGAAAAAGCCGACGAGCGCCAGCGTCACGGCCAGCATCGCCGCGAGCCGCGCCGGCCCGAACTTCGAAAACGCCTCGGTAATCCCGTTCAAGACGTCACGCTCCACACGACCAACGCCGGCCGCCACCGAACGCCCGGAAGGCGCCCGGCAGAAATTGCCGGGTAGATGGTTATCAGCCGGTTAACGCCTTGGCCGATCTGGCGATTGGGGTCCGGATTCAATCGACGCGAAGCCGCTTCCGGCAGCCGGAATTCAGCCTGCCGCCGGCGGCTTGATGAAAGCGAAAGGACAAAGCGCGAATTCGCGCGATTTCAGTCGATGGCGCGGTCAGCGCTGCGACAGGCCGCACCAGCTTCCGCGCCGGCCGCCGCCATAGGGCCGCGCCAGCCCCTCCGCCAGCAGCGCATTGGCGACGTTCACGCCATCGGCCATGAGATTAGCGGTCACCCGTCCGAAATATTTGTCGCCGCCGACCTGCCGCACGATGATCCGCCGGCCGGCGACAAGCTCATGCACGCGATTACGCGCAGCCACGGCGAGATCGCGCTCCGACCCGCAGGCGCCGCGAATCTCCGGCGCATCGACGCTGAGCAGCCTGATCCGCGTGATGACATCCTGCCCGAGCCAGACCGCGACCCGCGCCTCGACCGTGTCGCCGTCGATCACGCGGGTGATGACCGCCTCATAATCGCCGATCAGGCGGCGCGAGCGCCCGTTGGGCGCGGACCAGTTGTCCCTTTCCTCGACTTCGATTGCGGCCGGCGTTGCGCCCGCGGAGCGGGTGAATTCGGCCCGGCCCACGATCGCCGCTGCTCCGAAGCCGGCCAGGACCACTCCCGCCATGATACTATGGCGAAGCAGTCGGAATTGGCGGCCCGATAAGACAAAAGGCATGATATATGTTTATAGTCCTATTAGCGTAACGATGCAAGCGCAAAATGAGCGCGGCGCGCAAAACAAAAGGCCGCCTCGCGGCGGCCTTCGATTCCATTGATTCGCTGAAGGTCGGAAATCCCGACCGGGGCCTCCGCCCAGCGAATCACTCCGCCATCGCCCATTTGCCGCGATAGAGATCCTTGCGCGACGGCGGCAGGCCCACCGAGCCGCGCACCCGCTTCGAGGCCAACGTCTGATAGAGGCAGACAGTGTTGCGCTGGAACGAGATCGAGCAGGCGGCAAGATACATCAGCCACAGACGCGCCGTCGGCATGCTCACTTCCTTCGCCGCAGCGTCGATATTGGCGAGAAGGCGATCATGCCACATGCGGCAGGTGCGCATGTAATGCTCGCGCCAGGCTTCGACGTCATGCACCTCGAATCCGGCGCGTTCGAGGTTCGTCACCGTGCCGCCGATGAAATCGAGTTCGCCGCCGGGGAAAATATATTTGGTGAGCGCCGCGAATTCCGGCCGCTTCTTGCGCGTCATCGTCGACTGGCTCTTGCCCGGCCGCGTGATGCCGTGATGCAGGAAGAGCCCGCCCGGCTTCAGCACGCGCTGAACCGTGCCATAATATTTCGGGAAATTGTCGATGCCGACATGCTCGATCATGCCGATGGCGGCGACCTTGTCATAGACGTTCTCGCCTGCGACGTCGGCATAGTCCTTCAGCTCGATCGTGACGCGATCCTGAAGGCCAAGCCGCTTCACCTTCTCCTGCGCGTAAGCGACCTGCTGTTCAGACAGCGTCACGCCATGGCAGATCGCGCCATAATGCTGCGCGGCGTAGCAGGAAAACGCGCCCCAGCCGCAGCCCATGTCGAGCACGCGATCGCCCGGCTTCAGGCGCAGACGGCGACAGGACATCTCCAGCTTGTTGAGCTGGATCGTGTCGAGATCGTCGCTCCATTCGTTGAAGTAGCCGCAGGTGTAGACCATCTCCTTGTCGAGCCACATCTCATAGAACGCGTTCGACACGTCGTAGTGATAGGCGATGTTCTTCTTGTTCTCCTTGGCGGAGCCGTCGCTCTCTTTCTCTTCGCCAATATGCTCAAGCGGCCACGGCCCGCCGCGCGGCACGAGAAGGAACTTCGCCGCCGTCATCAGCGCCTGTTTGCGGTCGAGAACCTTGAGCCACTCTTTCGTGCGCTTCGTCGGGCGCTGCTCGACGAGATCGAACACTGTGCCATTCTTCACATCGACGCGCGCCGACGCCCAGAGATTGGCGAGCGTGTCGAGATTCGGCTTGCGGATCAGCGCCGCGACCGCGCCTTCGTCGGCGAACGACACCGCCATCGCGTCCTTGGGGAGATCGGCGGGGACTGTCGTGCCGTCCCAGAGATGGAAGCCGAACTTGATGTCGAGCTTGTCGCGGAATTCCGTCAACAGCTCGCGGAAGCTCGCGACGCGCTTGGCCGCCTTGGTCATTACGATCTCATCCCGTGAAAACTGCGCCGATGCGCGAGGCTTGCGGCCGCCCGCCTTATAGCGGTCGCCTGCGCCTGTCCATCAAGCCGCGAAAGGCTATGATTCCGGACATATTCAGAAATCGCTGGCGATGCCTTTGTTCTCCCAGTCGCCATAACGCACCGGCTCCGGACCCTCGCGGCCGTTGATTTCCTTTTCGCGGGCGAGGTCCGCCTTGGCCTTCTCATAGGCCGCTCGCCGCTCTTCCGCCTCGGCAAGCGCGCGCTTCGCCGCCTCCGTCAAAGGCTTGGCGGGATTTGCCGCAGGGGAATGATCGTCTGATGGCATGTCGCAGGGCTGACGCGTTGTCCTGAACCCCTTATACGCCTCTGTCCCATGAATCGATCCACCCCCAGGCCGGCGCGACCCGACCCTTCGCAGTCCGCCGCCGATACGGCGCGCGCGCTGGGCGCTCGCCGGGCCGCAGCGTCGGCGCTGCGCCATGTCGTCGAGAGGCGTGTGGCGATGGATGACGCGCTTCAGCGCGCTCTGGCGCGCGGCGGCGAGCTTGATCACCGCGACGCCCAGCTCGCTCGTTCGATCACGACCATCGCTCTCAAACATCTCGGCGGCCTGCGCAAGGCACTCGACGCGCGCCTTGAAAAGGGTCTGGCCGCGACCCCGCCCGAGCTCGCTGCGACGCTGATCGTCGGCGCGACGCAGATCCTGTTCATGGCGATTCCCGCCCATGCCGCCGTCGACTGCGCTGTCGAACTGACCCGCGCCGACCGCCGCCTGTCCGGTCTCGCCGGGGTGGCCAACGCCGTGCTGCGCAGAATCTCATCAGAAAAAGACGCCCTGCTCGAAGATCATGATCCGGTCGCAGATTTGCCCGACTGGCTCGCCCGGCGCTGGCGCGAAACCTACGGCGAGGCGAAGCTGCAAAAGATCGCAGCGGCGCTGGCTCTTGAACCGACGCTCGATGTGACGCCTCTCTCTGAAGCCACCGACTGGGCCGAGCGGCTCGACGGCGCTCTCATGCCGACGGGCTCGATCCGGCTCCGCTCGCTGGCGCCCGTCGAGACGCTGTCAGGCTATCAGGAGGCGCGCTGGTTCGTGCAGGACGCCGCAGCCGCTTTGCCGGCGAAGCTCTTGTCCGCGCAAGCCGGCGAGCGCGTTCTCGACCTCTGCGCCGCGCCCGGAGGCAAGACGGCGCAGCTTGCTGCGACCGGCGCTTCGGTCATCGCCGTCGACCGCTCCTCCGCCCGCCTCAAGCGGCTGAAAGAAAACCTCAATCGGCTCCATCTGACAGCCCAGGTGGTGACCGCGGACGCGGCTGCATGGTCGGGCGAATCGGCCGACGCGATTCTGCTCGATGCGCCTTGCGCATCCACCGGAACGATCCGCCGTCACCCCGACGTCGCCTGGACCAAAAGCGAGGACGACGTGCGCTCGCTGGCCGCGCTGCAAAGCCGGCTCATTGACCATGCGATCGACCTCCTCAAGCCCGGCGGAAGGCTGGTCTATTCGACCTGCTCGCTCGAACCCGAAGAGGGCGAACAACAGATCGAATCGCTGCTCCGGCGACGGAGCGATGTCCGCCTTGATCCGATCGCGGCCGGAGAAGCGCCCGGTCTCGCCGACGCTATCGACGCTCATGGCGCGCTGCGCACGACGCCTGACCTCTGGCCTGATCCGCAACCGCGCCTTGCCGGCCTCGACGGCTTCTACGCCGCGCGGCTTAGGCGCGCCGGTTGAGGGCGAATGGTTAATGATAAAGCATAAGCGCTGTGTCTGACGCGTCCCCCTCCCTCTCGCGACCGATCACGCGCCTGCGCTTCGGCCGCCTGACGCGCCGGATTCGCGGAGCGCTCGAAGCGCCCTGGCGCGCTTTGTCGGTCCGGCTCGGGCCGCAGCCGACGCGTCTGGTCATCGTGCCGCCGGATCTTCGCACCATCGATCCCGAGACCGCGCAGGACATCCTCGCCGGCCATTTCGCGCTCGGCGGCAAGGTGGTCGCGACGGGCGACATGTCGCCCTTCTCCGTGGCGGCTGCGCCATCCGTCTGGTTGCGCGGCCTCTACAGCTTCTCCTGGCTCCGGCATCTCTCGGCGATCGAGACGCCGGACGGGCGGGCGCAGGCGCGCTGGCTGCTCTCCGAATTCTTCGCGCTGAAGTCGCTGCCTCCAGAGGCCATGGGGACGAAATCAGCGGCGCGCCGGCTGATCGCGCTGCTTGCGTCGGCGCCTTTCGTGCTCGATGGCGCCGATGCGGTTTTCTACAAAGCGTTCCTGCGCTCCCTTGCCCGCCACGGAAAGCGGCTGCAGAGAGCCGCCGTCGCCGAATATGATCCGCTCGGCCGGTTGCAGGCCGGCATCGCGCTTCTCCATCTCGCCTTGTCGACCGACCGCTCCGAGCGGCTGGCGCGCCGCGCGATCGCGCTGGTGACGCGCGAGCTGAACGCCCAGATCGCCGCTGATGGCGGCCATGTCGGGCGCAATCCGGAAACGCCGGTCACGTTGCTGTTCGAATTGATCCCGCTGCGGCAATGCTTCGTGCGTCGCGGCGTCGAGCCGCCGGCCGACATTCTCAACGCCATCGACCGCATGATCGCCATGGTGCGCCATATGCGCCATGCCGACGGCGCGCTCGCAGCCTTCAACGGCGCCGGCGGCGCGCCGCGCGAACTGCTCGCCACGCTCATCGCCTATGGCGACGTCGCCTCGCCTTCGAGTCCCGGCCTGCGCGGCGGCTATGCGCGCCTTGTCGCCGCCGACTCCGTCGCGCTGGTCGATGCGGCTCCTGCAGGACCGATCGCCGCGACCGCGCAGGCCCATGCCGGTTGCCTGTCAGTGGAATTTTCGAGCGAGGGCCGCCGCTGGATCGTCAATTGCGCCGCGCCGCGCGACGAAGGCACAGAGCTTGGCGAAGCCGTGCGCACGACGATCGCCCATTCCACCGCAACGCTCGGCAACGCGACGTCGGCGCGTTTCGTCGAAACGCCGGAAGCGAATTATCTCGCCGGCCCCGCGCATGTGCGCGCCGATCTCTCCGAGGACGGGCAGGCGATCCAATGCTCCCATGACGGCTACGAAGAGCGTTTCGGCGTGCTGCATCAGCGTCATGTCACGATCTCGCCCGATGGCTTGCGCCTCACCGGCCGCGACGTGTTTCCCGGCGAGCCGACCACCGATCATGTGCCGATCGCATTGCGATTCCACATCCATCCCGCGATCGAGGCGCGACTGCCAGACGACGACGCCTTCGTGCTCCTCGTGGCGCGCGACGGCGCTTCATGGCGCTTCGAGGTCGAGGATTCGCTGCTCGAGATCGAGGACTCGATCTATCTCGGCGACGGCGCGCCGCGTCGGACCATGCAGATCGTGATGCGCATGAATCTCGCCGATCGCCGCCATGTGGCATGGTCGCTTGAGCGGGTCGCGCAGGGACGCACGCGCAACGAGGGCAATTGATCGGCGCTTTTATGCGTCGGGGAGAGAAACATGACTTTGCACACCGTCGCGAATTTCGATCGCATCGGCGAAGAGAACGCCTTCGCCGTGCTGGCGCGCGCGGTGGCGCTGCAGCAGCAGGGCAAGGATGTGATCAATCTCGGCATCGGCCAGCCCGATTTCCCGACGCCGCCGCACATTGTCGAGGCCGCCATCAAGGCGCTGCGCGATGGCCATCACGGCTACACGCCGGCGACCGGCATCCAGCCGCTGCGCGAAGCTGTCGCCGCCGATCTGCATCGCCGATTCAACGCGAGCGTGTCGCCGGACAAGGTGCTGATCGTCCCGGGCGGCAAGGTCACCATGTATATGGCGATCCTGATGTTCGGCGAGCCGGGCGCGGAGATCCTCTATCCCGATCCCGGCTTTCCCATCTATCGCTCGATGATCGAATATACAGGCGCGACGCCGATCCCGATTCCGATCCGCGAGGAGAACGGTTTCGCCTTCTCCGCCGACGAAACGCTCGCATTGATCAACAGCCGCACGCGCCTCATCATCGTGAATTCGCCGGCCAATCCGACCGGCGGCGTCACGCCGAAGGTGGAGATCGACAGACTCGTCGCGGGCCTCGCGCGCTGGCCTGACGTCGCAATCATGTCGGACGAGATCTACGACCAGCTCGTCTATGACGGAATGGAGCATGTCTCGCTCCTGAACTATCCCGAGATTCGCGACCGGCTCATCCTGCTCAATGGCTGGTCGAAAACCTACGCCATGACAGGCTGGCGCATGGGCTATTCGGTGTGGCCGGACAAGCTCTACGAGATGGCGCGCAAGCTCGCGGTGAATTCCTATTCCTGCGTCAACGCGTCGGCCCAATATGCCGGCCTCGCCGCGCTGACGGGACCGCAGGATGCGGTCGCGACGATGGCGGCGGAATTCGATCGCCGCCGCAAGGCCGTTGTCGCTGGATTGAACAAACTGCCGGGCGTCTCCTGCATCACGCCGAAGGGCGCTTTCTACGCTTTCCCCAATGTCTCGAAGACGGGATGGAAGGCGAAGCCGCTGGCGAGCGCGCTTCTCGACGATACGGGCGTCGCAACCATCGGCGGACCCGATTTCGGCGTTCACGGCGAAGGTTATATCAGGCTTTCCTACGCCAATTCGTTGCCGAACATCGAAAAGGCGCTGCAGCGCATGGGCGACTTCCTCACGCGGAGGAACGCCGCCTGACAGCAGGATTCCAGGAGAGATTTCATGATGAGCTTTATTCGCAACGCCGCTGCGGCGATCCTTGCGCTCGCAAGCCTCGCCCTCGCAACGCCTGTCAACGCGCAAGTGAATGCGCGCGAACCCGATCCGGCCGTCTGGCTGAAGTCCGTCTATGATCTCTATGTCCGCGCCGAAAAGGACGAGAAGCTGCAGAAAACCGCCAATTATCGTCTCGTCGTCGCGCGCGCTTCAAAATCATTCGCCGCGCTCTGGAGGAAGAACGACGCCTGCGAAAAGAAGGAGCAGGGCGTCTGCGCCATCGACTGGGACTTCATCGTCAATGGCCAGGACAACCGCCTGAGCGAGATCAAAGTTTCTCCGACGCAGACTGCGGGCGAAAAAGCGACAGTGACGGTCGATTTCAAGAATTTCGACTCAAAGAACCACAATACCTTCTATTTCGTGAAAGAAGGCGGCGTCTGGAAGGTCGAGGACATCGAGACGAAATCAGACGCCGAGGCGCCCAACCGCATCGCGAAGATCCTGCGGGAGTTCAAGCCGTAGAAAGCTAAAGCGTGATGAAATCAGCTTTGAATATTTCCGCCGTCATTCCGGGGCGCGCCGAAGGCGCGAGCCCGGAACCCAGGCAATTGTGCGGCGGCGCGATGGGTCCCGGGCCCGCGCTGCGCGCGTCCCGGGATGACGGCGGAATGATTCAATCCAAAATCATCAAGCTCTAACTCTAGCTTCGCGGCGTCGGCCGCCAATCCTTCGGGGCCATCTCGAAGCCCGAGAATTCGAACGCCGGCGCGACCGTGCAACTCACCAGCGTCCAGGCGCCGAGCGATGTCGCGGTTTGCCACCATCCCGCCGGCACCACGAATTGCGGCCGCTGCCCCGTCTCCAGCACCGAGCCGAGATGATGCGCCGAGGCGTCATGGCCATTCTCTGACACCGTGATCACCAGAGGCGCGCCGGCGTGCCAGAGCCAGACCTCGGTCGCGTCAACGCGATGCCATTCCGACGTCTCGCCGGCTTCAAGCAGGTAATAGATCAGCGTCGAGCGGGAGCGGCCATTCGCGTCGACCGCGGGGTCGCGAAAGGTCTCGCGATACCAGCCGCCTTCGGGATGCTTTTTGAGATTGAGCCGCGCGATCACGTCGCGCGCCGACGATGTAGCCGATTCCTTCATGTCGGATGAGCTTCCGCATCCGCCGCGTCGCGCATTTTCTCGAGTTCGGCGATCACATCGGCCGTTCGCCTCACCTCGGCGAATTCGAATTTCAGCGTCGCCACATGGGCTGCATGAATCGCGTCCGCCGCAATCGTTCCACCGCGGCCATCGGGCAGATCGAACGCCGCGCAGGCGTCCTCGACGAGCATCATGCGCCAGCCGAGATTGGCGCCGACGCGCACGCTGGTCGACACGCACATGTCAGTCGACACGCCGAAAGCGACAATGCGCTCGGCGCCGAGGCGACGCAGGCGGAGATCGAGATCAGTGCCGATGAAGGCGGCGTTGACGCTCTTCACGACGAGGTCTTCGCCCGTCCGAGGCGCGAAGCCTTCGCGAAAATCGTTGCCGGGCTGGCCCGGACGGAGCGTCGATTGCGCCTCGACCGAATCGTGACGCACATGGATGATCGGCAGGCCGGCCGCGCGCCAGGCGGCGAGCAGCGCAAGGCCGTTGCGATCGAGATCAGGATTGTTCCGGCGCGGCCAGGGCGGCGCATCGAATGCGCGCTGCATGTCAACAGGCAGAAGAACGGCGCGGTCGAAGCTCATCATGCCCTCCCTGACGTTCGCCTAGAAGATCGTGCGCGCCAGCGCCAATGACAAAGCGTGATGGCGCCGATCGCGCGCGCTTCAGAATCGGTTCTTCATCTCGCGCAGCGCTTCAAAGGTGTCGCGCTGCGTCTGGCCCTCGCCAAGCCGCGTCGCCTTGCGGATGGCTTTCTCCTTCAGGCGAAGAAACGGATTGGTCAGCTTCTCCATGCCGATGTTGGTCGTGCCCCAGAGTTCGCCGTTCGCCTTCATCGTCTCGGCGCGCATGAAGCGCTTCTGCAGGTCTTCATTGTCGGGGTCGACGGACAGGGCGAATTTCGCGTTCGACAGCGTATAGTCGTGCCCGACCCACAGCTTGGTGTCGTCAGGCAGCGCGCCCACAATGCCGACCGATTTCCACATCTGGTCCATGCTGCCGCTGACGCGGCCGCAGCCCATCACGAAGAGCACGTCGCCGACGAAGGCGGCGTTCTCATCGGCGAAATGATAGATCACATGGCCGGCGGAGTGGCCTGGCGTCGCCCGCACGTCGCCGCGGAGATTGCCGACTCGCACCTGCGTCTCGTCCTGCACGACGATGTCCACCGGAGCTGATGTCATCGCCTGCATCGGGCCTGCAACCGTGGCGCCCGTCTTCTCCTTCACCGCGGCGACGCCCTGCACATGGTCGCCATGCTCATGGGTGATCAGGATGTCGCTGATCACCCAGCCGCGCCGCGCCGCCGCCGCCAGCACCGCCTCCGCATCGGGAACATCGATCGTCGCAGTCTTTCCCGTGGCGGGATCATGCATCAGCACGCCGATATTGTCGGAAAGGCAGAGGAAGGTCTCGAACTGGGCGGGCATGAGCGGCTCCTGAAGTTGAGCCGCGTTTAGCACGCGATGGCGCGGGACGCATCGTCAACTCAATCAAGCAGCGGCTCCGCGATCAGAGGCCAGCAGGCCTTGTTGCGCGCGAGGAAAGCGCCGCCATGGCCGACCTTTTTCAGGCCCAGCGCCGCCGGATCGATCAATGCCTCGCGCACGCGCGCATGGGGATAGAAGCCCGGCAGCTTGCGCACCATGGCGGGCGTGATCAGCACATCATCCACGATCGGGACGATGGTGAGATCGAAGAGCGCGGCGTCGAGCTTCGGGGTTGGATAAGCCCGGCCCCATTCGGCGCGATGATAGCCGCGGGTCAGGCAGAGCCTGCGCCATTCCCAATAGACATTGGCCGGAATGTCGGCGCCGAGCCCGAGCAGGCGTCCGGGCATGTAGCCGGCGAAGCGGGTCGCCACTGGTCCAAGCAGCCACCAGAAGGCGATCACCTGGGGCATGTAAGACCAGGGATGCTCCAGCCAGAAAGCGGGGCCGGAAGCGACCGCGGCGACACGGTCGATGCGCGCGACCTCATCATGGAAGGCGAGCCACTGGCCGCCGAGGGAATGGCCGACGACTCGCGGAGGCAGATCGGGAAAGCGGCTGACAAGCCAGGACAACGCCGCCGATTGATCGGCGATCGCCCAGTCGCTGATCCGCGCCGACGATTTCGCCAACGGCCCGGCGAGCGACCAGCCGAAATCGCGATAGTCATAGGTCAACACGGCCGCGCCATAGGTCGTGGCGAACCAGGACGCGAAGTCGCGATAGAAGCGCGCGGGAAAGCCGGCCCCGCCATGGATGACGACGGCGAGCCGGGGCGCTTCCTCGGGACGGTACAGCCGCCCGATCAGCGTCCGGCCGTCCTTTGTGTCGAAGCTGACATCCTCGACGATCGCCTGGGGAAGGCCGGGCGAAGCTGTGGCGCGGGTCGTTGCGGTCGACATGACGCAGCCTTATTCTAGGGCGATCGGTCTAGAGACGCTAACATTAGACCAATCGCCCTACAACAAGGTGACGCACGCAATGCCGCGCCCCTCTGACGCCAGAACGCGCCTCATCCGGGTCTCCGCCGCCCTGTTCCGGCAGCGCGGTTATGACGGCGTGGGGCTGAACGAGATTCTGGCGGCGGCGAGCGCACCCAAAGGATCATTCTATCACCACTTTCCCGAGGGAAAAGAACAACTTGGCGAAGCCGTGATCCGCCACTCCGGGGCCGAGATGGGCAAGGCGATCGATAGCGCGATGGAAGGCGCGCGCGATCTCGCCTCCGGGTTGCGGGCGCTCGTCGGCGGCCTCGCCGACTGGTTCGAGCGCTCCGGCTTCAGCGAGGGCTGTCCTGTAACTTCAATCGCGCTCGACACCTCGCTCCGCATCGGCTCTCACGCGGCGGCCGTGCGCGAGGTCTTCGCGGACTGGGAGGCGAAATTGGTGGGGCATGCGCGACGCCTCAACGAAAGCAGCTTCAGCGCCTCCGACGCCGAGCATCTCATCATGCTGGTCGAGGGCGCCTGGATCCTTGCTCGCGTGCAGCAATCGAAGGAGCCGCTGCATCGGGCGATCGAGGCCTTTCTCGTCGGCTGGAACGGTTAGCCAAGAAGTGCGGAAGCGGCGTCCGCGCGTTTCGCCTGAGCCAGGTTCCGCGCTACATCTCCAGCAATGCCTCTGGACGTCGTCGACCTCCGCTCCTTCTATGCGACGCCGCTTGGCGCGGTGACCCGCCGCGTGCTGGGGCGGACGCTCGCTGACCTCTGGCCCGAAGCGCGCGGCGTCTCGATCGCTGGCATTGGCTACGCCACGCCCTTCCTGCCCTTCTGGCGCAGCGAGGCGGAGCGGGTGCTGGCGCTGATGCCGGCGGCGCAGGGAGTCGTGAACTGGCCGGGCGACGGCCCCTCGGTCACCGCTCTGATCGACCCCTACGAAATCCCGCTGCCGAACGCCTCGATCGAGCGCATCCTGCTCACCCACGCGCTGGAGGCTGTCTTCCATCCAGCAGACCTCCTCGGCGAAATCTGGCGTGTGCTCACCCCCGGCGGCCGGCTCATCGCCATCATCCCTAACCGCCGCGGCGTCTGGGCCTCGTCCGACATGACGCCGTTCGGCCAGGGCCAGCCCTACAGCAAGGGCCAGCTCGCCGATCTCATGCGCGGGGCCCTGTTTTCGCCCGAACATTGGCGCGAGGCGCTCTATTTCCCGCCTTCGCAGCGGCGGCTCATGCTGCGCACCGCCGGCGCCTGGGAGGCCGCCGGCCGGCTGCTCGCCCTGCCCTTCGCCGGCGTCCATATCGTCGAGGCCACCAAGCAGCTCTACCGGCCGGCGCTTGCGCGGCCGCAGCGTCGCGACCTCCTCGTGGCGGCGCCGGCCGCCGCGGCGACGCGTGTCGCCATTCGCTGAGCCGCATCTTTTTGCTGGCGAATCGCCTGCGCTGCCGCCAAAAGGCCGCGCCGACCCGCGCTTGACGCGCATGGCCCGCCACGACAGTGTCCGCGCGCCTCAGGCAGGGGGGTATCCCCGACAGATTGACGCCCCCTCGGAGCAGGCCGTTTGCGCAGCTATCTCGACTTTGAAAAATCCGTCGCCGAACTGGAGGCGAAGGTCGATGAGCTGAAGGCCCTGAGCGCAGGCGGCGGCGGCGTCGAGTTAGGCGAGGACATCGCCCGCCTCGAGGAGAAGGCGCGGCTCGCGCTCGTCGATCTCTACAAGTCGCTGACGCCCTGGCAGCGCGCTCTGGTGGCGCGCCATCCCCAGCGGCCGCACGCCCGCGATCTGATCGAAGGCATGATCACCGATTTCACGCCGCTCGCCGGCGATCGCGGTTTTGCTGAGGACGAGGCTGTGATCGGCGGGCTCGGCCGCTTCAAGGGCCAGTCGGTCTGCGTGATCGGCCAGGAGAAGGGTTTCGATACGACCTCCCGCCTCAAGCATAATTTCGGCATGGCGAAGCCCGAGGGCTACCGCAAGGCGGTTCGCCTGATGGAGCTCGCCGACCGCTTCGGCGTCCCCCTCATTACGCTGGTCGACACGGCCGGCGCCTTCCCCGGCATCGAGGCCGAGGAGCGCGGCCAGGCTCAGGCCATCGCCGTCTCGACCGAGACCTGCCTTTCGCTCGGCGTGCCGATCGTCGCCCTTATTGTGGGCGAGGGCGGCTCCGGCGGCGCGATCGCCATCGCCACGGCCAACCGGGTGCTGATGATGGAGCACGCAATCTATAGCGTGATCTCGCCCGAGGGCGCCGCCTCGATCCTGTGGCGCGACGCCGCCAAGGCGCAGGAGGCGGCGACCAATATGAGGATCACGGCGGCCGATCTGCTGAAGCTCGGCGTCATCGACGCGATCGTGAAGGAGCCGGCCGGCGGCGCCCATCGCGACCCGACGGCGGCCATCGCCGCGGCGAGCGAGGCGATCGAGGAATCGCTTGGTCAGTTCTCGGGCATGGAGCCAACGGCGATCCGGGACGCCAGGGCGGAGAAATTCCTCGCCATCGGCCGGATGCTCTGAGGGCGCCCGGCAGGCTCGCGCCGGCTTAAGAATTACTTCATCATAACCGGAAAATTACCGAGATTGCAGAAACCTCGATGTAACGATAAGCAGGTTTTCTGGGGTCGCGGCTGACGCGCGTCAGGGATGATCATGTTTCGACCAGTTGCAAGCACCCTCTTCGTTGCGGTCGTCGCGATCGGTTTGGCGGGCTGCCAGGACGATTATCGCGGGTCCGGCTCGCGCCACTGGGTCGCCATGTCGCCTGAGATCGTCGGTCTCATGTCCGAAAAGGGCATGACCAGGAGCGACCCGATCCTGATCCGCTCCTACAAGCAGGAAGCCGAACTCGAGGTCTGGAAGAAGGGCCGCGACGGCCGCTATGCGCTTCTGAAGACGTTCCCGATCTGCCGCTGGTCCGGCCAGCTTGGTCCGAAGGTGAAAGAAGGCGACCGCCAGGCGCCGGAAGGCTATTACCCAATTTCGCCAGCGCAGATGAACCCGAATTCGAACTACCATCTGTCGTTCGATATGGGCTTTCCAAACGCCTATGACCGTCAGCACGGCCGCACCGGCAAATTCCTGATGGTGCATGGCGCCTGCTCATCGGCGGGCTGCTATTCGATGACCGACCAGCAGGTTCAGGACATTTACGCGCTGGTGCGCGACGCCCAGGGCGGCGGCCAGCGCGCGGTGCAGATGCAGTCCTATCCGTTCCGCATGACGGCGGAGAATCTCGCCAAGCACCGCTACAACCCCAACATCGCGTTCTGGAAGAATCTGAAGGAAGGCAGCGACTATTTCGAGGTCACTGGCGAAGAGCCGCGCGTGACCGCGAGCGGCGGTCGTTATCTGTTCAATGCGCCTGACTCCGCCGCGCCGGCGGTGTCTGACGACGTGCGCGTCGCCGTCGCCCGCAAGACGGCCGCGGACAACGCCAGGATCGCCGAGCTCGTCCAGCATGGCGCGCCCGCCGTAAAGGTGGTCTACGCCGATGGCGGCCAGCATTCGTCGTTCCGCGGCACAGCGCTCGCCTATGCCGGCGGCAATGGCGTGGAGACTTTGTTCAGCGGCTCTGGCTCCACGCAGGCGAACGCCTACGCTGAAATGAGCCGTCCGGAAGCGATTGGCGCCGAGCAATTCATTCCGATTGGTCCCGATGGCAAGCCGCTCAAGGCGACCGCCGTCGCCGCGGCTCAGCCCGCGTCAACGCCCGCGCCCGCTGTGCCGGCTGCCTCTCCCGCGAAACCCGCGACCGCTCAGCCGGCCGCGACGCCGCCGCAGACGACCGTGGTCGCACGTCTTGAGCCCACGCCTGCGCCAGCGCCCGAAGAGAAGAGCATGTTCCGCAAGATGCTCGGCGCGGTTGGTCTCGGCGGCTCGTCCGACGCGCAGCCGGCGCGGCAGGAAGCGGACATTCCGCTGCCGCCGCGTCGCGCCATCTCGGCGAACAGCGCGTTCACTTCCACGTCGCGCTGAGCAATGCCCCGGCGGCCGGCCTGCGGCCGGTCGGTCGGCTGCTCGATTTCTCTCTCCCTCCTCCTTTGCGCCTGCGCGACGACAATCGCGCGCGCGGAGCCGCACGACATCGCGCCCTCGCCGCGCGATCAGTTCCGCGCCATTGCGACGCGCGAAGCCGGGCCACGCGGCCTGCCGCCGGAAATCGCCGACGCCGTGATGAAGGTGGAGAGCGGCTATCGCCCGGACGCACGCGGCAACGCCGGCGAAATCGGCCTCATGCAGGTGATGCCGCCGACAGCGCGCCTGCTTGGCTTCTCCGGCGACGATGCGGCGCTCGCTGACCCTGAGACCAACATCCGTCTCGGCGTGCGCTATCTCGCCGATGCGTGGAAGCTCGCAGGCGGCGATCTCTGCACCGCTTTGATGAAATATCGCGCCGGCCACAATGAAACGCGCTTCTCGGTTCTCTCCGTGCGCTATTGCGTGGCGGCGCGCGCGCATCTCGCCAGCGTCGGCTATCCCGTGACCGGCGAGGTCCCGGAACCGACATTCGGGTTCCGCGCCGACACGTTCAGGATGGGCGTCGCGATCGGCACGCAGCAGGCGGCGCGACGGCTGGCGCGCGGCGTCAGGCTGAAAAGCCGGGTGAGCTGGAAACTCTATGACGCGCGCATGAAAGCGCTGGACGCCAGGGCGCGCGCCTTCAGAATCTGAGCCGCGCACTTACGCGCGCCATAATTTGCAGGCGTGTACGTCGGCCCCTGAACGAAGAGCAAAGGAGATCGATTTCCATGGCCGAGGCGCTGAGCATTTTCGCGGACCCCGCCAACTGGGCCGCGCTGGCGACCCTTATCGTCATGGAGATCGTTCTCGGCATCGACAATCTGATCTTCATCTCGATCCTGACGAACAAGCTGCCGGAAGAGCAGCGCCGGAGCGCGCGCACACTGGGCATCGGCGCGGCGCTTGTTCTTCGGCTCGCGTTGCTGGGAACCGTGTTCCTGATCGTGCAGCTCACCACGCCTGTCATCACGATATTGGGTCAGGGACTATCCTGGCGCGACATGATCCTGATTGGTGGCGGCCTGTTCCTCGTCTGGAAAGCGACGAAGGAGATTCATCATAATGTCGATCCCGATCACGGGCCCGACATGTTCAGCGGCCCTTCCGCGATCGGCTATGGCGCGGCGATCGGCCAGATCCTGCTGCTCGACATGGTCTTCTCCGTTGACTCCATCATCACCGCCGTCGGCATGACCAAGCATATCGCGATCATGGCGATCGCCGTCATCATCACCGTCATCGTGATGCTGGTCGCCGCCACTCCGCTCGCGAATTTCATCAACGCCAATCCAAGCGTTGTGATGCTGGCGCTCGCCTTCCTTCTGATGATCGGCATGACCTTGATCGCCGAAGGCTTCCACGCCGAGGTGCCGAAAGGCTACATCTATGCGGCGATGGCGTTCTCGGCGCTGGTCGAAGGGCTCAACATGGCGGCGCGCAATGCGCGCAGGAGGACCACCGAGGCCGAGAAGGCGCGCATTCCTGTCAAGCGATGACGGCGCGCCTCACGCGAGCAAATCAGCGTACTCGTCATTCTTCTTGATGAAGGCCGCGATGAACGGACATTGCGCGACGACTTTCAGGCCGCTCGCGCGAACCTGATCGAGCGCGCCGCGCGCCAGCATCGAACCGACGCCGCGCCCGCCCAACTCCTTCGGCACGACGGTATGCGTGAAAGTGATCACACCGGGCGCGAGTTTGTATTCAGCGAAAGCGACATGACCGTCGACATCGAGCTCGAAACGGTTGGCGGATTCATTGTTGCGGACGGTGTTCGACATGCAAGCTCCGGAGCGGCTCTCGACATCCTCCTATATGGTCACGCCTGCCGCGGCGCGCCAGTTTGATCAGATTCAGGACCGGCGCCCTCGAGCCAGCGCACGATCATGAGATGCTGGACCCTGGCCTGCTGATAGTCGCGATAGAAGCCGAGCAGATCACGCACGGGATTTGAGAGCCGCTCGAAGCCTGAGACGAAAGCGAGCACGACGCCGATCGTCGTCTCTCCCTTAATCACCATATAGCCGCCGATCCCCAGCACCGAGAGCGGCCCCATCGAGCTGGCGAAATTGAGCAGCGCTTTCAAGCCATATTTGAGCGTGTGATAGCGGATGCGGTTCCAATAGATGGCGCCGATGGCGGGAGGCGCTCTGGCCTTCATCTTGTCGGCGTCGACGATCGCAGCGGTCTCTTTGCCAAGCTTACGGATCAGCTTCACCTGCCGTTCGTAGAGTTCGTTGAGATACGCCTGCAGCCAGGGCGCCATCAGCGCCTGCGGAATCAAAAATAGCGCGCTCGTCAGTGCGATGAGCGGCTGCATGACCAGCATGTAGCTCGCTGTGAAGAAGAGGAAGGAGAGATTGACGACAAATTCTGAAATACTTGTGCCGACGAAACCGCCAACCGCATCGACCTCCCGGCTGATCACATTCACGGCTTCGCCGCTCGACGCGTCGGATTGCGCCGCGCGTGATGGCGCAAGCTTCACGAGGTGATCACGCGCAATCTTGATTGCGCCCTCGCTGACCCAAGCCTGGTAGACCATCAACACATATTTGAGGATCGCCTGCACGATCGCGACAGCGAGATAGATAACGCACATGAAGGCGAGCACGCCAATTTCCCTGTGCATCACCGGGCCATCGATGATCCGGCGCTGCAGATCGATGGGCGCAAAATTCAGCAGCGAGACGAGGATCGCCAGAGCGCCAACGATAAATTGGTGAACGCCGCTTGTGCGCCAGGCGAAGCGCGGCAAGGATTCGTCGCCGCGCACCACATCGGGATCACGCGCGGAAAGCGGACGCAAACGGCGAATAAGCGCGGCAATCAAAGCAGAGCGATCGTCCAGGCAGCCGCATGAATGCGCGGTCTGGAGCAATGGCGACGGAGGCGCGAATGTTCCGCCGAGACTAGCCCTGCTTCGCCGCCGCGATCATCGTCTTCGCATAGGCGATGAAAGTGTCCCGTTTGCTCATGTCAGCAAAGGCGCGATCGGGAATGGCGACCGCTCTTGTCCGTCCCTGCCAGAGCAGGATAAAGCCGCCCACCCTGTCGAGCTTCACGCCTGACGACCAGCCGACGGTCCATCGCATATGGGGCGCCGATCCGTGCAGCCCCTCCGCGTCGATCCTCACTTCAAGACCCGCGTGATAGAGGCTCTCCGACTCATAAAATCGCACGAACGCGCCCTGCGCCCTGCGCATCTCATGTTCGGCGACAATCCAGCCGGCGGCGTAGGCGACGCCGCCGGTCATCATGAGCAGCAGGACCATCGATTTCCCGATCCAGCCCAATCCAAAAAAGAGGATCGGCGTCACAGCGAACAGGCTGAAGACGGCATACGCGATCCACGAAGGTCTGACTTGCTGAAACTCCCGCCAATGCCGCGACGACATCGCGTGCAGGCGATCATACTCTTCAGGCGTCAGCGAGTAGCCGACGGGCTCGGGTGGCGCGGGCTCGGCGATCACGCGCCGCGCTCGCGCTTACGAGAACTGCCCGTGGCAGTGTTTGAATTTTTTGCCTGAGCCGCAGGGGCATGGCTCGTTGCGGCCGACCTTGCCCCAGGTTTGGGGATCCTCGGCGCTGCGCGCCGGCTTCGCGTCCGCTTCGGCGGCCGAGAAGCCAAGCGAAGCGGCGGCCGCGCCGAACATGCCCTGCCCGCCGCCATAGCTTGCTGACGCGTCAGCCAACGCGAATTCATTCTCGCCGGAATTCGGATCGACATGCACCGCCTGGATCGGCGGCAGTTCGGCGGCTGGCGGTTGCTCGAACATCACCTCGACGCGCATGAGCTGTCCGGTGACATGCTCGCGCAGCCGCGAAATGAGGCCGTCGAACAGCTCGAAGGCTTCGGACTTGTATTCGTTGAGCGGATCGCGCTGGGCATAGCCGCGCCAGCCGATCACCTGACGGAGATGGTCAAGCGTGACGAGATGCTCGCGCCAGAGATGGTCGAGCATCTGCAGCAGCACCTGCTTCTCGACATAGTTCATCACTTCGGGCGTGTTCTTCTCGACACGCGCCGCATAAGCCTCATCAGCCGCCTTGCGGATACGCTCCTTGATCTCCTCGTCGGCGATGCCCTCTTCTTTCGTCCATTCCTCGATCGGCAGATCGAGGTTGAGATACATCTGCGCCTGCTCTTTCAGGCCCTCGACATTCCACTGATCGGCGTAGGCGCTCGCGGGGATGGCGCGCGCAACGACATCATCGACCGTCGAATGGCGCATCTCGTCGATCGTCTCGCGCACGCTTTCCTGCGCCATGAATTCGCGGCGCTGCTCGAACACGACCTTGCGCTGGTCGTTCATGACGTTGTCGTATTTCAGGATGTTCTTGCGCTGGTCGAAGTTGCGCGCCTCGACCTTGCGCTGAGCATTTTCGATCGCCTTGTTGATCCAGGAATGGACGATCGCCTCGTCATCCTTGAGGCCGAGCGTCACCAGCATGCGCTCCATCCGCTCGCCGGCGAAGATGCGCATCAGATCGTCCTGGCAGGACAGCAGGAATTTCGAGTGTCCGGGATCGCCCTGTCGGCCGGAACGGCCACGGAGCTGGTTGTCGATGCGTCGGCTCTCATGCCGTTCAGTGCCGAGCACATAGAGGCCACCGGCGGCGAGCGCTTGCGCCTTCAGCTTCTCGACTTCCGCCGTGATCGCTGCGACTTTCTTCGCGTGCTCCGCCGGATCGAGGTCGGCCGGAATCTCCTGCTTCACCCGCATATCGACATTGCCGCCGAGCTTGATGTCGGTGCCGCGGCCGGCCATGTTGGTCGCGATCGTCACGGCGCCCGGCGCGCCGGCCTGGGCGATGATGAAGGCTTCCTGCTCGTGGAAACGCGCATTCAGAACCGCATGCGGCAGCGGCGTCTTCTCGCGCGAAATGTCGCTCAGATATTTGCCGAGCGTCAGAAGATAGTCGCGCAGCTCCACATCGGCCGCCTTGTTGCCTTTGACCTCGTCTGAGCGCGAGAGATAGCGCTTGGCGAGATCGGCGACATATTTCCGATCGTTGAGCAGTTCGGCGATCAGTTCCGATTTCTCGATCGACGCCGTGCCGACGAGCACGGGCTGACCGCGCCGGCGGCAGTCGGCGATCTGCGCGACGATAGCGCGATATTTCTCTTCAGCCGTGCGATAGACCTCGTCGTCGTCGTCGATGCGCTGCACGTCGACATTGGTCGGAATCTCGACCACCGCGAGATTGTAGATGTCGGCGAACTCGTCGGCCTCGGTCGCGGCCGTGCCGGTCATGCCGGCAAGCTTCTTGTAGAGGCGGAAATAGTTCTGGAAGGTGATCGAGGCCAGCGTCTGGTTCTCGGGCTGGACCTGCACATGCTCCTTCGCCTCCAGCGCCTGATGCAGGCCCTCGGAGTAGCGACGGCCCGGCATCATGCGGCCGGTGAACTCGTCGATGATGACGATCTCGCCATCCTTGACGATGTAGTCCTTGTCGAGCGTGAACAGCTTGTGGGCGCGCAGCGCCTGATTGACGTGATGGACGAGCGTGGCGTTGGCCGCGTCGTAGAGCGTGCCTTCCTTGAGGATCGCAGCCTGTTCCAGAAGCTGCTCGATCTTCTCATTGCCGGCTTCGGTCAACGCCACCGTGCGTTGCTTCTCGTCAAGATCGTAATCCTCGGGAACGAGCTTGAGGATCACGGGGTCGATGGCGTTATAGAGCTCCGACTTGTCGTCCATCGGGCCCGAGATGATCAACGGCGTGCGCGCCTCGTCGATCAGAATGGAGTCGACCTCGTCGACGATCGCGAAATTGTGTCCGCGCTGCACCATCTGCGACATCTCGTACTTCATGTTGTCGCGGAGATAGTCGAAGCCGTATTCGTTGTTGGTGCCGTAGGTGATGTCGCTGGCGTAGGCGGCGTGCCGCTCCTGATCATCGAGACCATGCACGATGACGCCGACGCTCATGCCCAGGAACTTGTAGATCTGGCCCATCCATTCCGCGTCGCGGCGGGCGAGATAATCGTTGACCGTGACGACATGCACGCCCTTGCCGGCGAGCGCGTTGAGATAGACCGGAAGCGTCGCGACCAGCGTCTTGCCTTCGCCGGTGCGCATCTCGGCGATCGCGCCTTCGTGCAGCACCATGCCGCCGATGAGCTGGACGTCGAAATGACGCTGCCCCAGCGTCCGCTTCGCCGCCTCGCGCACGGTGGCGAAAGCCGGGATCAGGATGTCGTCCAGCGTCTTGCCCTCTTCGAGCTCCTTGCGAAAAGCGACGGTGCGGGCGGCCAGCGCCTCGTCCGACAGGGCGGCGAGTTCAGGTTCGAGCGCATTGATGGCGTCGACCTTGGGGCGATAGGTCTTCAGCCGGCGATCGTTGGACGAGCCGAAAATCTTCTTCGCAAGGGCGCCGAACATGGGTCCTTAAAATCCTGATGGGAGGCGCCGCTCGAGGGGCGCGGCGGCGGTCAGCTGGGGCTATAGAGATAATGATCGGGTTTGGCATCCGCCAGAACCGGAAAATCGCGGCGGATTTTCGTCGCCGGGGCGCGTATCTTCGCCGCTGCGGCGGCAGGCCGCCGGCGGCATGAACAGCGTTTCACTTGCCAACAGCGGCAGGTTCGGCCAGTTCACCCGCCAACCGCCCGTCCGGAACCCTCCCATGCCCGTCGTTTCCCGCCCGTCACGCCTCGGCGCCGCCGCGGCCGTTGCCGTTCTGGCCCTCGGCCTTGGCTGGAGCCATGCGCAGACCCCGCCACCGGCCCCGGCGCAGCCCGCCCCCGCTCCGGCCCAGCCCGGCCCCGACACCGTGATCGCCCGCGTCGATGGCCAGCCGATCACCCAGCAGGATGTCGCCATCGCCGAGGACGATCTTGGCGGGCAGTTGCCCCAGCAGATGACGCCCGAGCAGCGCCACGACTACATCGTCAACTATCTGACCGACCTGAAGATCGCCTCAAAGGAGGCGACCGCGCAGGGCCTCCAGAATTCGCCCGACTACAAGGCCCGCATCGCCTACTTCCAGAACAAGACGCTGGTCGATGAGCTCCTGACCCAGACCGCGAAGAAGGCGGTCTCCGAAGAAGCCATGCGCAAGCTCTACGACGAGACCATGAAAAACCAGAAGCCGGAGATGGAGGTTCGCGCCCGCCATATTCTGGTGGAATCCGAGGGCGAGGCGAAGCAGGCCTATGACCGGGTCACGACCGGCAAGGAGGATTTCGGCAAGGTCGCCGGCGAAGTCTCCAAGGACCCCGGTTCGGGCAAGGAAGGCGGCGACCTCGGCTACTTCACCCAGGAGCGTATGGTGCCGGAATTCGCGGAGGCGGCGTTCAAGCTCGAACCCGGCCAGATCTCGCAGCCCGTGAAGAGCCAGTTCGGCTGGCATGTCATCAAACTGGAAGACAAGCGTGTGAAGCCTGCGCCGCCGTTTGAGCAGGTGAAGCCGCAGATCGAACAATACATGACCCGCAAGGCTCACACCGAGCTCATCCTGTCGCTGCGCGAGAAGAGCAAGATCGAACGCCTGGACAAGCCGGCCGCGCCGCCGACTCCTGCGCCCGCCACTCCTGCTCCGGCTCCTGTGGCCCCTCCGAAATAAGCATCAGAAACGGACCCGATCGATGGCTGGCAAGGACGTTCCCGTCTCTCCCCTCGCGCCGAAATCCTATCCAGACCTTCCGGCCGTGCCGGGCGTGCGCTTCGCGACCGCTGAAGCGGGCATCCGCTACAAGGGGCGGACGGACGTGCTCTTCGCGCTGATGGACAAGGGCACGAAAGTCGCCGGCGTCTTCACGAAGTCGAAGTGCCCCTCGGCGCCGGTCGACTGGTGCCGCGAAGCGCTTGAGGGCGGCAAGGCGCGCGCGCTCGTCGTCAATTCCGGCAACGCCAACGCCTTCACCGGCGTCACCGGCAAGCAGTCGGTGAAGATGACCGCCGACATCGCGGCGCACGCCGCCGGCTGCAAGCGCAAGGAAGTGTTCATCGCCTCGACCGGTGTGATCGGCGAGCCGCTCGACGCGACCAAGTTCGAGCATGTGCTTGCCGATTGCGCCGCGCGCGCCAAGGAAGGCCCCTGGCAGGATGCGGCGCGGGCGATCATGACGACGGACACCTTTCCCAAGGCGGTGTCGCGCACGGTCGAAATATCGGGCGTTCCCGTGACGATCGTAGGCCTTGCAAAAGGCGCCGGCATGATCGCGCCTGATATGGCGACCATGCTGTCCTTCGTCTTTACCGACGCGCCGGTGAAATCGTCGGCGCTGCAGGCGATGCTCTCGGCCGGCGTGAAGACGAGCTTCAACTGCCTCACCATCGACGGCGACACCTCGACCTCGGACACTTTGCTGCTCTTCGCGACCGGCGCCGCCGCGAGCCGCGGCGCGCCCGTGATTGACAGCGCGACCGACAAGAAGGGTAAGGCGTTCCGCGCCGCGCTCGACGATCTTCTTCTCGAACTTGCGCAATTCGTCGCGCGTGACGGCGAAGGCGCGCGAAAATTCGTCGAGGTGCGCGTCACCGGCGCGACGACATCGAAGTCGGCGCACCGCGTCGCTATGGCCATCGCCAATTCGCCTTTGGTGAAGACCGCGATCGCCGGCGAAGATGCGAATTGGGGCCGCGTCGTCATGGCCGTCGGCAAGGCGGGCGAACCCGCCGATCGCGACCGGCTGTCGATTTCCTTCGGCGACATCCGCGTCGCCTACAAGGGGCTGCGCGATCCCGCCTATGACGAGGCCGCGACCTCCGCCTACATGAAGAACGAGAACATTACGCTCACCGCCGATCTTGGCCTTGGCCAGGGCGCGGCGCGCGTGTGGACCTGCGATCTCACCAAGGCCTATGTCGAGATCAACGGCGACTATCGCAGCTGACTCAAAGTTTACAGAGCCTTAACTCTGTCGCTCGAATGCGGCGACGCTGTTTAAGATATCTCTAACGATATCTGTCAGCGTTCGCGCGAGAGCCCGTCATGAAACTTCTTCTCGTCGTCGCCGTTGCGTTGATCGACGCGGACAACCGCGTTCTCATTGCGCAGCGCCCCGAGGGCAAGAATCTCGCCGGTCTCTGGGAGTTTCCCGGCGGCAAACTCGAAGCGGGCGAGCGGCCGGAAGAATCCCTCATTCGCGAACTGAAGGAAGAGCTTGGCATTGACGTGAAGGAGGCGTGCCTCGCGCCGCTGACTTTCGCAAGCCACGCCTATCCGGATTTTCACCTGCTCATGCCGCTCTTCATCTGTCGGCGTTGGGAAGGCCAGGTGACGAGCCGCGAAGGACAGGCGCTGAAATGGGTGCGACCGAACAGGCTGAGGGATTATCCGATGCCGCCGGCGGACGAGCCCTTGATACCGCATCTGATCGCCGCGCTCTGAAATTCAGTCGCGCGATCGCAGGAGAGGATGATGAACGCGACGGACCGCTTCCGCGAAGCGCTCGCAGCCAGAAAGGCGCAGGAAAAACGTCGCGCGCGCAGCGTCGTGCCGGAAGCGACGCTTGGTCTGACCGCGATCGCGCTCGCCATGCTTGCGATCGCCGCCAACAATCCGCGCGAGGCCGATCAGGCGCTGACTGCGATCGCCGAACTCATCGCGCCGCCACGCTCGCCCGGGATCGACATGGAGACGACCGCGTCCATTTCCCGACGCTCGGCGGCGCCATCACTTGTCGACAACGAGTCGCTGCAAACCGGCGCGCAGGAGTTCGGGCAGCGCGACGGGTCTGCCTCCGCTCGCATCGACATAGACATGGGTGAAGACACCCTGCGCGGCAGCCTGTGACGCGCCCTGCTTGAAAATTCCGACGCCATACTGAACCGATGAACGGCCGATGCGCGTGACGCTGAGGCCCGACTCCAGAATGTCGGGAAAGGCGAGGCTGTCGAAATAATCGCAGGCTGAATTCACCGCGAGCCCGATCACGGGCGATTTCTGCGGGATCACCAGCCCCTGCTCCAGAAGCCAACCGCTCACCGTCGTGTCGAAGTAGGAATAATAGACCGCATTGTTCACATGCGCGTAGACGTCATTGTCGATGAAGCGCGTGGTGATGGTGCGGAACACCGCATACTGGTCGCGCGAATGCGGCGAGGGTTTCGGTAGATTTTGCAAAGACGCGTCGCTCATGCCGCTGCTCACCACGCCTTCTCATAGATCGCGCGCGCGTCTTCTTCATGCAGCGGTTTCGGATTGTTCACGAGCAATCGCGTCTGTTTCATCGCGTCGCTCGCGAGCAGCGGAATTGCGTCTCGCGGAATCTTCACGTCGCGCAGTCGCGTCTGCAGCCCGAGATCGGCGGAGAGACTCGCAAGCCCCATGATGAATCCTTCGCAGCGGTCGTTGACGCCGCGATCGCCCAACTGCGGAAACACCAGCGGCGCCAGATCAGCATAGGCTGCGCGCGCCGCCGGCGCGTTGAACGTCAACACATGCGGCAACACCAGCGCGTTCGACAGCCCATGCGGCACATGGAAATGACCGCCAATGGGATAAGCCAGCGCATGCACCGCAGCCACGGGCGAATTGGCGAAAGCCTGGCCCGCCAGCAACGATCCCAGGAGCATCTTTCCGCGCGCGTCGCGATTCTCGCCATTCGTCACGGCGGTGCGGATATTGGCGCCGAGCAGTCTCAACGCCTCCATCGCCAGCATGCGCGACACCGGATTGTTGTTGGCGCTGGCCGACGTATAGGCCTCGATCGCATGCACCATGGCGTCGACGCCCGTCGCCGCCGTGACATGCGCCGGTAATTTCAATGTCAGATCCGCGTCGAGAATTGCGATGTCGGGCAGGATCACCGGCGACACCACGCCTTTCTTTTCTGATGCTCCTGTCGTGACGATCGAGATCGGCGTCACTTCAGAGCCCGTGCCTGCCGTCGTCGGCGCGAGCGCAAGCGGCAAGCGCGGGCCTTTCGCCAATCCAACGCCATAGATGTCGGAAAGGGTTTCTCCGCCGCGCGCCAGCAGCGCGACGAGCTTCGCGACATCGAGCGACGAGCCGCCGCCGAGACCAATCACGCCTTCCGCGCCGAACGCTTTCGCCTGCGCGACCGCGTCATGAATGATCTGTTCGGGCGGATCGGCGACCACGGAGGAAAACACCGCCCAGCCGATGTCGGCTGCGGTGAGGCTTTCCAGCGAAGCTTCGAGCAATCCCGCTTTGACGATGCCGGGATCGGTGACGACGAAGACGCGCTTGCCGAGCTTGCCTTTGATGATCTCGCCGAGCCGCGCGGCCGAACCTGCGCCGGAGACGATCGAGGGCGTCGTGTTGAAGGTGAAAGGCGTCATGGCGTTCCCCGCGGCGCTTGTTGCGAGGATTGCTAGCAACTAGCCCGCCTTCTCGCCAGCGGATCGCTCAGCCGCGCCGAGCGCATCGGCGAGGCGCGCTTTTGCGCTGCCGGGCCGCAGCGGCTTCTGCTGGCTTTCATGCGGCGCCCAGCCGGACAACCAGATCAAGTCGAAGGTCGCGCGGATACGGCCGTCCGGATCGGCGAAGCGCTCGTGATAGATCGCGGCGGCGCGGAAGAGCAGCGCCCGCGTCACCGGCTTGCGGCTGCGCTCGATGAGCGCGTTGGTGAGCCCCATGCGCCGGAGATCGCGCATCAGCGCGAACAAATCGGCGTAACGCACCGTGGCGCGATCGATATCCGTCACCGGCAGGGCGAAACCTGCGCGCTGCAGGAGGCTCCCGAGATCGCGCACATCGGCGAAGGGCGCGACGCGCGGACTTGCGCCGCCGGCGATTTCGGTTTCCGCCGCGACCAGCGCCTGCCTGAGCTCGGTGAGCGTTGCGCCGCCGAACAAGGCTGCGAGAAAAAGCCCATCCGGCTTCAGCGCGCGCCTGATCTGCGACAGCGCGCCGGGCAGATCGTTGATCGCGTGCAGCGCCAGCAGCGAAACGGCGAGATCGAACGCGCCTGTGGCGAAGGGCGGCGCCTCCTCGTTCGCCACGACCTCGGCGAAATCCTGCGCCTCGCGGCGCGGTGCGAAAGCGGGCGCGGCGCGCGTGACATGCGTGATCCGGCCGCTCGCTTTCAGCGCTTCCGCGAACGACGAAATCGGCGTTCCCAGATCGAGCGCATGAGAAAACGTGCGCGAGACCGTCGACAACCGATCAATCGCGTCGCCCGCGACACGATCGACGAGGAAGGGCTCATAGCCGTGCGCCAATGCTCGCGCGAGGCGGGCGCGGACGAGCGCGCGATCGAAGATTTGCGGAACGGCCGCCATGGCGCGCCTTATGGCGAGGCTGCGGCGCAGGGTCAAAGCGCTGGCGCCGCTTCGCGTTGCGACTAAGCTGGACGTGATGGATGCGACGCCTGACGAGCATTGCGAGGCGCCGCTAGCCAGCCGCGCGCTGGCTGCGGCGCGCTCCTTCGCGCGCCGAGGCGGCAGCGCCT
This sequence comes from Terrirubrum flagellatum, assembly GCF_022059845.1. Lineage (GTDB taxonomy): Bacteria > Pseudomonadota > Alphaproteobacteria > Rhizobiales > Beijerinckiaceae > Terrirubrum > Terrirubrum flagellatum. The sequence goes on along the minus strand of NZ_CP091851.1, from coordinate 4,983,201 downwards.
TTGCAGATCTTCTCTGGCCGCCGGTGTGCGCCCATTGCCGGGCCGCGACATCGATCCCCGACGGCTTGTGCGCGCGCTGCTGGAGCCGCCTCGCGCTGATCGAGCGGCCCTATTGCGAGCGGCTGGGCACGCCGTTCGCGCTCGATATCGGCGGCAAGTTGCTCTCACCCGAGGCGATCGCCAATCCCCCGGTCTTCGACCGCGCCCGCGCCGTGGCGCGCTACGACGACATCGCGCGCTCCCTGACCCATCGGCAGAAATATGGCGATCAGCTTCATCTCGCCGTGACCATGGGAACCATGATGGCGGCGGCCGGCCGGGAGCTTCTCGCGGAAGCCGATGCGATCCTGCCCATCCCGCTGCATCGGTTCCGTCTCTGGACCCGCCGCTACAATCAGGCCGCTTTGTTGGCCCGGATGGTCGCGAAATCGTCGGGAAAGTCGCTCCTGCTCGACGCCCTGATCCGCGTTCGTCGCACCAGGCCGCAGGTCGGGCTGACGCGCGCCGAACGGGCGGCGAATCTCGCCGGCGCGTTCAAGGTTCCTGCCGATCGACGTCCTGCCGTCGAAGGCCGCCGCCTGCTGCTCATCGACGACGTCTTGACCACCGGAGCGACTGTTTCTGCCGCCGCCCGCGCCCTGCGGCGGGCGGGAGCCGCAGGGGTCGACGTGCTCACCTTCGCCCGCGTCACGGTCGACGCTTGATTATTCTGCGGCTAAGGGCTGAGGTTCAGGCGCCTTGGGCGGGGCTCGGCGGCCGCCTATATCTGGACCAACTGATCAAACCACGACGCGACCATGCCCCCAGTGACCATCTATAGCCGCTCCTGGTGCAGCTATTGCCATGCCGCCAAAGACCTCCTGACCAGGAAGGGAGTGGCGTTCGAGGATATCGACATCGAGAAGCATCCGGAGGCGCGGGCCGTCATGGTCGAGCGGGCGGGCGGGCGCACCTCGGTGCCGCAAATCTTCGTCGGCGACGCTCATATCGGCGGTTGCGACGATCTCTATGCGCTCGACCGCCGCGGCGAGTTCGAGCCTATGCTGGCGACGTAAACGAGCGCCGCGCGGCGACGGAAATGCAAACCATTTCGGCCATGATCGCGGCTTTCAAGGGCAGGACGAAGGACCCCGCTGCAGAATGATCCGGTATTCTCTGGTCTGCGACAAAGAGCATGAATTCGAGAGCTGGTTCCCGGATTCGGCCTCCTATGACGCTCAGGCCAAGCGCGGCCTCGTCGCCTGTCCTGCTTGCAATTCGACCAAGGTGCGCAAGGCGATGATGGCCCCGCGGGTGGCGACCCGCGAAGTGGACGCGAAGCCCATGCCCCCCTCCCCGCCGATTCCCGCCGAGGCGGCTCAGGCCATGGCGCTGGCGTCGGCGCGCGATCAGGAGATGCGCGCGATGCTGCGGGCGCTGCGCGATCATGTGAAGGCCAACGCCGAGGATGTCGGCGAGAAATTCCCGGAAGTCGCACGCCAGATGCATTACGGCGAAGTCGAGCATCGCTCGATCTACGGACAATCCTCGATCGAGGACGCGCAGGCGCTGCACGAGGAAGGCATCGAGGTGCATCCTCTTCCGATCCTGCCCGACGACCGGAACTGAAAATCGGCGCCGCATCGCCGCAAAGACATCGTAAAACAGTGACTATTCACTGTTTTGTCATGTCTCGTTCAGCGTCCGCTCACATGGCTGGCTCTAGACGAATTTAAGGATCGTGACGGTTCCCGCTTGCAACGTCAGGCATGAGGCTTGCACGATGGAAACCGGCTGACGCGTGATGCGCGTCGCCCCGCCTGTGCGAGAGGACTGAGGCGGCCTGTCGCGCAGAGGATCATGAAGGATAAGCCGATGCCGCTGCGCCTTTTTGCGTTCAGACTGGCCGCTGTCATCGGCCTGATGCTGACGCCATTGGCCGCATCCGCGCAGACGAAGATCAGGTTCGCTCTCGACTGGCGGTTCGAAGGTCCGGCCGCGCTCTTTCTGCATGGCCTCGACAAGGGCTATTTCCGCGATGAAGGGCTCGATGTGACGATCGAGCCGGGCGCAGGCTCGCGCGAGCCGATCCAGCGCGTCGCGACCGGCGGCTTCGATCTCGGCTTCGGCGACGTCAACACGCTCATCCGTTTCCGCGACCAGAACCCGACGGCCGACGTCAAGGCCGTGATGATGGTCTATGACAAACCGCCCTTCGCCATCATCGGCCGCCGCAGCCGCGGCGTGACGCCCGACGTGCGCAACCTGATCGGCAAGCGTTTTGGGGCGCCGGCGGGCGACGGCGCCTTCGCGCAATGGCCGGTATTCCGGACGGTCAACAAGCTGGATGAATCCACGATGAAGTTCGACAATGTCGGCTTCCCCGTGCGCGAGCCCATGCTCGCCTCCGGCGAACTCGACGCGGTGTTCGGCTTCGCCCACTCCTCCTTCATCAATCTGAAGGCGCGCGGCGTTCCCGCCGACGACATCGTGGTGCTGCTGATGGCCGACTATGGCGTCGAGCTCTACGGCAACGCGGTGATCGCCAATCCGAAATTCCTGGCGGAGAAGCCGGAGGCGATGAAGGGTTTTCTGCGCGCGCTGGCGCGCTCGGTGAAGGATGTGGTCGCGAGCCCCGAGGAGGCGATCGACTCCGTGATGCGGCGCAACGACTCGGCGCGCCGCGACGTCGAGCTCGAGCGGCTGAAGATGACGGTCGACAATTACGTCAACACCGACTGGGTGAAGGCGAACGGCTTTGGCGGGATTGATCCGGCGCGCTGGCGAACGGCGCTCGATCAGATCTCGATCGGCGCGCCGCTGAAAGACCGGGCGAAGGCCGGCGACGCCTTCACTGACAGCTATCTCCCCAAACCCGACGACCGGAAGCTCGAAGCGAGCTGACGCCGGCCCATTGGAGCATGGCGCGAAAAAGTGGGAACCGGTTTTTCGCGACAGCCATGCTCCAAACTTTTGGAATCAATCACGTTCCCGCGCTTTGATTGTTTCAATCAAAGCGCGGCGTGATCTAGCGCGCCCGCGCCCGGAGCGATAGAACGCCCGCCTAAAAAGGCGGCAAACTTTCCATGCTCCCCGACATCCGCGACTATGACAGGCTCGTCGCCGCTTTCACCTGGCGCATCCCCGAACGTTACAATATCGGCGTCGATGTCTGCGACCGCTGGGCGGCGGCGGACGCTTCCCGCATCGCGATCCTCGACGTCGATACGCAATCGGGCGCGATCAAGGCTGCGACCTATGGCGAGTTGCGCGAGGAATCGAACCGGCTCGCCAATGCGCTCGCCAGACAGGGCGTCGCGCGCGGCGATCGCGTCGCGATCATGCTGCCGCAATGCCGCGAGGTCGCAGTCGCCCATATCGCGATCTACAAGCTCGGCGCCATCGCGCTGCCGCTCGCGACCTTGTTCGGCGTCGACGCGATCGCCTACCGCCTTGGCGACGCCGGCGCGAGAGCGCTGATCACCAATGGAGCCAGCCTCTCGCGTCTCGGCGAGTGGCTGCGCGGGGAAAAACCGCCGACGCTCGAAACCGTGATCAGCCTCGACGGCGCTGACGGCGCCGCGCTCGATTATGCACGCCTCATGCGCGAGGCCTCGCCCGACTTCACGCCCATCGACACGTCCGCGGACGATCCCGCGATGATGATCTACACCTCGGGCACGACGGGAAATCCGAAAGGCGCGCTGCACGCGCATCGCGTGCTGCTCGGGCATTTGCCCGGCGTGCAGATGCCGCATGAATTTCTGCCGCAGCCGGGCGATCGTCTGTGGACGCCCGCGGACTGGGCCTGGGCCGGCGGGCTACTGAATGTGCTTCTGCCGGCGCTGCATTTCGGCGTTCCCGTGATCGCGCGAAAATTCGAGAAATTCGATCCCGAACTCGCCTATCGCCTGATGCAGGACATGAAAGTGCGCAACGCCTTCATTCCGCCGACGGCGCTGCGCATGCTGCGCACCGTCGCCAATCCGCGTGGCCGCTTCTCGCTTGATCTGCGCACCATCGGATCCGGCGGCGAGAGTCTTGGCGCTCCGATTTTCGCCTGGGGCCGCGAAGCGTTGGGCCTCACCATCAACGAATTCTACGGCCAGACCGAATGCAATCTCGTGCTGGCCTCCTGCGCTGCGATTGGAGTGGCGCAACCCGGCGCGATCGGAAAGCCCGTTCCGGGCCACCGCGTCGCGGTCATTCGTGAAGATGGTTCGATCTGCGAGCCCGGCGAAAGCGGCCAGATCGCCGTGCTCCGTCCTGATCCAGTGATGTTCCTTTCCTACTGGAACAAGCCGGAGGCGACGCGCGATAAATTCATCGGCGACTGGATGACCACGGGCGACCAGGGCGTCCGCGACGAAGAAGGTTACGTCAGATTCTTTGGCCGCGACGACGACATCATCACCTCATCTGGCTATCGCATCGGGCCCGGCGAGATCGAGGATTGCCTGATCCGTCATCCAGCCGTGGCGCTCGCCGCCGCAGTCGGCAAGCCCGACGAAATGCGCACCGAGATTGTGAAAGCCTTCGTCACCTTGAAGGAAGGCTTCGCCGGATCAGACGAACTCGCGCGCGACATCCAGAGCTTCGTGCGCGAACATCTCTCGGCGCACGAATATCCGCGTGAGATCGCGTTCGTGGAATCGCTGCCGCTCACCACGACTGGAAAGGTGATCCGCCGGCTGCTGCGCCAGGCGGGCTGAAGCTGGAAATTGGAGCAACGTGCGGAAAAGTGGGAACCGGTTTTCCGCGAAACGTTGCGACAAACAAAATCGTAGAGCGGCGCCGCGATTCAATTGAGCGCACGTCGCTCTACGACGCGCGCTTCAAGGGGCGAACGACGCGATAGACCTGCTTCGCGACCGTCCGCACGCGCCGGCGGATCGTTTCACGACGCAGAAGCGTCTCCGCGGCGGCTCCATGATCCGTCGACGCGGCGATGAACATGTCGACGACGCGCAGACGGTCAGACCAGAGATGATCGATCATGGGATGATCGGATTCGGCGCAGGAATCCACCAGCGCCACATCGCGCTCCTCAGCATGCCTCTCGCTGAGTTGCGCCGCCATCTGCGCGCCCGGCGAGAAGCGCGCATAATTTTCATCATAGACAGTCTTCCAGAACGACGCCTTGTCGCCGGCGGATAGTTCGATCGTCGCCGCGATCGGAGCGCCATTTAATTCGAGCAAATCGATGCGGCAGCGCCCTTCGCCCGCGAGCGCGCGCACGGCCGAACGCGAGAAGGCGGCGCCAGCCGCGTCCTGCATCAACGCCGTGCCGGCGCGGCCCTTCCAGCCCCGCGCTTCAAGCGCCAGAAAATGTTCGAAGGCGTTGCGCACCTCCGCGCGACTGGTCGCGGCGCGCAATTGCAGATGCCCGCGTTCGCCGAGGCGACGGCCGAGACGACGAAGCTCCTTGCGGCCTGAATGACGCGCCGAGGGTTCCTCTCCAACGCGCAGGATGGCGCGAAGCCGTTCGTCGAGCGCCGCTGTCGCGAGGCCGCGCCGCGCCGCCGTCGCGCGCAGCAACGCCGCAAACGGCCCGTCCGCGTCGATCGCGGGAAACAGTGCGCCAACCATAGGCCGCTCGCTCGCCGCCAGCCAATCGAGGAAGGCCGACAGCACATCTTCGGCGCGTTCCATATCGATCAAGGGCGTGCCATCGGCCATGAAATGGGACAGCCAACCCTGCGCCTTCCCGGCGACGAAGGAAAATCGCGGCGCGACGATGGGAAAAAGGCCAACGAGATCATCGCCGCCCTCCCCCTTCCAGATCGAGACGATCTGCGGTCGGCCGTCATCGCGCAGATGATGGGCGGCGTGAATGAGGAATGGCGCTTCATAGAAGACGTTGCGGGCGAGCGCACGCTGCGCCAGCGACCCGATCGCCGCGGCATGTTCTTCAAGCGCCAGCGACGGCAGGATGCGAACCGACAGGGGCGGGGCGGCTTCAGGGCGCGCCGGCTCCGTCTCGCGGAGGTCTGACCGTATGGTTTCCTGATTCGCGCGCAGAGCCGACATGAAACGCCCGTTGCCTGGCGACTGTCCCGCAATGGGACGGATCGCGACTGTACGGGGAAGAGGTTACAAGTTCCGTTCCAGCCGGCCGCAATCGGAAAGAAAATGGAGCGTGCTGGACGCCTGACTATCGTCGCTCGATCTGGCCGTCGCCGCCGAATGCGTCCCACAGGCTGGCGACGAAATCGGGCTCGATATCGCGCACGATGAAAACGAGCCGCGTCGAGCGGTCGTCGTCAGGCCAGCGCTCCAGGAGCCGCGGCGGATGCATCACGCTTTGCGCCACATGGATCACCAGCGGCGTCTCTGGCTCCTGCGCGAGGAACACAAGACCTTTGACGCGCAGCAGGTCAGGCCCCTTGCTCGTCTGCAGAAGCTCGAGAAACACGTCGAGCTGTTCGGCGCGCACGGGCGTTGCGCTGGTCAGCGTGAAAGAGCGAACACCGTGCGAGGCTGGCGGCGGCTCGACATCGGTCGCGGCGCTGCGACGGCTTGCCGGGCGCGGCGCGTCCGACACCGCTGCGATCACCGCTGACGCAGAAGCCTCGCCCGCCTGCGCATCGAGAATCGCCGCGAGCGGATTGACGCTTTCAAGACTCGCGCGAAGCCGCGTGACATCATCCCTGTCTGGCGCGAGATCGGTCTTGGTCAGGATCAGCGCGTCGGCGGCGGCGATCTGGCGCGCATTCACTTCGTGCGCGACGAGCGTCGCCGCCCCGTTGATGGCGTCAACGACAGTCAGGACCGAGACGTCGGGATATCTCAGGCTGAGATAGGGATGACCGCGCACGGCCGCGAGAATCGGGCCGGGATCGGCGACGCCCGTCGTCTCCAGCACAACGCGCCGAAAGAGCGAGATGCGGCCATTGTCGCGCCGCTTGAGAAGGTTGATGAGCAGGCCGGCGAAATCGCCGCGCACCGCACAGCACACGCAGCCCGAAGGCAGCGTGATGATCTCGTCGCTGACTTTCTCAATGAGCTGATGATCGAGCGCGATCTCGCCGAACTCGTTGATCATCACCACGGCGTCGGCGAGGGCGGGATCGGCGACCCATTGATTGAGCAGGCTCGTTTTGCCCGCGCCGAGAAAGCCCGTGAGCACGACGAGCGACAGAGGCTCGGGTCTTTGCGCGTCGCTCATGGAGAAACCGCCGTCTTCTGGCGTCGCGAAAGAACGCGACCGCGCCTCACGCCGCCTGCAGTCGCTGCGCCGGCGCAAATATAGTGGCGATGATCGCCGCGATCACCAGCGCCCCGCCGGCATACTGGATCGGCGCCAGCCGCTCGCCCAGCCACAGCGCTGAAGAGGTGGAAGCGACCACAGGTTCGAGACAGAACACCAGCCCCGCCACCGACGCCCGCAGGCGCGACAGCGCGAACAGCAGCCCGCAGGAGCCGATGATATAGCCGCCGATCACGATGGCGACGCCGTCAGGCGAGAGCAGCAATGATTGAGGTCCGAGCAGACCGCCGGATAGCAGCGCCACAGCGGCCGCGATCGGCAGCACGCCGGTCTGCACCCAGAAAATCTTGTCGATCGTGCTCTCTTTCGCGAGCCGGTTGCCGGCGAAGAATTGGCATGTGGTGAACAACGCGGCGCAGGCGGCGAGCGCCAGGCCGCGCGCGTCGAGCGACGAGAAGCTAGGGCCCACCATGGTTACGACGCCTGCGAAGGCCGTCAGCACGATCATCACATCGCGCGGTCGCAGCACGGTCCCTGCGACAACGGGTCCGAGCAGCACGATCAGCACGGGATAGGTGTAGAGGATCACAGCGGCGACGGTGACCGGAATGAACGCGACCGATGAGAGATACGCGATGCCCATGCCGCCGCTCGTGATGATGAGCAGCGCCATCGCCGGCCACGCCGTGCGCGAGATTTTCGGCGCGCCCCGCATCGCGACCAGAACGACGCCGATGATCGCCATCATCATGGCGACACGATAGAAAACGACGGTCGGCGCGGCGATCCCGGCCGCGGCGCTCATCTTCGCGCCGATGATGTTCACGCCATAGGCCGTCGCCGACGCGAGCGCGACGATAAGGCCGACGCGTGAGGGCGCGCTCTCAACCATGGATGGCGAATGAATGAGAGGCGCGAGCACGCCGCGTCCGAGGCATCATCGTCATGAAATCTTGGATTTGATGCGGAGCGCGGCGACGCGCGCGCCCGTCACTCGCTCTTCGCTTCAGGCTTCTCGGCGGCCGGCGTTGCAGCCTTCGGTTTGGCCGCGACCTTCTTGCCCTCGGGCTTGCGGGCCTGAACCTTCTTCTTCGGCTCGGGCTCGACGGCCGCGACCTGCGGTTTCGTCTTCGGACGGATCGCAGCGGCGCCGCCGGGCGTCTGCGGCTCTTCCTGTTGCAGCGACAGCGGCGCGCTCGGCGGCGTCGGCGAGATGGCGCCGAACAACGCGGCGATGCCGCCGCCGGCACTGGCCGCGACCGGCGCCGCCGGAGCAGAAGTCGCGTAAGCGGTCGCCTCAGCCGGCGCTTCCACAGGCGCGGCAGGCTTGCCGCGCGCGGCAATCGCAGTCGCCGGCTTTTCGGGCTTGGCGCGGGCGATGGCCGTCGTCGGCTTCGAGCCGCCGGCGTTCGCGGCAAGCGGCGCCGTCGCACTGCCGGAGGTCGGTCCAAGCGCGATTTGGACCGGGATAAAGTCGGCGCGCGGGCCAAGCGTGATGCGGCCGGACGCGGTGCGCGAGGCGACTGAACCAACCGCGCGTCCCTGCGGACCCGCGCCGCGAATGCCCTCCATCAGCGGATTGAAGCTGTCGGAGCTGCGCTGCGCCTCGCTGATCGTCAACGGGCCGTCGCTGTCGACGTCGTCGGCGAGCAGCACGCCGCGTCCGCCGCGGCAGATCTCGTTGCGCACGTCGGGCGCCGAATCATAGCCGGACGGCGGCAGGCTCTCGAGCGTCTGGCCCGTGGAGCTCCAGCTTGCGAAGCCCTGGTCGAGAAGTTGCGCGGTCTTGATCGAGCGCTCCGCGCCCGAACCGGCGCCAAGCACGACCGCGATCAGCGTGCGGCCGCCGCGCGAGGCGAGGCCGACGAGATTGAAGCCTGAGGCGCAGACGAAACCGGTCTTCATGCCTTCGGCGCCGGGATAGCGTCCGATCAGGCCGTTCGTATTCTTCATGATGCGGCGGCCGACTTGCACGGCGCCGGTCGACCAGAGATCGCGGTGCTCCGGAAATTCGTTGTAGAGCGCGCGCGCCAGGATCGCGAGATCGCGAGCCGACGTCTTCTGGCCGGGCTGATGCAGACCGTTCGCCGTGGTGAAATACGATTCATGCATGCCGAGACGCCGGGCCTCGGAGTTCATCATGTTGACGAAATTGGGCATCGAACCGCCGACGCCTTCCGCGACGACGACGGCGAGATCGTTCGCAGATTTGACCAGCATCACGCGCATCGCGTTCTCGAGCGTGATCTCCGAGCCCGGCCGGAGACCGAGCTTGCTCGGCTTTTGCGCCGCCGCGAGCCGCGACACCGGCAACACCGTCTCCCAGCCGATGCGTCCGTCGCGGACAGCCTTGAGCGCGACATAGGCCGTCATCATCTTGACGGTGGAGGCGGGATACCACGGCCGCGTCGCCTCCTCCGACGAGACCACTTCGCCCGTGCGCGCGTCGACGATCAGGGTGGGCGAGGCGACAGCGGGAAGGGCGGCGGTTGCGGCGACAAAAGAAGCGAGCGCCGCGGCGCGGCCCATCCGGAGTGCGAGCACGAGCGATATCCCCAAAGGAGCGACCGGGCGCCGGTCGATCCCGGACCCGTCTCGACGAACCTCACGACGCAAACTAGCTGCGTCGCGGCCTGATGAAAATAGACGATGGCTCCATCGCCCGATAGACAGCCGTTGGCCCTCCATTGCGGCGACGCCATGGCGGGCTCCTCCGAAACATCGAGTTAAGCGTCCGGCGCAGACCGAACGCGCAATCACAAACTCCAGCCCTGCCGCCATGTCCTTCCTTTGGGTCGCCGCCACCCTGATCGCAGCCGCCGGCCAGACCGCGCGCAACGCCATGCAGTCGAGCCTGACCGCCGTGATCGGCACAGTCGGCGCGACGCAGGTGCGCTTTCTCTATGGCCTGCCCTTCGCGTTGGCTTTCCTTCTGCTGACGACCCTCGTCTCCGGCGAATCCATTCCAGCCATGACCGGCAAGGGCTTCGCCTTCACCGCGTTTGGCGCGTTGACCCAGATCACGGCGACGGCCCTGATGCTCGCGACTATGCGGCAGAAGTCTTTTTCGGTGACGACCGCCTACATCAAGCTCGAACCGGTTCTCGTCGCCGTCGCCGGCTTCATCGTTCTCGGCGACGTGCTCACGCCTTTGAAATTGCTGGCGATCGTCATCGCGACGGCAGGCGTCGTGACCATGTCGCTGAAGCCGGGAACAGGCGCGACGCTGCTCACGGAGCTCAGACCCGCCTTGCTCGGCATCGTGGCGGGCGCCTGCTTTGGCCTGTCTGCGATCGGCTTTCGCGGCGGCATCCTCGAACTGGGATCGGGCAGCTTCTACATGCGTGCGACGACGACGCTTGTCTGGGGGCTGGCGCTCCAGACCGCGATCCTGCTCATCTATCTCCTCGTCTTTGACCGGACGGCTCTGACAAAGAGCCTCGCTGTCTGGCGTCAATCGCTCTTCGCCGGCTTCCTCGGCGCCTTCGCCTCACAATTCTGGTTCCTGGGTTTCTCCCTGACGACGGCCGCCAATGTTCGCACGCTGGCGCTGGTCGAGGTGCTGATGGCGCAGGCGATCTCCCGCAAGGTCATGGCGCAAGAGGTCGCCTGGCGCGAAATCGCCGGCATGGCGCTCATCGTGCTCGGCGTAGCCGTCCTGCTCTGGGCGCAGAGGTGATCGCCCTTGCCAAAGCATATGTGTAGCTACACACTCGCGCCAACGAATGGAATTGGAGAGGCGTCATGACAGCCTGCATCGTCGGTTGGTCACACACGAATTTCGGCAAACTCGAAGGCGAGACGGTGGAGTCGCTGATCGTGCGCGCCGCGACCGACGCCATGATCCATGCCGGCGTCGGACCCGACGATGTCGATGAGATCGTGCTCGGCCATTTCAACGCCGGCTTCTCCAAGCAGGACTTCACGGCGTCGCTCGTGCTGCAGGCCGACGACCGTCTGCGCTTCAAGCCGGCGATCCGTGTTGAGAACGCTTGCGCCACCGGATCGGCCGCCGTTCATCAGGCGGTGAAATCGATCGAGGCGAAATCGAGCCGCATCGTTCTCGTCGTCGGAGTCGAGAAGATGACCGCGACTCCGGGGCCTCAGATTGGCGAAAATCTTCTGAAGGCGTCGTATTTGCTGGAAGACGGCGACACGCCCGCAGGTTTCGCCGGCGTCTTCGGCAAGATCGCCTACAGCTATTTCCAGCGCCATGGCGACCAGTCCGACGCGCTCGCGATGATCGCCGCGAAGAATCACAAGAACGGCGTCGAAAATCCCTACGCGCAGATGCGCAAGGATTTCGGCTATGAATTCTGCCGCACCGAGAGCGACAAGAATCCCTTCGTCGCAGGCCCTCTGAAGCGCACCGATTGTTCGCTGGTGTCGGACGGCGCCGCAGCCGTCGTGATCGCGGATGTCGAGACGGCGCTCAGGATGAAGCGCGCCATCGCGTTCCGCGGCCGCGCGCACAAGCAGGATTTCCTGCCGATGTCGAAGCGCGACATCCTGAAATTCGAGGGCTGCACGCAGGCCTGGGGTCAGGCCCTTGGCGACGCAGGCCTGAAGATCGACGACCTCTCGCTCGTCGAAACCCATGACTGTTTCACCATCGCCGAGCTCATCGAATATGAGGCGATGGGTCTCACCGCCGAAGGCGACGGCGCGCGCGCCATCAGGGAAGGCTGGACGCAGAAGGACGGCAGGCTGCCGGTCAATCCGTCGGGCGGTCTGAAGGCGAAGGGCCATCCGATCGGCGCGACGGGCGTGTCGATGCATGCGCTTTGCTCGGCGCAGCTCACGGGCGAAGCCGGCGGCATCCAGATCAAGGATGCGAAGCTCGCCGGCATCTTCAACATGGGCGGCGCCGCGGTCGCGAACTACGTTTCGGTCCTCGAACGCGTGAAGTGAGCAGACCAGCTCCGCCTGGCCTGCAATTGACCGCGGGCAGCTAAGAGCCCAAGCGCAGCGTCGTCGGCGTTCCTGAGCAGCGTCGGCGACGATTTCACATGCGCACCTTCGCCGCCCTCTTCCTCGCTTACGTCCTTTCGATCTTCTACCGCTCGTTCCTGAGCGTGATCGCGGAGCGCGTGATGGCCGATCTCGCGATCGGCCCTGCTCAGCTCAGCTATGTCAGCGCGGCCTGGTTCATCGCCTTCGCCACCATGCAGTTCGCGGTGGGATGGGCGCTCGATCGCGTTGGTCCGCGTCGAACCGTAACCGCGCTGATGGCGATCGGCTGCGCCGGCGCCTTTCTGTTCGCGGCGGCTCCGAACGGTCCCGTCGCCACTCTCGCCATGGCGCTGATCGGCGTCGGCTGCTCGCCCGTCTTCATGTCGGCGCTCTATCTCTTTGCGCGCGACGGCGCGCCCGAGAAATTCGCGCTGCTGAGTTCGCTGTTCATCGGTCTCGGCTCGGTCGGCAATCTCCTCGGCGCCGCGCCATTGTCACGGGCCGCCGACGTCTGGGGATGGCGGCCGACCATGACGGGCCTCGCCGTTCTCTTCGGGATCGCGCTCGTCCTGGCTGCGGCGCTGGTGCGCGACCCGCCGCGTCTCTCAAGCTCAACGTCGAAGGACGATGGCCTTTGGAGCGGACTCAAGGGCGTGATGCGGCTTCGCGTCTTCTGGCTCGTCGCGCCGCTGACTTTCTTCAGCTACGCCATTCTCGTCACCGCGCGCGGCCTGTGGATCGCGCCTTATCTCGGCGAGGTGAACGGTCTCGATCGCGCGGCTCAAGGCGACGCCGCGCTTCTCATGGCGATCACCATGACGGCAGGCGCGTTCGCCTTCGGCTGGGTCGAGCGTCATCTGGGCGGACCGAAGCCGACCGTGTTCTGGAGTTCGGCGATCATGGCGCTGCTGTTCGCCGCGCTTGCGCTCGTCGGACATCGCTCCGGGTTCTGGGCGACGATCCTGTTCGCCGCGATCGGATTCGCCGGCTTCAACTACGCGATCCTGATGGCGCATGCGCGGCTCTTCTTTCCCGAACATCTCATCGGGCGCGGCATGACCTTCATGAATTTCTTTTTCATCTCGGGCGCGGCCGTCGTTCAGGCCGCGTCGGGCTGGCTGGTCGAAGCGGGACGGCGCAGCGGCGACAGCGCCGCCGCGACCTTCGCCCAGTTGCATTGGGTCTTCGCGGCCGCGCTTGCGCTCAGCCTTGTGATCTATGCTCTGGCGCCGGCGAAGCCTTTGCGCTCGGCGACAGCCTGATCACTCTCCAGTCGCCTTCGCGTGGATTGCGAGCGCATGCAGCCCGCCAGCGAATTCCGGCTTGAGCAGCGCATTGACCATCCGATGCCGATCGACCCGGCTTTTGCCCGTGAAGGCCTCGGAGATCACATGCACGCGATAATGGGTCTCGCCGCCCGGACGCGCGCCGGCATGGCCCGCATGCTGATGGGACTCGTCGATCACTTCGAGCGCCGACGGCGCCAGTCCGTCGCGAAGGGCCGCGGCGATTCGATTCTGCCTGTTCACCTGTCAACTCCTTGGCGCGCGGCGTCGCGCACCACATAATAGCAATCACGCGCGAGGACGACGTCGGCTAAGGCCGGCGCCGCCCTTGCGAAGCTCTCGTCATGACCGCAAAACCAGATGCGGGTCTGTCGCGACCCGCCGAGGACATTTTCTCGCTTCGATGAACCTGAATTCGCCCCTCTTCGACAGCATCCGCATCAAGCCGGCCGACGATCCCGTCGCGAAACCGGATGAGCGACGTTGCGAACATAAGGGCTGCGCCAACGCCGGCCGCTACCGCGCGCCGAAAGGACGCAACAACGATGGGCAGTTCTGGCGCTTCTGCCTCGAACATGTCCGCGCTTACAACTCGACCTACAATTATTTCAAGGACATGGATGACGAGTCGATCAGCGCCTACCAGAAGGACGCGCTGACCGGTCATCGCCCGACCTGGACCATGGGGCAAAACGCCGCGCCCGCCCGCGAGCGTCGTCGCGCCCGCGCCACGCGGCCGGAAGATTTCGTCTGGAACGATCCGCACGGGACCTTCGGGCTCGGCGGCTTCGACCCTCGTCGCCGGCGCGCGCCAATCGACGAAGGCCCGGCCATCGGCAATGCGGCGCGGAAGTCCTACGAAACGCTGGGCGTCGAGCCCGGCGCGCCGAAGGAAGAGATTCGCGCCCGCTACAAGGAGCTGGTGAAACGCCTCCACCCCGACACCAATGGCGGCGACCGCTCCCGCGAGGATCAGCTCCAGGCGGTTTTGCGGGCCTACAAGACCCTCCAGGCGGCGAAACTCGTCTAGGGAACGTCGTCTGCGCGGAATATTTTCACCGTCCTTCATGGCAGCCATCACCGCGACGCGTTTGCGTGGCGACAGGGGGCTCGTCTAGAAAGGCTTGTTCATGCGTGAGGCCCGCCGTCCGGCCTGGGCCCGCACGCCGTGGAACGGGTTTTGCTCGACCCGCGCCGCGATCTTCTGCGAGGACCCATGACTGCCGCCGCTCCCGCCGTGCCCGGCCTTCCGGACATGAAAGTGTCTGTCCGCCAGTTGTTCGGCATCGATTCCGATCTTGAGGTTCCAGCCTACTCGAGGGCTGAGGACCATGTTCCCGATCTCGACCCGGACTATCTTTTCGACCGAGACACCACTCTCGCCATCCTCGCTGGCTTCGCCCATAATCGCCGCGTGATGGTCTCCGGCTATCACGGCACCGGCAAGTCGACCCATATCGAGCAGGTCGCATCGCGCCTCAACTGGCCGTGCGTGCGCATCAATCTCGACAGCCATGTCAGCCGCGTCGATCTCGTCGGCAAGGACGCGATCGTGTTGAAGGACGGCAAGCAGGTCACGGAATTCCGCGACGGCATTCTGCCTTGGGCCTACCAGAACAACATCGCGCTGGTGTTCGACGAGTATGACGCCGGCCGCCCGGACGTGATGTTCGTCATCCAGCGCGTGCTTGAATCCTCGGGCCGCCTGACTTTGCTCGATCAGAGCCGGGTGATCCGCCCTCATCCCTCGTTCCGGCTTTTCGCCACGGCCAATACGATCGGCCTCGGCGACACCTCTGGACTCTATCACGGCACGCAGCAGATCAATCAGGCGCAGATGGACCGCTGGTCGCTGATCACGGTGCTGAACTATCTCGCGCACGACAAGGAAGTCGACATCGTGCTCGCCAAGGCGAAGCATTATCGCGGCACCGCCGAGGGGCGCGACATCGTTTCGAAGATGGTGCGCGTCGCCGATCTCACGCGCAACGCCTTCATCAATGGCGATCTCTCGACCGTGATGAGCCCGCGCACGGTGATCACCTGGGCCGAAAACGCCGACATCTTCGGCGATATCGGCTTTGCGTTCCGCGTGACCTTCCTCAACAAGTGCGACGAACTCGAGCGCGCCCTGGTGGCCGAGTTCTATCAGCGCGCGTTTGGCAAGGATCTGCCGGAGAGTTCGGTCAACGTCGCGCTCTCCTGACTGCTAAGCAGGACGCTGTGAGCATCTCCAACCGCAAGCCCGGACAACCCAAGGAAGCGCCGACCGAGCCGTTCAAGCGCTCGGTCGCGAGCTGCCTCAAGGCGATCGCGCGCCAGCCGGAAATGGAGATCACATTTGCGGCGGATAAGCCGGTTTTGACGGGCCATCGCGCCCGCCTGCCGGAGCCGCCGCGCAAGCTTTCTGCAAATGATGCGGCGATCCTGCGCGGGCACGCCGACTCCATGGCGCTACGCCTCGCCTGCCACGACGAGAGCGTGCATCGCCGGCATATGCCTGACGGCGACCAGGCCCGCGCCGTCTTCGATGCGGTCGAGCAGGCGCGCGTGGAATCCATCGGATCGATGCGCATGGCGGGCGTCGCCAACAATCTCGGCGCGATGCTCGACGATAAATATCATCGCGGCGGCAAATACGAGGACATCCGCGAGCGCGCCGACGCGCCGGTCGAGGACGCCGTAGCCTTGATGCTGCGCGAGAAGCTCACCGGCCGCAAACCGCCGCGCGCCGCGCAGAAGATCGTCGATCTCTGGCGCGATATGATCGAGGAGCGCGCCGGCCGCGATCTCGCCAAGCTCGCCTTCTCCGTCGATGACCAGAAGGCCTTCGCCCGCGCCGCGCGCGACCTTCTCGTGTCGCTCGACATGGCCGACGAGATGTCGCCGACGCAGGACGACGACAGCGACGACGACAAGGACAACGACGAGTCCGACGATCAGCAGAACGAGGAAGGCGAGAGCGAACAGGACAGCCAGAGCGACAAGGCCGAGGTCGAGATTTCGGACGAGGCCGCCGAGGAGATGGAGGACGGCGCGAGCGAATCCTCCGAAGGCCCCACGAGCGAATCCGAGGAGGATTCCGACGAGGCCGACTCCGAGGAAGCTTCCGAAGCCTGGCGGCCGCCGCAGTCCTCCGCGCGCGAAAATCGTGCGCCTGACTACAAGGCTTACTCGACCAAGTTCGACGAGGAAATCGGCGCGGAAGATCTCTGCGATTCCGAGGAGTTGACGCGCCTGCGCGCCTATCTCGACAAGCAGCTCTCGCATTTGCAGGGCGTCGTCGCGCGCCTCGCCAACCGTCTGCAGCGCCGCCTTCAGGCGAAGCAGAACCGCGCCTGGGAGTTCGATCTCGAAGAGGGTTTGCTCGATCCCGCGCGCTTGCCGCGCATCATCATCGATCCGCAGCAGCCGCTCTCGTTCAAGCGCGAGAAGGACACGAATTTCCGCGACACCGTCGTCACGCTGCTGATCGACAATTCAGGATCGATGCGCGGCCGCCCGATCACGGTCGCGGCGACCTGCGGCGATATTCTCGCGCGCACGCTGGAGCGCTGCGGCGTGAAGGTCGAGATCCTCGGCTTCACCACCAAGGCGTGGAAGGGCGGACAATCGCGCGAAGCCTGGCTGCAGGGCGGCAAACCGCCGAATCCCGGCCGTCTCAACGATCTCCGCCACATCATCTACAAATCTGCGGACTCGCCGTGGCGGCGCGCACGCAAGAATCTCGGTCTGATGATGCGCGAAGGTCTCCTCAAGGAGAATATCGACGGCGAGGCGCTGGATTGGGCGCACAAGCGTCTGCTCGGACGCTCCGAACAGCGCCGCATCCTGATGATGATCTCGGACGGCGCGCCGGTCGACGATTCCACGTTGTCGGTGAACGCCGGCAACTATCTCGAACGGCATCTCAGGCATGTCATCGACGAGATCGAGAACCGCTCGCCGGTCGAACTGATCGCGATCGGCATCGGCCATGACGTCACACGCTATTACAGGCGCGCGGTTACGATCGTCGATGCTGAAGAACTCGGCGGCGTGATGACCGACAAGCTGGCCGAACTCTTCGACGAGGACGCCGAGCCGATCGCGCCGGTGAAGAGCAAGCGGCGCGCAGCTTGACGCTGGCTTCGCGTTGGCTCGATCGGCGCGCCGCGCTCGGCGCGGGGCTGATCGCTTTCGCCGGCGGCCAGGCGCCGGCGCAGCAGCGCACGCTGACGGAGCCCGTTTCGATCGATGTGCGCGCCTTGCCGATCACGCATTTCAAGGCCGGCGATTCGTCACTGACGCGTTTCGGTCGCTGCGTGTTTCGCGGCGGCATGGAGCTGAAATCCAGCCATCCGCAATTCGGCGGTCTGTCGGGCATCGCCATGGATGCGGACGGCGCAGGTTTTCTCGCCGTCAGCGATGTCGGCTCCTGGTTCCAGGCGAAGATCGCCTATGACGGCGCGCGTCCGGTTGCGCTGAGCGATTGCGTGCTGGCGCCCATCCTCAATTCCGACGGCAAGCCTGTCAGGCACACGCGCTGGTGGGATACGGAATCGCTCTGTCTCGATCGCGGCTTCGCCTATGTCGGCGTCGAGCGCGTCAATGACGTGTTCCGCTTCGACTGGGCGAAGGACGGCTTCAAGGCGCGCGGACAGCTCATGCCGGTCCCGCCCACATTCAAGACCCTGCCCAACAATCGCGGTTGCGAATGCCTCGCGATCGCGCCGAAAACCTCGCCTGTCGCGGGCGCTCTCGTCGCCATCGCCGAACGCTCGGGCGCGCGCAGCGCGCCGACGAAGGGGTTCATTCTGACGGGCCCGCGTCAGGGCGAGTTCGAGCTGCAATTGAAAGACGGGTTCGACGCGACCGACATCACGTTCCTGGCGAACGGCGATCTACTGGTGCTCGAACGCTTCTATGAGACGTTCAAGGGCGTCGCCATGCGTATCCGCCGCATCGATGGCGCAACGGTGAAGTCAGGCGCGCTGCTTGACGGTCCGATCCAGATCGAGGCCGACCTCAGCTATCAGGTCGACAATATGGAGGCGCTCGGCCTGCATGTGACGCGCGAGGGCGAAACGATCCTCACGCTTCTATCAGACGACAATTTCTCGATCCTGCAGCGGACCTTGCTGCTGCAGTTCGAACTCGCCCTCGAACCCACGATCGGCAGTCGCTGAGCACACAAATAAAAAGGGCGCCCGAAGGCGCCCGTTCAATTCAGAAATTCCGCGCGGTTCAAGCCGCGACGGCTTCCGACTTCTTGGCGAGCTCCTTCTTGAGAGCCAGCGCCTTCTTCGACAGCTCGTCGTTGCTCGCCTTGGCGAGGAACGCGTCGAGGCCGCCGCGATGCTCGACCGAGCGCAGCGCGTTCGCCGAGATGCGCAGCTTGACCGAGCGCTTCAGCGCCTCCGACTGCAGCGTGACATTGATCAGGTTCGCGACGAAGACATGCTTCGTCTTGATGTTCGAGTGGCTCACGCGGTGGCCGGTCTGGTTGCCCTTGCCGGTGAGTTCGCAGCGACGCGACATGGTGATTTCCTTCAATGCGGCAGCCGCTCCGCGCACGCTGTGGCGCAGGGTCTCGGCCGCCGGGAGTGTCCGAAAGTCGCGGGCTTATGCGGGAGGCGGCCGAAAAGGTCAAGCCGGCGCATCAATCTCGTCAGGCCGGGGCAAGCCCGAGCCTGAGGTCGCGATTCCGCAGCCAGGCCAGCACCGGGAGCGACAGGATGACCATCCAAGCCTTGCCCAGAATCTGCCCGGCCAGGAAATCGAGGCTGCCAAAGGCCATCCAGAGGAAGGCGACGCTGTCGACCGCAAGCCCGACCACGCTGGAGGCGAGGGCAGCCAGGACCAGTCCGCGCCGCTGGAGGGGGGTGTAGACGGCCATATCGGCGAACTCCGAGATCAGGAACGCGGCCGTCGACGCCAGCACCAGTGAAGGGGCCGCAAAGGTGGCCGACAGCGCCGCGCCGACGAAGATCGCGCCGGCGCCCCAGAGAACGCCGAGCCGCCGCTGGACGAGATCGCGCAGCACCAGCGCCAGCCCGACCATCAGCACGCCGCTCGGCGCGCTGACGCCAGGCGCGACCGGGATCAGGCAGGGACCATTGGGGACGCAAACCGTCCCAACATGGCCGATCAGCCAGTTGGCTGCGGGAACGCAGGCGGCGAAGGCCGCAAGGAACGCGAACCCTTCGGCGTGGCGGCGCTGGTCAATCGGGGAAGTCAATTTCGTCTCCGGAACTCTCGGAACGGCGCGTGAAGCACGCGCTGATAGCGCCTCCCGGCGGGATGACAACCGTCGCGGGCGCGGCGCGCTGTCGCTGCCTACAGGGCATCTTGCAGTCATCCTCCATTAACGCTTTGTTCGCCATGGTTCCGCCGGATCGCATCGCTAGGGCGTTTTCGCGCTTTGGGGGAAGAGGTCAGCCGATGGCCACGGGCATGAAGACCCTGACGGTTTGGGCGGGCGCGACCGCGTTGGCGGCGCTCTGCTCAGGCGCGGCCGTCGCCGAAACGCTAAGCGCCAGCTACGGCATCTATCTCGCCGGCCTGCCGATCGGCCGCGCCAACATCGGCGCCAACATCGCCGGCGACCGCTACAAGATCGACGTTGCGGCGCGGATGACCGGTCTTGTCGGCGCCGTGACCAAGGGGTCGGGACAGGCGACCGCGACCGGGACGGTCAGCGCTCGCGCGCCGACTTCCAGCGGCTACGCATTGAGTTCACAAAGCAGCGACGGCCCGCGCACCATTCGCGTCGCTATGGCCGGCGGCAACGTGAAGGCGGCGGAGATGAATCCGCCGCTCGATCCGCGGCCTGACCGCGTTCCCGTCACCGAGGCGCACAAGCATGGCGTCATGGACCCTGTCAGCGCGCTGATCATGCCGGCGCCCTCCGGCCCTAACGGCGCCCTTGATCCCGCCGGCTGCAATCGCACCTTGCCGATCTTCGACGGCGCTACGCGCTTCGACGTGGTCCTGAGCTACAAGGAGCAGCGTCAGGTGCGCTCGAAGACCTATTCCGGCCCCGTGCTGGTCTGCGCCGCCCGCTATGTCCCGCAGGCCGGCCACCGGCCCGCGCGGCAGGCGGTGAAATACATGGAAGACAACCGCGACATGGAGGCCTGGCTCGCGCCGATCGGGCCGAAGGTGCTGATCCCCTATCGCATCGCCGTGCAGACGCAGATCGGCCAGGCTCTCATCGAGGCGTCGGACTTCACGGTTCAGGGAACGACGGGCGCGATCCCAGCGCGAGCGGCGGCGCGCTAGAGGCGAGCCCCGCTCAAGAAATTTATCGCACCGCTGCAAATAAATTGATGGGTTGATGCGCGTCGGGCGTGAATGAAACGCTCGGCGCATGGCGAATGAAATCCATGTCCTCTTCGCCGGCCTCCTGCCGAGCCGGACCGCGCTCAGAAAAGGCCTGAGAGCCGCAGGATTTCCTTTCTCGTTCGCTGAATCGAGCGGATCGCTGGAAGAGCAGAGCGGCTATCTGCCGATGAAATTTCGCGGGCAAGAAACAGGCGTGGAGTTCGACTCAACGACGGATCGCGAACAGGTCGTCGAAATCGCCGGAGACTCCGTGGCTCCGAGCTTCGATCGCATCACAAGTTTTCGATGGGGCGGCGATGAGACGGAAATGACCGTCGCCTTTGCAATGGCCTCGGCTCTCGCGACTCTGGTGAAAGGCGTCGTTTTCGACGAGCAGAGCGGCGAACTCCAGTCGCCGGACGAGGCGGCCGCGATCGCAAGGCAAAGCCTTGCGACGCTCACAAAAGCTGCGACGGCGAAACATCCCGGCGCGACGAAAGCCGATCTGAAACGTTATCTCAAGCCGCTGCTGCAGCGGCGCGATGATCTCGTTCTGATCGATCGCATGCTCATCATCAGACCGGTGCGGCATATCCTGCGGGGAGTGTTTTTCGAACCGCGCGGAGACAGGTACGCTTTCCAAACGCGACGCTATCTGCAGCCTCTCTACAAGGGAGGATTTGACCAAGGATATTGGGACGATCCCAAGCGAAATTGGCGCGTTTACGAACCGCTGTTCCAGCCGCTTTTTCTGGATGCGCTTGGTGCGAACATCTTTGACGAAGTGGGGCGCATTACGTCGTTTGAATTGCTTGCCCAGGTCTACGAGGACGCCATGGACGCGATTGGCCTGCGCGCAATCGCTCTTGCCCTTGCCGGCCGCCAGGGCGACGGCATAGCGCTTCTCGAAGCAGGCATCGAGTCAAAGCGATTTAATGGCTACTGGATTGAGCTAATGAAGAAGTGGAAAGATTGGCTCAACCGCGACATCAAAATCATTTGCGCCGAACTTCATGAGCAGGAAGCGGCGGCTGTGAAGGCGCTGAAAATAGAACAGTTCTGGCGACCCTCGCCTTTTCCCACGGAGTTGGCGGACGCCAACGGGAGCGAGCAGACTGACGAACCGCTATTTCTTACGACCAACTGGCCCGCACCGCCTGCTAATCTGATAGCAGAGGCGCCAGAAACGCCAGACGAAATTCATTTCGGTCGTCGCGTGACGAAGCGTGCAGAGAGGCAGATCATTGAGGCGCCGATGAGCATGGAACGCGCTCGTCAAGCTCACATCGACCATGATGAATATGTGCGCGTCGAAAGAATCGATAATGAGCGATTGATCGTGATCCGTCATTGGTCAAACGGCGACCTGCATCGCCCGGAAAAGCCCGCCTACAGCGGTTACACGCCAAAAAGAAACTATCTCATCTGGCTCTTCGGTTCTGACGATCTTGTGGTCAGGGTCGACTTCTCGGAGGACCTCCACAATCGCGAGCAGCTAAGCTTGATGAGCGTAGACGTATACGACACGTCAGCGCCGCTATGGAGCGCCCATAACGATCTCAAGGACGGAAGGGTCAGGATCTATGATCGTCGACTGCGTGACGACGATTTCGAGCGCCGACCGATGAACAACGTCGATCGCGAAATCTGCATGTTCGCCTCCCCCGACTTTGAGGGCATCGATGAACTCATAAGCCGCTTCTGGCGTTATCTCGATCACATGGGGTTGCTCAAAAATTTCCCGATAGGAATTTGAGCCTCGGCTCGGGCGGCGCGAAAACAGCCCCTCGTTCAATCTGATTTCGAATTCGTTTACCCTGTCTCCAGCCAAAGCTGCGGTCTGCTTGCGCGCGCGGATGCCCTTCCCCGCGAATCTCCCATGCTCGATTCGTGCGCGGCCTGTTCTCGCCCCGTCCCCAACCTTGCCAAAACGGCGAACTCCGTTCCGAAAAGCCGGAAGGAAGCGTTCACCAGCCGCGCGAACGCGGCGTTAATCTCCATGAATGGCAATGTGAATTGCCCTTCGCGCCGATAACCCTAGAGGTGGCGCCCCGCCGGGGGCGGCCCGCTATTCCTAGCGCTTGCCAATCCGACTCAGCGTCCCGCAAACCGATTCTCCCCCGTTTCGTTCTTCTCCCGTTCACAGCATGAATTTCGCCGGCTCGTGACGCCTCATTCCGGGTCGCCGCTGGCGACGCGTGGCAAGGGCTGTGCGCCGCCAGCGGGCGTGCTAGAAGGAGCCTCGCTCCCCTTCCCCGACCGATGCCCCAACGTCCTGAACTCACGGCCCGTGAGCGCGCCCGCAATGTGACGGCCGTGCTCGGCCCCACCAACACCGGCAAGACCCATCTCGCCATCGAACGCATGCTGGGCCACGAGACCGGCATGATCGGCCTGCCGCTGCGCCTCCTGGCGCGCGAGGTCTATGGCCGCGTCGTGGAGCGCGCCGGCGCCGACGCCGTCGCCCTCATCACGGGCGAGGAGAAGATCAAGCCAGCGAATGCGCGCTACTGGGTCGCGACCGTCGAGGCGATGCCGCGCGATGTCGAGACCTCGTTCCTCGCCGTCGACGAAATCCAGTTGGCCGCAAATTTCGATCGCGGCCATGTCTTCACCGATCGCCTGCTCAACATGCGCGGCCGCGGCGAGACGCTGCTCATCGGCGCTTCGACCATGAAGCCGTTGATCGAAACGCTGCTGCCGGGCGTGAATATCGTGTCGCGGCCGCGGCTTTCGAAGCTGACTTTCGCAGGCGAGAAGAAATTGACGCGATTGCCGCCGCGCTCGGCGATCGTCGCCTTCTCGGTCGAGAACGTCTACGAAATCGCAGAGCTGATCCGGCGCCAGCGTGGCGGCGCCGCGGTCGTGCTCGGCGCGTTGTCGCCGCGCACGCGCAATGCGCAGGTCGAGCTGTTTCAATCAGGCGACGTCGATTACCTCGTCGCCACCGACGCGATCGGCATGGGGCTCAATCTCGATGTCGATCACGTCGCTTTTTCCTCCGATCGGAAATTCGACGGCTTCGGCTTCCGGCGATTGACGCCGGCGGAATTTGGCCAGATCGCCGGACGCGCTGGGCGCCATATGCGCGACGGCACATTCGGTTCGACTGGCCGTTGCGATCCGTTCGAGCCCGAACTTGTCGAGGCGCTCGAGGATCATCGTTTCGATCCGATCCGCATGTTGCAATGGCGCAATCCGCGGCTCGATTTCTCGTCGCTCGCCGCATTGCTCGAATCGCTCGCGGTCGTGCCGCGCGAAGGCGGATTGACGCGCGCGCCTGCGGCCGACGACGTGCTCGCGCTTGAAGCCGCCGCGCGCGACGAGGATTCGCGCAACTACGCGACGAACGCCGCGAATGTCGAAATCCTCTGGGACGTCTGCCAGGTTCCTGACTACCGCAAGGTCTCTCCCAGCGCGCACGCGGAACTGGTGACGACGCTCTATCGCGCGCTGATGCGCGACGGGCGCGTATCGGACGATTGGTTCGAGCGTCAGTTGAAATTGGTCGATCGCACGGATGGCGACATCGACACATTGTCGGCGCGCATCGCCCAGGTGCGGAGTTGGACCTTCGTCGCCAACAGGCCCGACTGGCTGGCCGACCCCCAGCATTGGCAGGGCGTGACGCGTGCGATAGAGGACCGCCTGTCAGACGCCCTGCACGAACGTCTCGCGCAGCGTTTCGTCGACCGCCGCACCAGCGTCCTGATGCGGCGCCTGAGAGAGAACGCAATGCTCGAAGCGGAAATCAACGGGTCCGGCGACGTCAGCGTCGAAGGTCAGCATGTTGGTCAATTGCATGGATTTCAATTCGTCGCCGATGCGCAGGCTGACGCCGAGCAGGCGCGCGCGCTGCGCGCCGCCGCCGCAAAGGCGCTCGCCGGCGAAATCGAGAAGCGCGCGGAGAAGCTTGCTGCGGCGCCCGACGAGCAGTTCGTTCTCGCAAGCGACGGCGCGATTCGCTGGAACGGCGAGGCCGTCGCGCGGCTCGGCGCCGGGGAGCGCGTGCTTGCGCCCGTTGTGCGCCTGCTCGCCGACGAGCAGCTCACCGGCGCGGCGCGCGACAATGTGCAGAACCGCATCGATCTTTTCATCGCCGCGCACATCAAGAAGCATCTTGGCCCACTGCAGACGCTTGAGGACGGCGAGGGGTTGACGGGAATCGGCCGCGGCATCGCGTTCCAGATTGGCGAAGCGCTTGGCGTGCTCGATCGCGCTCGCGTCGCGCAGGATGTGAAGTCGCTCGATCAGGAGGCGCGCGGCGCGCTGCGCAAACTCGGAGTGCGCTTCGGCGCCTATCATCTTTATCTGCCTTTGCTCGTGAAGCCGGCGCCGCGCGCGCTCGCGGCGCAGCTCTGGTCGCTGAAACATGGCGGGCCTGAAACCAGGGGCGTCGATGAGGTGCCGCGACTCGCTTCGTCCGGACGCACCTCGATCGCCGTCGACAAGGAGATCCCGCGCGATCTCTATCGCGCCGCCGGCTTTCGCGTCTGCGGCGAGCGCGCCGTGCGCGTCGATATTCTCGAACGCCTCGCCGATCTCATTCGTCCGGCGATCGCCTATCGCCCTGGTGAAACGATCGGCACGCCGCCAGCCGGCACCGCCGACGGCGAAGGCTTTGTCGTCACCGGCGCCATGACCTCGCTGACCGGCTGCTCCGGCGAGGATTTCGCATCGATCCTACGCGGGCTCGGCTATCTCGCCGACAAGCGCCCGGGCCCCGCCATCACGCGTCCCATCATCCTGCCCGCGCCGACCGCGCCGATCCGCGCGCCGGAGGCAGAGGTATCTATTGAAGCGCCTGCTGCGGAAGTGGCGGAGCAAGCGCCGAGCGCTGACGCCGTTGCGGCGGACGTCTCGGAAATCACGACGACCGCTGAGCCGGAAGCTGCGCCCGACGCAGCGTCGATCGAGGTCGCGCCGAGCGTCGAAGCCGAGATTTCCGCCACGCAAGAGACGCCTGCAGCGACAGACGAACAGCCGGCCGTCGAGGCGGCGCCTGCCGCGGAAGTTTCGACCGAGACCGCTGTCGCCGAGGCGGCCGCCCCGGAGGAAGCGCCGACCGCGTCCGTCGAGGCCGCCGAGCCGGCGACCGAAGCAGCTCCGCCTGCGGAACCCGAGCTCATCGAAGTCTGGCGCATGGGTCGCGTCCATCGCGACCATCATCATCGCCCGCCGCGTGAAGGCCGTGACAACAGGCGCTTCCAGGGACGCCGCCCGCATGGCGCGCCGGGGCAACAACCGGCCGAAGGCGAGGCCGGCCGGCCCGGCGGCGATCAGCGCCGGCCGTTCCCCCGCCAGGACCGTCGGCCGCAGGAGCGCCGCGAAGCGGCCGAAGGCGGTCGCGAGCAGGGCGCGCCTGAGCAACAGAGGGACCGTGGCCCGAGGCCTCCCCACGGGAGACCCGGCGGCGAGCAACGCCGGTTCGACGGCAAGCCGCCGCGGCGCGATGATCGCCGCGACGAGCGGCGCGATCGCCCGCGCTTCGAGCAACCACAGAGGCCGCCGCGCGACAAGCAGCCCGATCCGGATTCGCCTTTCGCCAAGCTGGCTGCGTTGAAGGCGCGGCTTGAGGGCAAGGACGGCGCGTGATGCGGAGCGCGAGGCGTTGACCCTGCGTCTCGACAAATGGCTGTGGCATGCGCGCGCGCTGAAGACGCGCTCTCTTGCCGCAGTCGCGGTTTCAGAGGGTCGTGTTCGGGTGAACGGCGCTCGGATTGAAACGCCGGCGAAGCTTCTGAAGTCCGGCGACGTTGTTACCGTTACGCTGCCAGAACGAGTTCTGGTCTGGAAATTCATCGCAGCCGGCGAACGCCGCGGCCCGCCCATGGAGGCAAGAACCCTTTATGAGGATTTGTCGCCGCCGCCCGTCCGTTTCGAGCGGCCGGCGGCATCCGTCGGCGAGCCTGATGGAATCCCGGCGGCGGAACGGCGGGCGATGGACCGGCTCCTTCGGCCCAAATGACAGACGAAAGCGAAGGTCCATCTCCGGAACGGTCTACGATTAGAACATTTGCGTTATGCGGCGAATGCGAAGTGAAGCGGCCTTCTCTTTCGCTGGCGCGGCCTTCGGCGCGCTTGCGACGAGCCGCCGCATACAGTACCGCGCCTGCAAGTAAAGGGCGCGGCCGCGCGCGGAGACAGCGATGACCTATGTCGTCACCGAGAATTGCATCAAGTGCAAGTATATGGATTGCGTCGAGGTCTGCCCTGTCGACTGCTTCTATGAAGGCGAGAACATGCTCGTCATTCATCCTGACGAATGCATCGATTGCGGCGTCTGCGAGCCGGAATGCCCGGCCGAGGCGATCAAGCCGGACACCGAGAGCGGGCTCGACAAGTGGCTGGAGCTGAACGCGAATTACGCCAAGAACTGGCCGAACATCACGATCAAGCGCGACGCGCCGGAAGACGCCAAGGAGTTCGACGGCAAGCCCGGCAAGTTCGACGCCCACTTCTCGGACAAGCCGGGACAGGGCGACTGAGGAAGCGGCGAAGCTGTCGAAGGGCGAGATCGTTCCGGGCCCGGAATTGTCCGTAATAAGCCGTTTGCGTTAACGTTGAGTGAAGGCGCGCGGGCGGAACGACGCGGCGCTGCGCAAATTCGTTGATTTTCCACGGTTTTCGTGATAGGTGTTTTTCCGCAGTCGATCCGTCCGCACTTCAGCGGCTCCAACCAGCGAAGCAGCTCCCAGCAGGGACCCCCAAAACAGACATCTTGCTCATTCGGGCTCATGTCGGCCGGAATGCTTGGACGGTAATTCTCGCTGCTGATTGATGCATTTCCGGCCCTCCGGAAAGGCGTTGGTCTTTTGTCGCATCGTTCGGGAGTCGAACAACAAATGTCCGCAGCAAAGATGCCCGATACCAAGATCGCCCCCGCCAAGCCCGTCGCCGCCAAGAAACCTTCCGGCGGGCGCCACGGATACAAGACCAATGAGCATGTGGTTTATCCCTCGCACGGCGTCGGCAAGATCGTCGCGATCGAGGAGCAGGAAGTCGCCGGTTTCAAGCTCGAACTGTTCGTCATCACTTTCGACAAGGACAAGATGACCCTGCGCGTTCCGACCGCGAAGGCGCAGCAGGTCGGCATGCGCAAGCTGTCCGAGCCGGCGGTGGTCGACAAGGCTCTCGAAGTCCTGACCGGACGGGCCCGCATCAAGCGGACGATGTGGTCCCGTCGCGCGCAGGAATACGAGGCCAAGATCAATTCCGGCGATCTGATCGCGGTGGCCGAGGTGGTGCGCGATCTGCATCGCTCCGAGGCGCAGCCCGAGCAGTCCTACTCCGAGCGCCAGCTCTACGAAGCGGCGACCGATCGCGTCATGCGCGAAGTCGCGGCCGTCAGGAAGATCACCGAGAAGGAAGCCGTGAAGGCGCTCGAGGAGAAGCTCGCCAAGGCGCCGAAGCGCGGCAGCAAGAGCGACGCCATCGAGCAGGATGACGAAGAGGCTCAGGAAGAAGCGGCCTGATCGCCTTCCGCGAGCCTCGCTCAACAAATCAACCGCCGCGCATCGCGCGGCGGTTTTTTTGTGTGCGCCTGAATGCGAATGCGGCGCGGTTGTCAGCGCCGCAGCATGCAGGCATCAACGTCACGCCAACCGGATGTGACCTCGCATGACGACGACCGGCCCGACGACCGAAGACAAGCCGCGCGGTGAATTGACCGTGCGCACGATCGCCATGCCAGCCGACACCAACGCCAATGGCGACATCTTCGGCGGCTGGGTCATGTCGCGCATGGACCAGGCCGGCGGCATCGCCGGCGTCGAACGCTCGCACGGCCGCGTTGTAACCGTGGCGGTCGAGGCGATGACCTTCATTCGCCCGATGCGCGTCGGCGATGTGCTCTGCGTTTACACCGACATCGAGAAGATCGGCCGCACCTCCATGCGCATCCATATCGAGGCCTGGGCCGTGCGCTTTCATACGCGCCATATGGAGAAGGTGACGGACGCGACTTTCACCTTCGTCGCCATCGATGATCAGGGGAAGCCGCGAGCAATTCCCGCACAGGCCTGAGCCGCCCTACGCCGCCGCACTCGCCTTGTTGCGCTCGATCTCCATGATCAGGCAGCTCTCACTGCCATGGGCGATCATGCGCCCCTTCGCATCGTAGAGTCGTCCCTCCGCCGTAGCTACGCGCCCACCGGCATGAATAGCGACGCCCTCGCAGCGCACAATCTGACCATCCCCGATCAGCGCGCGCGTGAACTGGATCGTCATCGACGTGGTCGTGTAGAGCTGCCCCGGCTTCAGAAGCGAATGGATAGCGCAAGCCATCGCGGTGTCGAGGATCGTCGATATCCAGCCGCCATGCACGGAGCCCAGCGGATTGCGAAAGGCTTCGCCAGTCTCGCCCCTGAAGACGACGCGGCCGTCGCCAATTTCCTCGGGCCATATCTGCATGGTGACGCCGAAATCCGGAGCCGGCAGACGGCCGGCCATCATCTGCTCCAGCACTTCACGGCCGTTGAGCGGCGCGATCGCCTCGCGTGGCCAGGGCCCGACCTCGACGGCAGAAGCAAGCGTCATCACAAGTCCTCCGATGAGCCGCAGGCTGCGGCGCATATCGTGTAGCTACACAGAGAAGCGCGAGCGATGAGCCTTCGCATTGTCGCCGCTACCGTGTATCGGAAATCGAAGAAACGCCGCGCGCCGCAGCGCGCAACGCTTTCATGCCGGGGCGCGGGTCGCGTTCACCCGGCAATTCGAGCGCATCCTCGATCTGTCGCTGCACGGCCGCCCATCTCGGCACCGCCTGCCGCGTGAGCGCGCGCCCGCGCGACGTCAGGCGATAGCCGGCGCTGCCGCCTTCGCTCTTCACGATCAACTTGTCGCGCTGCAGCAAAGCGAGATTGCGCACCAGCGTCGATCGCTCGACGCCCAGCAGCCGCGCTGCGTCGCTCACCGTCTCGCCGCCGCCAGCCGCGATCAGGAACAGCGTCGAGAATTGCGACATTTCGAGCCCGAGACCGGCGACCGCATGATTATAGACGCGCGCGATGAGATTGGCGGTCTTGCGCGCCTGCAGCGCGAAACAGCCGGCCCCGATATCGAGAACCTGTCGCCGCAGATCTTCGTCCTGAGCGTTCATGCAGCGATTGTGTATCTACACAATCATCGAGTCAAGAACTCTTCGCCGACAAGGAAACGCTGCTACTCCACGATGATCTTGTAGGATTCGCCTGCTTTGACCGCGTTGGGTCCGTCGAGCCCGTTGAGCACGAGGAAGCGCTGCTCCGCATTATCGGAGACGGCCATGCGCTGGGCGAGCGTCGCGGCGGTGTCGCCAGGCTGCGCCGTGACGATCGTGATCTTCGTCTGTTTCGCCGCCCGCGCCTCATCCGGCGACAGCGTCTGGAAACTCTCGATCGAGGCCACGAAGCTCTTGTCGATCTCAGGCGTCAGCGACTGCGCCGAAAACAGCATGCGATAGAGGCTGCCGCTCATCTCGACGACGCCGAGGCGGTAATTCCAGTCCTTGCTGCGGCCGACGCCAACAGCCGCAGGCATGCCGCTGACCTGCATCCCGCGCACATCCTCGACGGCCACGCCTTCGAGCAGCCCCGACTTCAGATAATCTTCAAGACTCTGGCCGGACTCTGGCGCAACACGGTCGAACCGCATCGCCTGCAACCCGCTGCTGGCGCGGCCGATCACGGCCTGCCCGCTGCGCTCAAGGATGAAACCATCAGGCGCGGTGAAGCGATAGCCGACGGCCGGATTGAGATAGCGCCGGCCCCGGATCATGCCCTCGCCCGGCTCATCGCCATAGGTCATGCCGTCGATCGCCTTGAGCCAGGGTTCGCGGCCATGTTCGCCAAGGCCCGGCCCGCCGATCTGGCGCGCCGCCGCGGTCGCCCTCTGGATGCGCTCCGGCGTGCTGGGATGGGTGGCAAGGAAATCGACGCGTCCCGATGCGCGCAAGCCGGAGCTCCGGCCAAGCGAGGTCAGGAAGCGCACGGACCCGTAGGGATCGTAGCCCGCCTTCGCCATGGTGCGCACACCGATCTGATCGGCCTCAAGCTCCTGCTGGCGCGAGAAGCTCGCCAACGTCAGCCGCGAGCGGGCGCGCGCCTGCGCGCCGCTGTTCTGGTCATTCAGCAGATCGACGCTGACGCGCCGCACGAGATCGGCGTTGCGTTCGAGCTCTCCGCGCGCGACCGCATGGCGCGCGGTGACGTGCCCGATCTCATGGGCCATCACGGCCGCGATCTCGGACGTGTCATTCGCCAGCGCGAGCAGGCCGCGCGTCACATAGAGATGGCCGCTCGGCAGCGCGAAGGCGTTGATCGACTGGTTGTTGAGAATCGTGACCTTGTAGCTTTGCGAAGGATCGTCGCTCGCCGCCACCAGCCGGTGGATGATGTCGTTCAGCACGCCCTCGACGCGCGGCGACTTATAGGCGCCGCCGAAGGCCGCGACGAGCTGGGCGTGCGCCTGCTCTTCTCCATTGGCGGCCCCGACGACGCGCGGCGTCGCGCTTGGCAGCGGCACGGGCTTCACGCCGGATTCGTCCGAGGTCACGCAGCCGGAAACCAGCAGCGCCACAAACGCCGCCGTCGCCGGTGCGAACCCGGCGCTCCATCCCCAGCCTCTGCCAGTCAGCCTCACCTGACGACCTCTAATTGTCCCGCGCTCGTGATCTCGATGGCCGGAGCGCGCCGCGCTGCAACCATCCCCCTGACGCGGATAATCTGCCCGCGCAGCGAAGACGGCGTGATTCCGGCTTTTTCGAGGAGCTTGGCCGTACGCGGCGAGAGTGTTGCTGTAAAGTCACGACGGAAATCGCGTCCGAAATTGAGATAGATGCGGCGCGGTCGTTCGCCCACCGAAACGACCCTTCCCTCGATGATCACGAAGCGGCCGGCCATCGCCTGAATCGCTGCGATCTCGTCTGATTTCAGCAATCTCGAACCCGGTTCGCGCCACAGTCCAAGCGCCTTCTGACGCGCCTCGGATTCGATCTTGAGCAGCGAGCCTGCACAGGAATCCTGCTCGCCAAGCGGCCATATCCGGGCGAGTCCCTTCTCGACCAGCAGTGCATGGGCGGACCGGGCCGCATTTCCTTCAGCGACGACGCTGATTCGCAGCGGCAGGCGTCCCCAGCGATCGGGAAAGGCGCCGGCCTCATCGACCTTGCCGTGAAGGCCGGAAAGAACCTGCCGGATCGCCGAGACATGCGCTGGCCAGCGCCCGGCCGCGATCGAATCGACGCCGAGATCAAGATCAGCCAACCGCCCCAGCCGCCCGTCCGACAGTTTGAGATCGCCGAACTCGGTGACCTCCGAAATCGCAGCCTCGGCGCCGCCTGGAGCAAGACAGGGATCGGCGGTCGCTGTGGCTTCCTGCTGCGGAGGCGTCACAGTCGCGACCGTCTGCGCGCGGGAGGCGCCCACGACGATCAGCGCCGCAAGCGGCGCGCACAAAAAAAGGCGATGCCGACGCGTCCACATTCCGGGAACATGGGGCCGCGCCGCCCGCGCGACAATCGCTGCGCGACCCGAATTTTGTCTCCCCGGCGTTCAGGCGCGCGCGGTGAAATCCGGCTTCGACTTCGCCATGCGCGCGAAGCGCTTGTAGCTGTAGGGCGCGGCGTCGACGATGGTCGGATCGCCGGTGACGAGGTCGGCGACGAGCCGCCCGGCGCCCGGACCAATGCCGAAGCCGTGGCCGGAGAATCCCGTCGCGAAAAAGAATCCGGGCAGGGTTTCAAGTTCGCCGATGACGGGCACTGCGTCCGGCGTCGCATCGACATAGCCGCCCCAGGAGTCGGCGATCTTCATGTCCTTGAAGGCGGGGAACGCGGCGATGAGATTTCGCTTCGCTTCGTCGAGCACGTTTTGCGCCGGCTTGGGATCGAGCACGCGCGTTTTCTCGAACGGCGTAACTTCGTCGAGCTTCCAGCGCCGCGGCGTCTTCCATTCCTCGACGAACCGCGCGCCGGCGCGGATGCGCAATTCCTTGCTGTGTTTGAGGAGCGACGGGAAAAAGTCGGTGAACAGACGGAAGCTGTCCGGCGTGATCTCGGCGGCCGAAGCGCTGCGTTGGGCGATGTTGTAGCCGCCGTCGAAGCGCTTGCGGAACGCAAAGTCCGAACCGCCGCAGGCGGTGGTTGGCGGCCCTTCCAACGGCTCGGTGCGCATCACCGAACCCAGCACCTTGAGCTGCGGCAGGTCGACGCCGAAATTGCCGCAGAACAGGCGCGACCAGGCGCCGCCGGCGAGCACGACGCTATCGCAGGCGATGACGCCCTTCTCGGTCACCACGCCGCTGACGCGCCCCGCCTTCGTCTCGACGCCCCGCACGGCGCATTGCTCGACGATGGTCGCGCCAAGCTTGCGCGCTTTCGCCGCCATCGCCGGCACCGCCTTCTGCGGCTCGGCGCGCGCGTCGCTTGGCGTGTAGATCGCGCCGGCGAATTTGCGCGCCACGCCGGGCAGCACATCGGCGATTTCGGACGGCTTCAGCAGGCGCGAGTCGAGCTGGAACGGCCGCGCATGTTCAAGCCATTCCTCATAGGCCTCAACTTCCTTCTCGGTGTCGACGGCATAAACGATGCCAGCCTGCTTGAATCCCGTGTCGCCCTCGACCAGGCGATCCATGTCGCGCCACATGCGCAGGCTTTCGACGCCAAGCGGGATCTCCTTGGGATCGCGCCCCATGACGCGCACCCAGCCCCAGTTGCGCGAGGACTGTTCATGGGCGATCCAACCCTTCTCGCACAGCGCGACGTCGACGCCCTTCTGCGCCAGCCACAGCGCGGTCGAGACGCCGATGACGCCGCCGCCGATGATGACGACGCTGGCGCGCGCAGGAAGCTTTTCATCCGTCGCGATGCGGTCGACCACAACACCCATGAACGCCCTGCCCTCTCGTCAGCCAATGAGCGGGAGGGCGCGAAACCGCGCGCCATCCGCATCATCCTGCGATGGGGGATTGCAGTCGGTTTGTCGATATTTGCCGGCGCGATACAGCCGTGATCGACGCGCAGGCCGCGAATATCACGCGCGCAATCTCGTTCCCATTTTTGGGCAGGATGGTGATCCCGACAGGATTCGAACCTGTGACCTACGGTTTAGGAAACCGCCGCTCTATCCTGCTGAGCTACGGGACCACGCGGGGCCGCTCATACATTGTTCGCGCCGGACTGTGAACGGTGGTCGTTTGCGGCAGCGCGATCATCTCATGCTGCGTCCGTCACCGGTTCCGTGGAGTGAGGCGACTTGCCACGCCGAAGCGAAGCTTTTGCCTCGCGAAGGCGGGAGCCGAGCGGAATGGAGACCGGGGTCTTTGCCGTACCTCGCGGCCCCCTTCTCCCCTCGCGGGAGAAGGTGTCGCTGCGCTTGGCGCAGCGACGGATGAGGGGGAATCTCGATGCGAGATGCTTCCCCCTCACCCGTCGCCTCGCGACGATGCTTCGCATCGCGCCGCGGCGACACCCTCTCCCGCAGGGGGAGAGGGAAGGCGCGTAAAGATGGACGCGCGAAATCAGCGCGATGCGCAGCATCGTCGCCTCACGCTCGCGCGTGGCTCTGAAACCCTCTCAGCTTTGCTCTCTTCCCTTCATCCTTGCCTCCAAGGGAGGCCGGGAGCGCCTGACAGGCGCGGCCGAAAATGAGTGATGGGATTTCGCCTTCCGGCGCTCCCGGCGCGGATTCTCTAACCTCCTGTCGCACGCTCTCCGCGGTCTCCCGCTTAAGGTCCGTTCGGACAGCCTGATCGTAGTGTCAGGCGGGCGTGCTGTCGGAAGCCCCCGGGAATCTCCGCCGCCAGGTCGTGGCGGAAATCCGCAGGTCCGCCCTCTGCTCCCGTTCGGTCCTGACCCGGACGGCCCCGAGAAGAGCAGAGGCACCATCAATGATAGGAATTTAGTCCAGAAATGTCAAGGGCGCTTTGCGCGCCTACGCCTCTATGGAGAGCGCCGGCGCGAGCACGAAGCGGGTCACGGGCGCGACCTTCTTGAGACCATTCGGGCCGGGAACGCCGACCACCGTGATGCGGATGATGCGGAAGAGCTGCACGCCATTCTCGGCGCGGACGTCGTGGGTCTGCTCGGCGTCGGTGTAGGCGACCGCCATGAAGCCGCAGGCGGCCGGCTTCGCCGCTTCGAGATTGACCGCGATGATAGCCTGGCCGAAGTCGTTGCCCTCGACGAGCTCGCTGACGCGCGTCGCATGCTCGATCGTGTCGCAGATGAGGCCGGACTGGACGCGGACATTGTCGGCGAGAGCCGGAGTGGCGAAGGCGCCAAGCGCAAGAATTCCGAAGGCGGAAAGCGCGGCCGAAGCGAAAAGCGTTCTGATCCCGGTCATCTGGCCGTCTCCTCTGGGAAAGCCTGATGAACAGAGGATGCGACCGGTGAGCCGGCTTCGCGGTGCGATGGAGCACGGGGTGAGAGGAGGAGCGCACGCTCGCCCGAGCGAATAACGGGACTAAAAACAAGAAGGCGAGGATTTCTCCCCGCCCTTCATCGATGCTTTCTCTGGCGCTCGAAAAACGAAAGCCGCTCAGGCGTCTTTCGCAGGTTTCGCAGCACGCTTCTTCGGCTGGACCGTCTCGGCTGACGCAATCCGGAGATCATGCGCTTCCTTCGCGAGCCTGAGCTGGCGCAGCCGCTCGGTCTTCTCGTCCTGGTCGAGCAAAGCCCTCGCGTGATCGGCGGTCGCCTTGGCGTAATCGGCCTTGCGCGCCTCTGAGGCGGTCGCTTTCGCAGCGGCTCGTTTCTGGCGATGGACTGCGAGGCCCGCCTCGACAAGCTCGCGCACAGCTTCGAAACGGCTGGGCTTCGGCTCACCATGCAGATCGATGAATTTATCGATCTCGCGCATCATGTCGGCGCGCATGCGGATGCTGAGACGAACGCCCGACGGCGAATTCTCGCTGTCGCTCGAAGGCTTTTCGGCGTCCTGGGAGTCTTTAGGCATAACGACGCCCCGCGAAACCGGCGTTTTCAAGCGTACGCTTTTGAAAAGACATCCGCAATTCAGAGACCCCAACTGACAGAGCGCCGCGCCTTGGGAATCTCGGGCTCGCTCTGCTTCTTCGCCTTTTTCTTCGGCGCGGGCTTTTCCGCTGTCGCCAGCGCCGCGCGCTCGGCGGCTTCCTTGGCCAGCCGCAGCGCTTTCAGCTTCTGCGTTTTCACATCCTCCGCCCTTTGGGCGGCCTGATAGCTGGCGAGCCCGCTGACGTCAGGCTCCGCCTTGGCGCCCCATTTCGACTCCGGAAACAGCGCCGACGAGGTGAAACCGCTCTTCTTCATTCCCGCTCCCGCCGCCAGCGCGGCTTCATCTCCGGCGCGTTGAAAGAACCGCGTCCGGATTGCAAAAAACAAAAAGGCGAGGATTTCTCCCCGCCCTTCATCAACGCTCTGTTTGCGACCTGTCGCCAGTACATCCGTGGTCGACGCATCCGCAAATTCGCGATGTCGTTTACGCAGCAGCCTTGAGATTGTCGGCCGACACCTTGCCCGAACGCTTGTCCGCGACGAGGTCGTAGCTGACCTTCTGGCCCTCGCGCAGATCGCCGAGGCCCGAGCGCTCGACAGCGCTGATATGGACGAACACGTCCTTGTCGCCGGCGTCAGGCTGGATGAATCCAAAACCCTTGGTCGGGTTGAACCATTTCACGGTTCCGGTTTGCATTGAGATAGTCTTTCACACGTAGAGGCTCATTCCCACGCTCACGATTGAGCGCCGGTTGAGCAGATCGATTTCGAAGAGGAGGAGATGAACGGGCCGCGGGCTGATTGCGCGCGTCGGCCAAATCGGTCGACCAGAATTCGATCGCAGGCATATAGGGGAGAATGGCGGGGAATGCAAGGAGCGCAGTTGAAGCAGCGCGATAACCATCGAGATTAGCGCCCTCTCCCCTTGTGGGAGAGGGTGGCCTTCGCGTCATGCGAAGGCCGGGAGAGGGGGTTCAAAATCAAAGCTGCGCATTTGACTGGGAACGCGAAGCCGTCAGCGCTTCGACAACACGCTGAGCTGCGATGTCGGGCGCGCCAAGCACAAGATTATTCGGCAACCGCAACACCGAAAAGCCTTCAGAACGAAGAAACGCATCGCGGCGCGCATCATGCCGACGCGCATCGTCGCTGTCATGCATCGGGCCATCAGT
Organism: Terrirubrum flagellatum; assembly: GCF_022059845.1. GTDB lineage: Bacteria > Pseudomonadota > Alphaproteobacteria > Rhizobiales > Beijerinckiaceae > Terrirubrum > Terrirubrum flagellatum. The sequence goes on along the minus strand of NZ_CP091851.1, from coordinate 4,946,343 downwards.
TTCAACGATGAGTCTCGCTTCGAAACAGACGAAATCAACGACATAACGCCCGAATGGAATTTGCCGCTTGAATTTCCACCCGTCGAGCCGGCCGGCGCGCACAGCGTTCCAGATTACCCTTTCCGCAGCGGACATTGTCGTCCGTTGCGTCTTCGCAAACTCGCGATGCTCAGTATCGACGCGGCGGGACATCCCCCTCTCCCGGCTGCCTCGCGACGATGCTTCGCATCGCGCCGCGGCAGCCACCCTCTCCCACGAGGGGAGAGGGACGAAACTTTGAAACATCGCGCCCGTCGCGAAACACGCTTCGCGCCAACCTCCGCGATCGGCGTACGCTCTCGCGCCTGTGCGCGAGCGAGTTTCAAAACACCACCACGCTCCTGATAGATTTCCCCTCATGCATGAGATCGAACGCATGATTGATCTGATCAAGCGGCATCGTGTGCGTGATGAGATCGTCGATGTTGAGCTTGCCCTCCATATACCAGTCGACGATCTTCGGCGTATCGGTGCGGCCTCTTGCGCCGCCGAAAGCCGAGCCTTTCCACACGCGCCCGGTGACGAGCTGGAACGGCCGCGTCGCAATCTCCGCGCCTGATGGCGCAACACCGATGATGATCGATTCGCCCCAGCCGCGATGGCAGCATTCCAGCGCCTGGCGCATCGTGTTCACATTGCCGATGCATTCGAAGGAGAAATCGGCGCCGCCGCCGGTCAAATCGACGATCGCCTGCACGACCTTGTCGCGGCCGACTTCATCGGGGTTGATGAAATCGGTCATGCCGAATTTTTTCGCCACGGCGACCTTGGCGGGATTGAGATCGACGCCGATGATCTTGTCGGCGCCCACCATGCGCGCCGCCTGAACGACGTTGAGCCCGATGCCGCCGAGACCGAACACCACGACATTCGCGCCCGGCCAGACTTTCGCGGTGTAGATGACGGCGCCGACGCCCGTGGTCACGCCGCAGCCGATGTAGCAGATCTTGTCGAATGGCGCGTCCTCGCGAACCTTCGCCAGCGAAATCTCCGGCAGCACGGTGAAATTCGAGAAGGTCGAGCAGCCCATGTAATGAAACACGTCTTTGGACCCTTGGCCGGCGTCGCAGGAGAAGCGCGAGGTGCCGTCGGGCATCACGCCCTGCCCCTGCGTGGCGCGCACGGCGGTGCAGAGGTTCGACCTGCGGGAGAGGCAGGTTTTGCATTGCCGGCATTCGGCTGTGTAGAGCGGGATCACATGATCGCCGGGCTTTAGGGATGTGACCCCGGCGCCGGTTTCGCGCACAATCCCTGCGCCCTCATGGCCGAGGATGCAGGGGAATTTCCCTTCGGAGTCGAGGCCGGACAATGTGTAGGCGTCGGTGTGGCAGACGCCGGTCGCCATGATCTCGACGAGGACTTCGCCCGCCTTCGGCCCCTCGATGCGGATCTTCTCGATGGTGAGCGGCTTCTTGGCCTCCCAGGCGACGGCGGCGCGAGTTTCGATCATGGCGTCCTCGATTTTGGAATCGTTGCGCGACCATCCGACGGCGCGGGGCGGCGAGGCAAGAGGCCGGCCACCCTCCCCTTGAGGGGGGAGGGTCGATCGGCGGCATGCGCAGCATGACGACGAGCGGGGTGGGGTGAGAGCCGAACCGCGTCCAAGCGATGATCACCCCACCCCGATCCTCGCGAACGCTCGGATCGACCCTCCCCCTCAAGGGGAGGGTGAAGGTTCACCCGATCGGCAACGGGCCGTCGCTCTTCACCTCCTCCATGACGGCGTAGGTGCGCGTCTCCTTCACGCCAGGCATCGCCCAGAGCTTGTCGCCAAGGAACACGCGATAGGCCTCCATGTCGGCGAGCCGCGTCTTGATGAGATAGTCGAAGCCGCCGGCGACGAGATGGCATTCGAGAATCTCCGGCGTGCGCTTGGCCGCCTCCTTGAAACGGTCGATGATGTCAGGCGTGGTCTTGTCGAGCAGCACCTCGACGAAGACGAGGAAGCCGCGGCCGAGCAGCTTTGGATCGAGCAGCGCCTTGAAGCCGGTGATGAAGCCGTCGCGCTGCAGCCGTTTGAACCGCTCGGTGGTCGCCGTCGGCGACAGGCCGACCTTCTGGGCGAGGTCGGTCAGCGACATCCGCCCGTCTTCCTGGAGGGCCGCCAGCAGGGCCTTGTCGGCCCGGTCAAGCTCATGCATGTTTCACCGAGATTGCGCGCTTTGATAGCGAATGTCGCAGGCGATTAGCTTTAATCACCTCTCGAACCTCTGGCAATCCTGCGATATACAGGATTATTCCCGGAGGCCCCGAAATGCCCGCTCCCGCCCCGTTCCGCGCGCCCTACGCCCCTGACGACGTCGCCCTCGCCCGCGATCTCTTCGCGGCGGCGAGTCTCGCGCCCGAGCGCGAGCAGCGCATCGACGCGCTCGGCGGCGATCTCATCGGCGCGATCAGAAAGCAGAAAAGCGGCATCGGCGGCGTCGAGGAATTGCTGCGCGAATATTCGCTCTCCACCCGCGAGGGGCTGGCGCTGATGGTGCTGGCCGAGGCGCTGTTGCGCGTGCCTGACGGCGCGACCGCCGATCGCCTGATCGAGGACAAATTGGGCCAGGGCGATTTCGCCCATCACGAAACCAAGTCGGATGCGCTGCTGGTGTCAGCCTCGGCCTGGGCGCTCGGCGTGACGTCGCGACTCATTCAACCCGGCGAAACGCCGGAAGGCGTGCTTGGCCAGCTCGTGAAGCGCATGGGCCTGCCGACCGTGCGGCTCGCGACGCGTCAGGCGATGCGCGTGCTCGGCAATCACTTCGTGCTCGGCGAGACGATCGAGGACGCGCTGAAACGCGCGACGAGCAAGAGCGGCCGCATCTTCCGCTATTCCTTCGACATGCTCGGCGAAGGCGCGCGCACGGCGGAAGACGCGCAACGCTACTGGAAAAGCTACGCCGATTCGATCGCCGCCATTGGCGCGAAAGCGGGCAATGACAAACTGCCCAACCGCCCCGGCATCTCGGTGAAATTGTCGGCGCTGCATCCGCGCTATGAGGCGGTGAGTTCGGAGCGCGTGCTGAAGGAGCTTGTTCCGCGCGTCATCGAGCTTGCGCGCCTCGCGAAATCGCACGATCTCAATTTCACCATCGACGCCGAAGAGGCCGACCGGCTCGAACTCTCGCTCGACGTGATATCAGCTGTTTTTGCCGATGACAGCCTGCGCGGCTGGGATGGATTCGGCCTCGCGATTCAGGCTTATCAGAAGCGCGCGCGCGACGTGATCAGATGGATCGACGATCTCGCCGCAGCCTATGATTCCCGCATGATGGTGCGTCTGGTGAAGGGCGCCTATTGGGACACCGAGGTGAAGCGCGCGCAGGAGCGCGGCCTCGCCGGCTATCCCGTCTTTACCCGCAAGGCGATGACGGATCTCTCCTATGCGGCCTGCGCGCAGGAGCTGCTGAAGCGCAGGCCGCGCCTGTTTCCGCAATTCGCCACGCATAACGCGCTCACCATCGCAACGGTGCTTGAGCTGGCGGGTGACCAGCAGGGCTTCGAATTCCAGCGCCTGCACGGCATGGGCGAAGCCGCTTACGAACATCTTTTGGAGACGAGGCCGGGCGTCGCCTGCCGCACCTATGCGCCGGTTGGCGGTTATCGCGATCTGCTCGCCTATCTCGTGCGGCGCCTGTTGGAGAACGGCGCGAATTCGAGCTTCGTCAGCGTCGCCGCGGATGCGAGCGTGCCCGTCGCGCATCTGCTCGCACGGCCGCAAAGCTGGATCGGTTCGCCCGACAGGGCGGCGAACGCCAAACTGCCGCTGCCGATCAATCTCTATGGCGCGTCGCGGAAGAATTCATCCGGCGTCGAACTCGGCCATGCCGGGAGTCTGGAAAGATTGAGCGGCGATATCGAAAGCGCGCGCGCGGCGATCAATTCATCGCTCTCGGCCGCGTCGCTGATTTCAGGCGTCGCCGTGAAGGGAACGCAGCGCCCCGTGCCCAATCCCGCCACGAGCCAGATTGTCGGACAGGTCATCGAAGCCGATGCGTCCGCCGTCGCCGACGCCATGCGCGACGCAGCGGCCTTCGCTGAGAAGTGGAACGCGACACCCGTCTCTACACGCAGCGCCGCGCTCGAACGCGCCGCCGATCTCATGGAGCAACGATTGCCCGCGTTGATCGCGCTGCTGCAGGCGGAAGCGGGCAAGACGATTGACGATTCCATCGCGGAGGTGCGCGAGGCCGTCGATTTCCTGCGCTATTACGCGAGCGAAGCGAAAAAGAGCTTTGGCGCCGGCGAGCTTCTTCCCGGGCCGACCGGCGAGGAGAACCGGTTGATCCATCGCGGGCGCGGCGTCTTCGTCTGCATCAGCCCGTGGAATTTTCCGCTGGCGATCTTCACCGGCCAGGTCGCGGCTGCGCTCGCGGCTGGCAACGCCGTGATCGCGAAGCCCGCGGAGCAGACGCCGCTGATTGCAAGCGTTGCCGTGAAGATCATGCATGAAGCCGGCGTCGCGAAATCAGCGCTGCATCTCATGCTTGGCGACGGCCGCATTGGCGCGGCGCTCGTCGCGCACGCGCAAGTCGCGGGCGTCGCCTTCACAGGCTCAACAGAGGTCGCGCGCCTCATCAATCGCGCGCTCGCGGCGAAGGACGGACCGATTGTGCCGCTGATCGCGGAGACCGGCGGCGTCAACGCCATGATTGTCGATGCAACCGCGCTGCCCGAGCAGGTGGCTGACGATGTGGTCACGTCGGCCTTCAGATCGGCCGGCCAGCGCTGCTCGGCGCTGCGTCTTCTCTGCGTGCAGGAGGATGTCGCCGACAAGATCATCGAGATGATCGTCGGCGCGACGAAGGAGTTGAAGCTTGGCGATCCCGCCGATCCCGCCACCCATGTCGGCCCCGTCATCGACAGGGAAGCCAAGGACAAGCTCGACGCCTATGTCGCGCGCGTGCGCGCAGAGGGAAAAAAGGTTTATGCGCTGGGCGAAGCGCCCGCGAGCGGAACCTTTGTCGCGCCGCAGATCGTCGAATTGAAATCGGCGCGCGACTTGAAGGAAGAAGTATTCGGCCCGGTGCTGCATGTGGCGCGCTGGAGCGCCGACCGGCTCGATCCCACATCGAAGCGTGGGCTCTATGGCCTGATCGAGGACATCGCCGCCACCGGCTACGGCCTCACCATGGGCCTGCATACGCGCATCAACGAGACGATGGAGATCGTGGAGAAGCTGACACCCGCCGGGAATCTCTACATCAACCGCAACATCATCGGCGCCGTCGTCGGCACGCAGCCCTTCGGCGGCTCGGGCCTCTCAGGCACGGGCCCGAAGGCCGGCGGTCCGAATTATCTCAAGCGCTTCGCCCATGAGCAGGTGGTGTCGATCAACACCGCGGCTGCCGGAGGAAATGCGAGTTTGCTGGCGATGGGGGAGTGAGGGCAGTTTGAGCTGAAGCTCAAATCTTCCCGTCATCGCCGGGCTTGACCCGGCGATCCAGCTCTGAAGGGCAGAAGACATTGAAAACGAGGAATCGCCAGATCAGGTTCGCATCCGCAATCCTGTGATCTTGCCGTTGGCGTCCAGCTTTAGATGCCATTCTAACTTTCCATTCTCGAAGGCCGCGTCATAGACGTCCGCCCCTGCCTTCCTTCCCACACGCTTGACCGAAACTTCCTTCAACGCTCCCATCGAGCGAAGATGTGGACTCACGGTCGGTAATTGCTCGCGGACGATCGCCGCCAGCAATGCGCTCATTTGATCATAGTCGGGCTCGCCTCTTTGCAGGTCGAGAATCGTGCGTTGGAGAACCGTCTTGCTTTCGGGTATCGGTTTATTGGCCGCGATGCGAGCCGCCACATAGTCCGCCGCGACTTTCGCCGCCGCCTCGTCGACGCGGTCGGCCTTCTGCTCCAGTCCATTTTGATGGAGGACAAGAGCGCTAGCTTTGCCTGCCTCAAGCACCAAAAAAGAAATTTGCGCGGCAACCGCCTTGAGAAAGAACTTCTTATCACTTTCCGCAAAAAGCTCGACGGCCATTTGATTTTCCAATTTCGCGAGGAGGCGATCTTTGTCACTGGTGATCGCAAAAATGGGGCCGTTCTCGAACTGATAAAGCCCGGCATATTTTTCAAGAAGGCCCGGATTAACGGTATATTCTGTGCGTGGTCTTGCCTGTTCATATCGCCGCCACGCGATCGTATCGGGAACTGCATCCGTCATCTTCGTCTCCTTCACAAGGCTGATGAGTTCATTTGTCGAGAGCACATCACCTACGGACAACTTCGTGCGCGCAGCGTTGATCAGCGAGAGGCTTTGTTCGACACGCTCGCGCAGCTGCAACAGGATTGACTGTTGCATGGCGAGAGTGCGATCGAGATCGATCGCGTGCCCCTTGAGAAGTTCGCTTATGCGCGAGAGGCTCAAACCCAAGCGTTTTAATGCAAGTATTTCGTGAAGCCGGGCGATTTCTTGACCGCCATAGAGGCGCCATCCTTTCTCAGTGCGCTTCGGCGCAATCAAACCGCGCTGCTCGTAGACGCGGAGCGCGCGGACCGTCAGGCCCAGGCGATCAGCGCACTCTGCGGCCGCCATCCAGACTTCTTTGCCTGATTGATCGCGCATTGGCGTCCTCCTGAAACATCGACCTAAGATATGACCTTAGGGGCGGCTCAAGAGGTTTTTCACGAAAGAGGGGCAAAAACGGCTCAGAGCCGGCGTGTCGAAGCCTTCGCCCATGAGCAGGTGGTGTCGATCAACACCGCTGCGGCGGGCGGAAATGCGAGTCTGCTGGCGATGGGGGAGTGAGACTCGTTTGAATTGAAGCTCAGCTCTTCCCGTCATCGCCGGGCTTGACCCGGCGATCCAGATTTTCTGGAGCTGGCAGCGTTGGAAATACTGGATCGCCGGGTCAAGCCCGGCGATGACATCTGGAACAAGAGTCGCATCGATCAGATCGCGATACGGTTCCGCCTTCCAGAAATTCCCATCACGCCACTTTCGCTCTCACCGCGACCGTCCCCTCCGTTCGCGCGCGCACGTCAGGCGATGCGAGACACATGGCGACGGCTTCATAACCTGGCGCACCGGGAACGGGAGCGACGCGCATTGGCGGGCTGTGATTGGCCGGGCAGAAAATGATCGCCTCATCAGGCCCCACAGCGGCGAGATCGAGAATCGCCGAGGAGCGCGTGAGAAAGAACAGCGAAGGAGGGGATGCGTCGCGGCGGCGCAGATGCGCGATCAACGCTTCCTGCGTCGCCTGATCCAGCCCCTGCTCGATCATGTCGATGACGAGATATGTCGGGCCTTTCGATTCCAGCGCGGCGAGAAGCGCGATCAGCGCCGCAGATTCCTGCGCGCCATCTTCGATGAGCCACGCCAGAGTTTTCTCCACGCGCGACTTCAGCGCGGAATCCAAATCAATCCGCTCTCTTGCTTCGCGCGCATCGTGATCGGCCCGATCGAGGCCGATGAAAGCTGCGCCGGGGAGATACGCAGCGATCGCCTGCGCCAGCCGCGTCTTGCCGCTGCCGAGCGGCCCGATGATGTAATTCAACGCCCTGATGTCGCGAAGTTCGAATTGTTCGCCGCCCCACGGCCACGGCAGCTCGAAGGAAACGACAACCTCGCTCGCAGCGCGCGTCAGCTGCGCGAGGTCATCGACTGTTGGCGGTTCACCACGGGCGAGACCTGTGCGCAATTCGCGCACTTTCCCGATCGCATCGGCGATCTCACGCACACGACCTTCGAGCGCCGCCTCATGCGCCGCCAGCGCAGGTTTGAGATCATGCGCATCGCCCTCCAGCACGCGTGCTGTCTGCGCGAGACTCAAGCCCAACGCGCGCAGCGCCACGATCTCCGCAGCGCGCGCCATTTCCGTGGGACCATAGGCGCGCCACCCCGCCGCAGTGCGAACCGGCCTGATCAGCCCGCGCTGCTCGTAGAGCCGCAGCGCCTTCGCGGAGACGCCAAGCCGTTTCGCCGCTTCGGATGAATTCAGGAATTCCGCGGACGCGTTCACGAATCACCTCGCTGGTCGTTGACCGCAGCCTTATCAGGCCGGCCCCACGGGCCGGGTCAACTAAGCCTTCCGATCCGCCCGCATCTCCTCCCACATCGAAATTTCGCGCGGGCGTTCGAGAATATCCTCCAGCGCCGCATGCCAAGCGTCGCGATAGGACCGCTTGATCTGCACATCGAGCACATCCTGATGATCGGCCCATGTTTCGTGAAGCATGAAACGATCGGGATCGACGGGATCGCGATGCAGCGTGGCGTTTCGGAAATTCTCTTCGCGACGCATGGCGTCGAGCACGCCGTTCAACAGCGCGAGAAATCGCTCACGCTGCGCCGGCCTGACATGAAAGACGATGACATAGGTGACGCTCATGAGCGCTCTCCGCAGATTTCCCGGTCGGAAATTTCTGCGAAATTCTCCATCAGGCGAGGGAGAGCCGCCATTACGTCCGAGGTCATGCCTCTCGGCGAGAGATATTCAAGCGAGGCTGTAGCAATTGGCGGATGATCTGGATCGCCGGGTCGAGCCCGGCGATGACGCTGAAATGGAGTTCGCGGGCGATCACATAGTGCGAGCCGACGCCCTCACACCGACGCGACCATCTTGCGCAGCGCGGCGCGCAAATCGGCGGCTTCGGATTCGCCATAACCGGCTTCGAAAGCTTCCTGCGCGTCGCGCCATTTCGCCTGCGCCGCTTTAAGTTTCCTTTCGCCGGCGGCGGTGAGCTTGAGGCTACGGGTCCGTCCGTCGGCGCCGGGCCCGACGCCAAGCAGCTTGTCGCGCTCCAGCGGCCGGATGGCGCGGCCAAGCGTCGTGCGATCCATCACCATGGATTTCGCCAGCTGGTTGATCGACTGCGGCCCGAGCCGGCCAAGCTTCGCCAGGATCGAATATTGTGTCGCCTTTAGCCCGGCCGACGCCAGATGCTTGTCATAGAGCTGGCTCGCATGGCGCGCCGCCTGGCGAAGCGCCAGGCAGTTGCACAGGCTCTCTCCATTTGCCTCCTGCATGGCTCCTCCTCTCCGGGCGTCGATCCGCTGCGCGACGCCGCTCTTGCCGATATGCGCATATGCGCGTATTGAGGTCAAGAAATAGGCGCATATGCGCCTATCTCGGAATGGGAGCCGCCATGGACCCGCGCACGCGCACGCTTCTGGAAGCGCCGATCGTTCCCCTGATCCTGCGCATGGCGCTGCCGACAGTGGTGGTCATGGTCGTGCAGACCTCGGTCGGGCTGATAGAGACCTATTTCGTCGCCAAGCTCGGCCTCGACGCGCTCGCCGGCATGGCGCTCGTTTTTCCGCTTCTGATGCTGCTGCAGATGATCTCCGCCGGCGCCATGGGCGGCGGCATTCTCTCCGCCGTGGCGCGAGCGCTCGGCTCAGGCGATCGGGCCCGCGCCAATGAACTCGTCTGGAGCGCGGTCGCGATCACGCTTGCGCTCGGCGCCGTCACCACTGTCGTCGCGCTTGCGTTCGGGCCGAAGCTTTATGCGCTTATGGGCGGACGCGACGGTTCGCTTCAGGCGGCTGTGATCTATTCCTCGATCGTCTTCGCCGGCGCGATTCCGTTGTGGCTGTTCAATTCGCTCGCCGCCGTCATTCGCGGCTCAGGCAACATGTTCTTCCCGGCGGCTGTCGTTTCCGTCGGCGCGCTCGTGCTCATCCCGCTCTCGCCGATGCTGATTTTCGGCTGGGGACCGTTGCCGCAGATGGGCGTCGCCGGCGGAGGCGTCGCGATCCTGCTCTATTACGTCGTCGGCAGCATCGTGTTCGCCGCCTATCTCTGGTCCGGCCGCGGCGTGCTCAATCCTTCACCGACACCGCCGCGACTGAGCTGGCCGCCCATGCGCGACATCCTGCGCGTCGGCGTGATGTCATCGATCGTCAGCTTCTCGACCAATGTCACCGCCGTCGTTGCGACCGGCCTCGCCGGTCTTGTGGGGCCCGCGGCGATCGCGGGCTATGGCGCCGGCGTGCGGCTCGAATATCTGCTGGTGCCGCTGGTGTTCGGCCTTGGCGCGCCGCTTGGCGCGATTGTTGGAACATGCATCGGCGCCGGCCAAAAGGAGCGCGCTTTGCGCGCCGCCTGGACCGGCGCGGCGATCGCCGGCGTGTTGACGGAATTGATCGGGCTCGTCGCAGCTTTCTTTCCCACGAGCTGGCTCGGCCTGTTCGGCGACGATCCCCAGATGATCGCGGTCGGCGCGAGCTATTTGCGCATCGTCGGTCCCGTCTATGGCTTCTTCGGCGGCGGACTCGCGCTCTATTTCGCATCCCAGGGCGCGGGCGTCGTCGGCTACGCCATGGGGATCGCGCTGATGCGTGTTCTCATCGCAGCCGGCGGCGGATGGCTCGCCGTGACCATGCTGGGCGAAGGCTGGATGCTCTTCGCCGCGCTGAGTCTGGCGCTCGTCGCCTATGGCGTCGCGAACGCGGCGGCGATCGCCGGCGGAGTCTGGTTCCGGAAAGAAAAAATGCCTGCGCTTGCGGTTGCGCAACCGTCAGGCTGACGCAGACGTCTCGGTCCAGCCCGCGACCCATTCTTTCCGCAGCCTGTCGCCGTCGCCGCGAAAGAAATCCTCGACCGGCGCGCTGTCTTCGACGCGATCGGCGCGGAAATTGCGCAGCGCCTGACGCAATTCGCACCAGGCGACGATATTGGCCGCCTGCGAATAATAAATCAGCGCGAGCGGCCAGATGATGCGCGCGGTCGCGCGGCCGAACTCGTCGCGATAATCGATGGCGATCTTCTGCTCGTCGCGGATGGCGCGCCTGACGAGCGCGAGATTGACGCCATCGGGATCGGGGAATGTCGTTCCCCACGCATGCAGCGCGCCGGCGTCGAGCGTTCGCCTGAGAGGCGCAGGGATCGAACCCGCGATCTTCTGGGTGACACGACGCGCCGCCTGCCTGATTTCGAAGTCGCCCGTGCGATCGAGCAGCGCCAGCGCCAGCACGATCGCCTCGGTCTCCTCAATCGAGAACATCAGCGGCGGCAGCTCGAAGCCCGGCCGCAGGATGTAGCCGACGCCCCGCCCACCCTCGATCGGCACGCGCATCGCCTGCAGCGCCGCGATGTCGCGATAGATCGAGCGCGGCGTGACTTCCAGGCTTTCCGCGATCTCGGCGGCGGTGGTCGGCCGCTTCGCCAGTCTGAGAATCTGGATGATCTCGAACAGGCGCGACGCCTTGCGCATGGCGCTCCTCCCGCGATCACAACTGACAGAAGGCTGTCAGTTGGCCTCCCCTATAGCACCCGCCATCGGCTTGGGAGAGCAGCATTTCTTCAAAGCCTCAGGTAATGGCGTCGCCGAGCAACTGACATGTCCTACGCGGAAAATCTGAGCCTGTTCTTCGTCCTCCTGTTCGGCATCATCATCGTGCCCGGCATGGACATGCTGTTCATTGTCGCCAACGCGCTGTCAGGCGGGCGGAAGGCCGGCCTGTCGGCGACGGCGGGCGTGATCGCCGGTGGAACGATCCACACGTTGTCCGGCCTGATAGGCATCGGATTGCTGCTGCGGCTTGCGCCCTCCCTGTTCAACATCGTGCTGCTCGCCGGCGCGGCCTACATGGCCTGGATCGGCGTCACGCTGATGCGCAGCGCCATCACCGTCGAAGCCGTCGAAGGCGCGCCGAAGCGCCCGGCATGGACGGCGTTCCGGCAGGGCGCGATCACCTGCCTTCTCAATCCGAAGGCCTATCTCTTCACCGCGTCCGTGTTTCCGCAGTTCGTGCGGCCGCAATATGGGCCGCTCTGGAGTCAGGGGTTGGCGATGGGGCTGATGGTCGCCGCGACGCAGCTTAGCGTCTATGGCGGGCTTGCGCTGGCCGCCGGCAAGAGCCGCGATCTGCTGACGCGCAATCCCGGCGTCACCATGGCGGCCGGACGCGCCGCCGGTGTGCTGCTCATCGTCGCGGCCGCGCTCACCGCGTGGGAAGGCCTGGCGACGCGCTGATGCGCGCAGCGTTCGCTTCGGGAGGCCCTGTCTCCGCGGGAACAGCGGCAACGCGAGCAATCGAGTTTAACGCCTCCATCAGCGGCGACGGGCCGCGCGCTTCGGGAGGACGCCATGCGCTTCGCCACACACTTCGCGATCGGTCTGTTGCTGGTCGCCCTCGCCGCGGCTTTCGCAAGCCCGGCCGCTGCTGTCGAGCGAACCACCGCGGCCAAGACGCAGCCGGCGAAGCCGAAAGCAAAGCCGAAGCCCGTGGCGTCGCAGGCTCCGGCGCCGGCGCGCGAGCGCCTGATCGGCGAAGGCGCCAGCGCCTATTGAATTGCAGGCCTCGCGGCGTGATGCTCGGCCGATGTGTATCCGCGCTTTCGCTTTGACGTCGTGTTGGGACGATGTCGTGGAAGCCTTGGTCGCAAACGCGCACGCGCCGCCATGCTCCTCTCCTGGGCGCATCGGCCGAAGCCCGGGAGAGTTTCATGATCGACGCGTCGACCGCGCTCATCGTCATCGACGTGCAGAACGATTTCTGCGCCGGCGGCTCGCTCGCCGTGCCTGATGGCGACGCCGTGATCGCGCCGATCAATGCGATGGCGAAGCGATTCCAGACGATTGTTCTGACGCAGGACTGGCATCCGCCGGGGCACGCCTCTTTCGCCAGCGCGCATCCCGAAAAAAATCCGTTCGAGACGATCGAGATGCCTTACGGCCCGCAGGTGTTGTGGCCGGACCATTGCGTGATGGGAACGCGCGGCGCCGAATTCCATGCCGCGCTCGATATTCCCGGCGCGCAGACGATCATCCGCAAGGGCTATCGCGTCTCGGTCGATTCCTATTCCGGATTCAAGGAGGCCGATCGCGCGACGAGCACTGGCCTCGCCGGTTATCTCCGGGAGCGCGGCGTGACGCGCGTCGTCTGCGCTGGTCTCGCCACCGATTTCTGCGTCGCCTGGACGGCGCAGGATGCGCGCGCGGCGGGCCTCGAAGCGCTTGTCGTCGAGGACGCCTGCCGCGCGATCGATGCAAACGGTTCGCTGGCGGCGGCCTGGAAAGCGATGGGTGACGCCGGCGTGAAGCGGATCAGCGCGGCCGACCTCCCGGCGTAGCAACCACGAAAATCGCTCTAGTTCCTGAAAGCTGCGGGAATGGCGATCTTCCTGCGCCCATCGGTCATGAAAGGATCGGAGTCTGGCGCGGGCTTGCCCGGCCGGAATGACTCGCGCACCGTCACGATGTCGAAAGGCGGCGGATCGACGCCGGGCGGCGTGTAGACCATACCGCCGGCGCCGCTGTGAAGCTTCGCGAGCGCATCGATATCCGCCTTGAACTTGCGCAACTCCGTCATGCTTGCGGGCCCCGCGAGCACAGAGGCGATGAGCGCTTCATCCTGCAGCCAGCGGCTTTCATTGACGACGATCAGATGGCCTGCATTGGCGTCGCCGGCGCCGAAATGAATGCGCGTGACGTTGAAGCAGAGGAGATGGTCGGCCCAGTCGAGATCTTCAGACGCATATTCGGGAAATGTCGATCCGACCTGATAATTCTGCGTGTTGTAGGCGCTGCGCGCACGCACGACATAGATGTTCGATTTGCTCGCCATGAGCGTTAAAGGTCGCAGCGCGCTCTCCGCCTGCGGTTTGGCGAACACCTGCCGCGCCTGCTGGAACGCGCTGCCTCCGGCTGCTTGCGTCCTGTCGCGCACCATCACCCACGCATGGCCGATGGCGTCGGGATTTGAGCCTTCGAGATCGTTGAGCAACGGAAACTTCGTCGCCACGCCAAACTGCGGGGTGACGCTGACGGCCGAAAACAGGCAATTATCCTGGTTGAAGCCCTTGCGCACCCAGACGCTGTCGCCCCGCGTCTTGAAGGGATGCCAATAGCTCAACATATGCCGGGACACGCGCAGATCATCGACGCGCGTTTGCGGCTTTGTGCCGCCATCCTTCTTGATCTTTTCCGACGGTCGCCCATCGCCGCGGAAAAGCACATTGACGTTCTTGCGCTGCAACTCGCTGAGCGAGTCCTTGATCGCATGCGCCATCACCTGATCGGCCGTCAGTTTGTCATTTGCAACGAAAGGCGTGAAGCCCAGCTCCAGCATCTCCGAGAACAGACGCTCTTTCTCGAAAACCTGATTCTCGGTGCGATAGCTCCCGTCGTCATTGAGCACCGGCATGATGAAATCGAGCTGCCGCGCCCAGGCGAGCTCCTTGAAGAAATAGTTATACCAATATTCGAAGCTGAACTGCTCCATCGGCCTTGCCGGATCATGGGTCGGGAAAGGGCCCGCGCGCAGCTCCGCGATCACGGCTTTCACGTCGTTCGTGGTCGCTTGATTATAGAGCGGCTGGCCGGCGTGATCGACGGCGAGACGCACCTCGGCGTTGAGAGCGCGCAATGACAGATTATCCAGCGCGACATTGTCGCGGCGCGCAACCGTCACCATCAACCCGCGAAGCAGTTGCCGCGTGAGCGCAGTCGCCATCGTCCGCCCCCGAAACGTTGCGTTGCAATATCACCGGCGAAAGACGGCCGGCGCTCAACAATGGTCTTGAAAGCAGGACGCAATAATAGCGAATGAAGAGCCTTTTGTCAGCCGTGCGGAATATTGATTTCGAGACAGGGCGCGCTCACATCGGGAGCTGAGGAGACGCCGATGAACGTCGCGACCAATGCCAAGCCGGACGAGGCTATTCCCGCCCTTTATGAATGGGCGGGCGGCCTCGACGCGTTCCGTCGGCTGACTGGCGTGTTCTACGCCAAGGTGAAGGCCGATCCGCTGCTTGCGCCTGTCTTCGCGAGGATGGGCGACGATCATCCCGAGCATGTCGCCGGCTTTGTCGCCGAAGTATTCGGCGGCCCGCGCCTGTGGTCGGAGGCGCATGGCGAGCCTGGCGCGCACGCCGAGATGATCCGCCACCATATCGGGCGCATGCTGACCGAGCCGCAAAGACGACGCTGGGTGTCTTTAATCTGCGACGCCGCCGATGAGGCTGGACTGCCCGCCGATCCCGAATTCCGCTCGGCCTTTCTCGCCTACATCGAATGGGGCACGCGGCTCGCCGTGATCAATTCAGCGCCAGACACGGAAGTCGACGACAAGGCGCCGATGCCGACATGGGGCTGGGGCCATCCCGGCGGCCCTTACCGGCCGGAGTGAGAGCAAACGGCGCGCCCTCAAGTCGAATCGCAGGGCGACTCTTTTTTGTCGCAACGTTTTTCGCGGAAAACCGGTTCCCACTTTTCCGCACATTGCTCTGGCGCTCACGCCGCGGCGATCGCTTCGATCTCGACCAGCCAGTCCTCGACCAGAGTCTGCGCCACGATCGCGGTCGTCGGGATGCGGCGCTCGCCAAGCGCCGCGATGCGCGCCGCAGCGTTCGCTTCCGCATAAGAGGCGTCACGCAGATAGCTTGTGAGACGCACGAGATTGTCCGTGCTCATGCCGGCGCTCGCGAGGATCGCGCGGATGTTCGACCAGATCAGCGCGAGCTGCTCGTCGAGCGTCTTGCCGGCGACGCCTTGCGCGTCGAGCCCCATCGTGCCGCTGATGAAGAGAAATCGCTGCGGCTGAATGACTTCCATCGCATGGACGTAATCGTCCGTAGCCGGATAAATTCCAGCGGTTGGATTGCGCGGGATGAGTTGCATAGGCGCGTCCTCGAATTCGCGCCACTATGGCATGCAGCGACGTAAAAAAGAAAAGGCTGGTTGCGAGACTTTGCTCAACTAATTTGCATGCGCGACGAGCAGCGGCGCCTCCAACTATTCAATTTAGCCCACGCGCGAACGCATGCAGCTTGACAGCCCTCGCGCCCCACCTAAGCTAGCAATAGATTGAATTATTGGTTCGGCGCGATGTGCATTTTAGCCTCTGTCGGCGAACATGGCCGCAATGCTCATGCAGACGTAATTATCGTTCAGATTCTGCTGAATTATGGCCGGTCGCAGATGCAGTGGCCGCAGCCGCCGCTTCAGCAGCCGCCATTTCTGCAGAGGCCGCTGGTGGGGCCGCCATCGCTTCAGCCGCCAGCGCTTCGGCAGCCGTCATTTTTGGAGGCGCCGATGGAGATGCCGTTTTGGCTGCCGCCTCCACAGCCGCCACTGCCCGTCGATGGCGCATGCACGCAATCGACGAAGGACGCGATTCGGGAATATCAGTCGCGCGTGATGAAAGCGCCGAAGCCCGATGGACGGATCGATCCCGGAGGCGCGACACTTCGATCGCTTCGGGACGCCATTCCCAGTGGGCTCGATGCGGTCAAGTTGCTTGGAATCATGCCCGCCGCCACCGTGACCGATATAGATAAGTATGCGGCGCTACTGTTCGCCGGGATGGAGGCGCGCGCGATCAACACGTCTCTTCGGCAGGCGCATTTTCTCGCGCAGCTCGGGCATGAGAGCATGTCGTTCTTCTATAGCGAGGAAACCGCGAGTGGCGCGGCCTATGAGGGGAGGGCGAATCTCGGCAATACGGAGCCCGGCGACGGCGTCCGCTTCAAGGGACGCGGATTGATACAACTGACCGGCCGAGCGAACTATACAGCCTATGGCGCTAGCATTGGCGAAGACTTTCTGACGGATAACAACCCGGCTAGGGTCGCAACTGAACCAAGATTTGCGACGGATGTGTCAACATGGTTCTGGGAAACCCATAATTTGAATCCCCTCGCCGACGCCGATAATCACAGGCAAGTGTGCATTGTGGTCAATGGCCGTAATTGCACGACTTTTAGGGAACGCGAGGCGTTCTTGCTACGCGCCAAGTTCTTCCTTGGAATTTGAGGTGGAATCGCAGCAATGCGGATGGCGCTGGCATTTTTCATCTCGGCTGCGGTGGCTGCATCATTCGCGCCAGCCCACGCCACCGACTTCGAGCGCGAATTGAAAGCCAACGTGCGTGCGTCGACCTTCGAGGCCGAAGGCGCCGTCGTGCGCGGCGACTCCGATCGCTATGTTTTTGAAGCTCGGAAGGGCATGACCGCATCCCTCAAGGTGACGTCGATCGAAGATAATGCCTCATTTCAGATCTATCTCCCCGGTTCTAAAACAGCCTCTCAAACAGCGGACGGCGAAAATCTGCGCACGCTTCCAAGAGCGGGCGCCGAAGACAGCGCGAAATCCTGGTCCGGTAAACTGCCAGCAACCGGCCGCTACGCCATCGTGGTTGGGCCGACACGCGGCAACGCAACTTACAAGCTGACGGTGAAATTACGCTAGACGCCAAGGCTGCTCGGATCGTCGGCCAATACCGGCGGAGACGAACAGCAAACGGCCAAAGAAAAGGCCGCTTGCGCGGCCTTGTTCATTTCATACTGCGCGTCACGTTCAGTGCGCGACGGCGAGTTGCAGCGCCTTCAGCCCTTCGAGCTTCGCCTGCGCGCGGGCGCGCTCGGCGTCCGTCTTGGCGTCGGCGACATCCTCTTCGAGATCCCGGATGTCCTGCATGAGCTGATCGGACTTCACCTCGGCGAGATCGACCGCCTGCTCGGCGAGGATGGTCAGGCCGCTGTCATTCACGTCGGCGAAACCGCCGCGCACGAACACGCGCTGCGGCGCGTTCGTATTGCCCGCGATCTTCAAGACGCCGACATGCAACGTCGACATCACGGGCGCGTGGCCGGCGAACACCTGGAAGTCGCCGTCGGCGCCCGGCACGACGACGCTTTCAACATCGCCCGAGAAGAGCATCTTCTCAGGCGACACGAGTTCGAAGTGGAAGCTGGCCATCAGGGTTACGCCGCTTCGGCCGCGAGCTTCTGCGCCTTCGCGACGGCTTCCTCAATATTGCCCACCATGTAGAAGGCCGCTTCGGGAAGATGGTCGTACTTGCCTTCGACCAGGCCCTTGAAGCCCTTGATGGTGTCTTCGAGCGACACGAGCTTGCCCGGCGAACCGGTGAACACTTCCGCGACGAAGAAGGGCTGCGACAGGAAGCGCTCGATCTTGCGGGCGCGCGCCACCGTCAGCTTGTCCTCTTCCGAGAGCTCGTCCATGCCGAGGATCGCGATGATGTCCTGCAGCGCCTTGTAGCGCTGCAGCACCTGCTGCACCTGGCGGGCGACGGCGTAATGCTCTTCGCCAACGACGAGCGGCGACAGCATGCGCGAGGTCGAGTCGAGCGGATCGACGGCGGGATAAATGCCCTTCTCCGCGATCGAGCGCGACAGCACGGTCGTCGCGTCCAAGTGGGCGAAGGAAGTCGCCGGCGCCGGGTCGGTCAGGTCGTCCGCCGGCACGTAGATCGCCTGCACCGAGGTGATCGAGCCCTTGGTCGTGGTGGTGATGCGCTCCTGCAGCGCGCCCATGTCGGTCGCGAGCGTCGGCTGATAGCCGACCGCCGAAGGAATGCGGCCGAGCAGCGCCGACACTTCCGAGCCCGCCTGCGTGAAGCGGAAGATGTTGTCGACGAAGAACAGCACGTCCTGGCCCTTGTCGCGGAAATCTTCCGCGACGGTCAGACCGGTGAGCGCGACGCGGGCGCGGGCGCCCGGCGGCTCGTTCATCTGGCCATAGACCAGCGCGCACTTCGAACCCTTGGCCGAACCGGCTTTCTTCGGATCGACGTTCACGTTCGACTCGATCATCTCGTGATAGAGGTCGTTGCCTTCGCGCGTGCGCTCGCCGACGCCGGCGAACACGGAGTAACCGCCGTGCGCCTTCGCGACGTTGTTGATGAGCTCCATGATAAGCACGGTCTTGCCGACGCCCGCGCCGCCGAACAGGCCGATCTTGCCGCCCTTTGCGTAAGGCGCGAGCAGGTCGACGACCTTGATGCCGGTGACGAGGATCTGCGCTTCCGTCGCCTGCTCGGCGTAGGTCGGCGCCGCCTGGTGAATGGCGCGCTTCGCCGTCGTCGCGATCGGGCCGGCTTCGTCCACCGGCTCGCCGATGACGTTCATGATGCGGCCGAGGCATTCATCGCCGACCGGAACCGCGATCGGCGCGCCGGTGTCAGTGACCTCCTGGCCGCGGGTCAGGCCTTCCGACGTGTCCATCGAAATGCAGCGCACCGTGCTCTCGCCGAGCTGCTGCGCCACTTCGAGAACAAGGCGACCGGTCGGATTGGACTCCGACTTCAGGCCGACATTGCTGGTCTCGAGCGCGTTCAGAATTTCCGGCAGATGGCCGTCGAACTGCACGTCGACGACGGCGCCGATCACCTGCGTGATCCTGCCTGTCTTGTTGGAGCCAGCCTGGGCCATGATCATCCTCGTTACGAATCTTTAGAGAACAGTCAGCGTCACCGGCACATTGCCGCGCGTCGCTTTGGAATAGGGGCAAATCTGGTGAGCAGCTTCCATCAGCTCCTTCACCTTCGCCGGGTCTTCGCCGGGGATTGAGCATTTGAGTTCGGCGGTCAGCGCGAAGCTCGTCTCATCCTTGTTCAGCGTCACTTCGCAGGTGACCGCCGCGCGGGTCGCATCGACGCCATGCTTCTTCGACAGCGCGATGATCGCCTGACCGTAGCAGGACGACCAGCCCATGGCGAAGAGCTGCTCGGGATTCATGCCTTCCGTCGCAGCCGCGCCGGCGAGCTCCTTCGGCAGCGACATGCCCAGCACGAACTTGCCGCCTTCCAGCGAAGAGCGGCCGTCGCGGCCGCCACGCGTCGTGGCGTAGGTCTTCATGATCGGAGTCAAAGCCATGAATGCCTCCTGTCGCCGCTTGCGTCGTCAGAGCGCTTCCGCGCCGGAGATGATTTCGATCAGCTCCTTGGTGATCATCGCCTGACGCGTCCGGTTGTAGGTCTGCGTCTGCTTCTTGATCATGTCGCCGGCGTTGCGGGTGGCGTTGTCCATGGCGCTCATGCGCGCGCCCTGTTCGGACGCCGCATTCTCCAGCAGCGCGCGGAACACCTGCACCGAGATGTTGCGCGGCAGGAGATCGCCAAGGATTTCACCTTCTTCCGGCTCATATTCGTAGGCCGCCGTCTGGCCGCCATTTCCACCCTGCGCCGGCGTCTCCGCCGGAATGACCTGCTGGGCGGTCGGGATCTGCGAGATCACCGACTTGAACTTCGAGAAGAACAGGGTCGCGACGTCGAACTCGCCGGCGTCGAAACGCTCGATCACGCGTTCGCCGATCTCATGCGCGTTGTGATAGGCGAGCGTGCGCACGGCGCGCAGATCGACCACGTCGATGATCAGCTTCTCAAACTGGCGCTTGAGAATGTCGTGGCCCTTCTTGCCGACGCAGATGATCTTGACCGTCTTGCCCTGGGCGATGAGCGCGTTCGCCTTGTCGCGCGCGAGACGCGAGATCGACGAGTTGAACGCGCCGCACAGACCGCGCTCGGCGGTGCAGACGATCAAAAGATGGGTCTGGTCGCGGCCGTTGCCCTTGAGCAGGGCCGGCGCCGGCATGTCGGGCCCGATGCCACCGGAGAGGTTCGCAAGAACCTTCTCCATCTTTTCGGCGTAGGGGCGCGCGGCTTCCGCCGCCATCTGGGCGCGACGCAGCTTCGCCGCCGCGACCATCTGCATCGCCTTGGTGATCTTCTGCGTCGCCTTCACCGTGGCGATGCGGTTACGGAGGTCCTTCAGCGAGGCCATCGAGAAATCCCGTCAGCCGCCGATCAGGCGAAGGATTTGGCGAAGTTCGCGACGGCGTCCTTCAGCTTGGCTTCCATGTCGGCCGGCAGGTCCTTCGACCCGCGGATCGACTCGAGGATCGAGCCCTCGCTGCGCAGCGCCGCGAGCAGACCGTCTTCGAAGGCGCGCACGCGGTTGACCGGCAGCGCGTCGAGATAGCCGTTGATGCCGGCATAGATCACGCAGACCTGCTCTTCCATCTTCAGCGGCGAGAATTGCGGCTGCTTGAGCAGCTCGGTCAGGCGCGCGCCGCGATTGAGCAAACGCTGCGTCACCGCGTCGAGGTCGGAGCCGAACTGCGCGAAGGCGGCCATCTCGCGATACTGCGCGAGCTCGCCCTTGATCTTGCCGGCGACCTTTTTCATCGCCTTGGTCTGCGCCGAGGAGCCGACGCGCGACACGGACAGACCGACATTCACCGCCGGGCGGACGCCCTGATAGAACAGATCGGTCTCAAGGAATATCTGGCCGTCGGTGATCGAGATCACGTTGGTCGGAATATAAGCCGACACGTCGTTCGCCTGGGTTTCGATGACCGGCAGCGCCGTCAGCGAGCCCTTGCCGGCGGCGTCGCCCATCTTGGCGGCGCGCTCGAGCAGGCGGGAGTGGAGATAGAACACGTCGCCGGGATAGGCTTCGCGGCCCGGCGGACGGCGGAGCAGCAACGACATCTGGCGGTAGGCGACGGCCTGCTTCGACAGATCGTCATAGATGATGACCGCATGCATGCCGTTGTCGCGGAAAAATTCGCCCATGGCGCAGCCGGCGAACGGCGCGATGAACTGCATCGGCGCGGCGTCCGACGCGGTGGCGGCGACGATGATCGAATATTCGAGCGCGCCTTGCTCCTCGAGCACCTTCACGAACTGCGCGACGGTGGAGCGCTTCTGGCCGACAGCGACATAGACGCAATAGAGCTTCTGCTGCTCGTCGGCGCCGGCGACGTTGAGCGGCTTCTGGTTGAGGATGGTGTCGAGCGCGATCGCGGTCTTGCCGGTCTGACGGTCGCCGATGATCAGCTCGCGCTGACCGCGGCCGATCGGGATCATCGCGTCGATCGACTTGAGGCCCGTCGCCATCGGCTCATGCACCGACTTGCGCGGAATGATGCCCGGCGCCTTCACGTCGACGCGGGCGCGCGTCGAGGTCTTGATCGGGCCCTTGCCGTCGATCGGATTGCCGAGAGCGTCGACGACGCGGCCGAGCAGCTCCTTGCCGACCGGAACGTCCACGATCGCGCCGGTGCGCTTGACCGTCTGGCCTTCCTTGATCTCGCGGTCGGAGCCGAAGATGACGACGCCGACATTGTCCTGTTCGAGGTTCAGCGCCATGCCGCGCACGCCCGACTCGAACTCGACCATTTCGCCGGCCTGGACATTGTCGAGGCCGAAGCAGCGCGCAATGCCGTCGCCGACGGACAGGACCTGTCCGACCTCGGTGACTTCGGCCTCATTGCCGAAGTTCTTGATCTGATCCTTGAGGATCGCCGAAATTTCAGCGGCGCGGATATCCATCAGCCGACCTCTTTCATCGCAACTTTGATGCCGTTGAGTTTGGTGCGCAGGGAGGAATCCACCATGCGCGAGCCCATCTTGACCACGATGCCGCCGATGATCGCCGGATCGACCTTGAGGTCGACCGTGACGTTCTTGCCGGCCACATCGGACAAAGCTTTCTTGATTTCGTTCGCGAGCGAATCGGACGGCTTCTCAGCCACCGTCACCTCGGCGCGGACGACGCCATGCGCCGCATCCGCCAGCTTCCTGTAAGCGTCGACCATCGAGCGCACCGCGAACAGGCGGCGCTGCGTGGCGACGAGACGAAGGAAATTCGCGGCGAGTCCCTTGATTCCCGCCTTGTCGAGGATCGCGCCGATCGCCTTGGTCTGTTCTTCCGCCGTGAAAACAGGCGAGCGGACGAGACGCTGAAGGTCCGGGCTCTGCGCAACCAGCGAATCGAACGCCTCCAGGTCCGACTTCACCGCGTCGATCGATTTTGATTCCTGCGCCAGATCGAACAGGGCCTGGGCATAGCGGCCGGCCACACCAGATACGATCGTTTCGCCTTGCGCCACGGACTACACTCTCTCTGGCAAATCCCGGAACTGCGCTGCAGCCTTGAGCGGCGCGGCGGCCTCCGGACCCTGCGCGAATAGGGACGGAATATCCGAGGGAACGAGACGTCCCGGCCCGGAAAACGCGGGTCCGCCTAGCATGGCGATTTCAGGGGCGCAACCGCTCGCCGGGCTGTTCCAATCCCTGTCTGGAGAGGCTCCAGGGAGTCGTCCGCGCATGCCCGCTTCGACACCTTCGCCAGCCGCCGGTCACCAAGGCTTTACCAAGCTTGCAGCTTCTACGGAGATGGATGGCTTTTGTGCGAAGCCATTAAGCCGCCTTCGCTATTCCCGTTGAAGTCTCGCGATGCGCCCGCGCCAGAATGCGCCGGCCGATCGAGACTCCGTCATTGCGGACGGAGTTGCGTATTCGCGGCCAATAAATCGGCGCCCGGCGATCGGCGCCTGTGAGCGAATATCATGGCGCAGCCCAAGGTCGAGAAAACGGGAATCATTCTGGAGGCGCCTAACGCCGGCGCCGCGCAGGAGACCGCGCGTGGGGAGGTCAGCGCCGAGCGCAATCCCTCCAGGGACGGGCCGAACGCCCTCAAGGATCTTCACAGGCAACTCGGCGACGCGTTCGGCGCGCCGGCCGAAGCGCCTGGCGAAGAGGATGGCGCGGCGGCCCAGGACGCTCCGAAAGCCCAACCGGCCGCCAAGCCCGGTTTCTGGACCTTGGCCGTCCGTCGCCCGCTGAAGATCGCCGTCGCCCTCGCCCTGATCGCCGTCTTTGGCGCGCGGCCGCTGCAGACGCTCCTGCAGGCGGCGAGCGTCGAGGCAGTGGTCAATTCCCGCATCGTCACTATCCGCGCGCCGATCGACGGCGAGATCGTCGCCGCGCCGACCGATTTCACCGCCTGGTCGGCCGTGAAGGGCGCGCCCGCGCTCCACATCGTCGATGCGAAGGCTGACCGATCGAGGCTCGACGAGTTGCGCCGCATCGCCGGACGGCTCGAAGACGAGCGTCCGGGCCTCGTCGAACGGTTGGCCCAGACCCAGACGCGCCTTGCCGCGCTCGACGAGCAAACGAAGCAGTTCCAGGCTGGCCGCATCCGCCAGCTTGAAGCGCGCATCGCCGCGCTCAACAGTGATCTTGCCGGCGCGACCGCGCGCGCCAGCGAGGCGCGATTCGCCGAGCAGCGCGTCGCCAACATGACCCGCCCCGGCGTGGTGTCAGCGGCCGAGGCCGCCCGCGTCGCGCGAGACCGGCAGGTCGCCGACGCCGCCGAGACCGCCGCAAAGAGGCGCGTCGAGGAGGCGACCGTTGAACTCACGGCCGCACGACAGGGCTCCTTCATCGGCGACAGTTACAATGACCGTCCGAGCTCCGCCCAGCGCGCCGACGAGATGCGCCAGCGCATCGATGATCTCAACGCCGATCTGCGCCGGCTCGACGCCCAGATCGCGCGCGCTCGCGCCGACGAAACGGACGAGGCTGCGCGCTTCAAGAAGTTGTCCGACGTCGAAGTCGCGCTGCCCGCCAGCGGCCGCGTCTGGGAGATCATGACGGCGCCCGGCGAGCATATCAGACGCGGACAGGATCTCATCCGCCTGCTCGACTGCTCGACCGCGGTGGTGACCGCGAACGTTGCGGAGACAGTCTACAACAAGCTGCGCATCGGCGGGCCGGCGAAATTCCGGCCATCCGACGAGAGCCAGGATTATGACGGCGTGATCGTGAACCTGACCGGCGTCTCGGCGACGCCGGCGAATTTCGCCATCGAGCCGAAGGCGCTCATCAAGGAAGCCTATCACGTCACCGTCTCGGTGCCGAAGCTCGCCTCGGACGGCGCCTGCGGCATCGGCCGCACCGGGCGCGTGCTGTTCGACAGGGCCGCGCCCGACGCCGCCGCGGAGTCGCTGGCCTTCGGTCTGCGCCGGTGATCCGCGCCAGTCTGCAAGACTTTCTGACGGCGCTCGCGCCCGGCCTCGCGGCGCTCGGCCTCTGCCTGCTGTTAATGGGCACGCTGAAACGCGAATGGGCCGCCGCGCGCCTCGCCGTGATGGCGGTCAGCATCGCGCTTCTCGCGCGCTATTTCGTCTGGCGCGTGACGTCGACGCTCCCGCCCTTCACCGACCCGATCGACTTCACGGCCGGCGTCATTTTCCTCGCCGCCGAATGCGCGACCATCATCGCGTCGATCATCTCGATGTTCTTCATGATGAAGACGCGGGAGCGGACCTCCGACGTCGCGGCGAATCTGCCCTGGCTCGATGCGCTGCCGAAGAAGCCGCTGATCGACGTCCTCATCTGCACCTACAATGAGGAAGAGCCAATCGTCGAACGCACCATCATCGGCGCGACTGGCATGGATTATCCCAACTATCGCGTCTGGGTGCTCGACGACGGCAAGCGGCCCTGGCTTCAGGAGCTTTGCGGCAAGCTCGGCTGCGGCTACATCACCCGCCCCGACAACAGGCACGCCAAGGCCGGCAACATCAATCATGCGCTGGCGCGGCTCGCCGAATTGCCCGAGCCGCCGGAATTCGTCTCCATTCTCGACGCCGATTTCGTGCCGCGCCCGAATTTCCTGCGCCGCGCCATGAGCCTGTTTCACGATCCGACCATTGGCGTCGTGCAGACGCCGCAGCATTTCATCAATCCCGATCCGATCCAGACCAATCTGCTCGCGACGCAGGTCTGGCCTGACGATCAGCGCTTCTTCTTTGATATTGTGATGCCGGCGCGCGACGCCTGGGGCGCGGCCTTCTGCTGCGGCACATCCTCGATCATCCGATTCAAGCCGCTCGTCGCCATCAAGGGTTTCCCGACCGACTCCGTCACCGAAGACTATCTGCTGACGCTACGGTTGAAGGAAGCGGGTTATGTCACAGCCTATCTCAACGAAGCGCTGACGCTTGGCCTCGCGCCGGAGGGCATCAAGGAATACATCACGCAGCGCAATCGCTGGTGCCTCGGCTTCATGCAGATCGTGCGCGGCCGCAGCGGACCTTTTTCACGCCGCACGAATCTCAAGCTGGTCGACCGCCTGTCGCTCATCGACAGCTTTCTCAACTGGGCCGCCGTCTATCCCGCGCGCATGCTCGGTCTCGTCATGCCGATCCTTTATCTCCTGCTCGACGTGAAGTCCGTTCACGCCGAGCTCGGCGATGTCGCGAACTACTTCCTGCCCTATTTCCTCTGGACGATGTTCTCGATGTCCTGGATGACGCGCGGACGCGTGATGCCGATCATGTCGGACGTCTGCCACTTCGTCGCGGCGCCGGCGATCATCAAGGCCGTGTTCATGGGGCTGACCAAGCCGCAGGGCCACAAGTTCAAGGTGACGGCGAAAGGCGGCGACCGCAGCCGCGGCTTCGTCGAATGGCCGCTCCTGAAAATCTATGGCGCGCTGCTGCTGCTCACCATTCTCTCCATCGCCGTGTCCTTCGACATCAATGCGCGCGGCGATCGCATCGGCTTCGCCACGTTGGCGCTGGCCTGGAGCTGGTACAATACAATCGTTCTGATGATCATCTGCTTCGTCTGCATCGAGCAGCCGCGGCGACGGAAATCAGAGCGCTTCACGACGAACGATTCGATCACGCTTCTTGTCGACGGCGTCACGCATATTCGCGGGCTCGCCGACATCTCGATCTCGGGCGCCGCGCTGCGCGGCGAACCGCCGGCGCCGCTTGGCTCGATGATCCTCTGCCGCCTGCGCGGCCAGGACGTGCCGGCGACGATCGTCCGCGGCCGCCCCGGCGGTTTCGCCGTGCATTTCGACGCGTCGCTCGCGACGCGCGTCGCGGTCATCAGGCACTTCTATGCGAGCGACTATGTTCGCGCTTTCGAAAATGTCGGCGCGTCCGGCGTCGGCAAGGCCGTGATGAAACGGATCATGGGGTAGATCACGCCGCATTTTGATTGATTCAATCAAGATGCGGCGTGATCGATTCCAAAACTTAGAGCATGGCCCTCGCGAAAAACCGGTTCCCACTTTTTCGCGCCATGCTCTAGCCGGGCGCGCTCGCCGCGCAATCGATCTTCTCTGTGTCAGACGCCCAGTCGCGATCAATCTGCGCGAAGGCGTCCGGAAAGAAGCGGGAGAATTGCGGATTGGCGCGCAGAAGCTGCGCCTTCTGCAAGGCCTGGCCATAGTCGAGTTGACCATCGACCACGACGGCGGTGCTCTTGCTCAGATTCGTCTGGTAGATCTGGAAACGCCAGGTCCTGAATTCCGGCTCCTGCGCGATCCAGCCACAAATCAGTTTGCGCGCCTGCGGACCTTCATCCTTCGGCAGCGAGGCGACGACCGTGAACCATTTCGCGCCCGCCTTCGCCGGCGCGGCGATTTCCTGAAGCTGGATGTTGCTGCGCTGCAAAGCCTGCGCCTTCACATCGAGCGCGGTCACCTGAACCGGCGTCGTCGTCTGCATCGCGCGCCTGACCGAGCATTTCGCCTCGAATTCGGAATAGCGGTTGCTCAGCCGATCGATGATCTCGCTGAAAGTCCTGTTGTCGAAATCGGTTCTCAGCCGCGCCGCCGCCGAGATCGCGATCTGCAGATAGAGCTTCTGCTTGGTGTCGATCGCTTCGCAGGAAGGCGGGAAGCTGTATTTCTCAACAGCTCCGGCGAATTGCTCGATATAGACCTTTTCCTGATTATGCTGGCCGTTGATGAATTCAAAATAGCCATAGAACAGGGCCGCAAACGCCGCGACGACGCTGATCACATTGTCCTTGAAAAATGTGGCAACCTTTGCGACTTCCATGACCATGGCTACGCCTCCGCGCACGATTGGTCGCGAAGGAAGAATGGCCGGAAATCATCCGCGCGCTGTGCGCCGCTGCACGCGACGGAGCGATTGCACCACTCCGCCGTGATCGCAGGCGTTTAATTCAATTTGCCGAAAAACTATATCAAATGTGGATCGAGCGTTTCTCGACGCCCATCGCGGCTTCCTTCACCGCCTCGCTCATCGTCGGATGGGCGTGGCAGGTGCGCGCGAGATCTTCCGACGAGCCGCCGAACTCCATCAGCACCGCGATCTCGTGGATCATCTCGCCAGCGCCGAAGCCGACGATATGCGCGCCGAGCACGCGGTCGGTCTTGGCGTCGGCGAGGAATTTCACGAAGCCGTCGGTGTGACGCATGGCGCGCGCGCGGCCATTCGCCGTGAAGGGGAACTTGCCGACGACGTAGGCGACGCCCGCTTCTTTCAGCTCCTCCTCCGTCTTGCCGACGGAGGCTACTTCCGGCTGCGTGTAAACGACGGCCGGAATGACGTCGTAATTCACATGGCCCGCCTTGCCGGCGATGAGTTCGGCGACGGCGACGCCCTCATCCTCCGCCTTGTGCGCCAGCATTGGTCCGCGCACCACGTCGCCGATCGCGTACACGGCTTCGATATTGGTGCGGAAATGACCGTCGATGATCACGCGGCCTCTTTCGGTCGCGATCTTCATCGCGTCGAGATTGAGGCCCGCGGTGTTCGGACGGCGGCCGGTCGCGACGAGCACGACATCGGCCTCGATTGTCTTCGCCTCGCCGCCGGCGACCGGCTCGAACGTGACTTTGACGCCATCCCGTCCGGACGAATCCTGCGGCAGCAGAAATCCGCCGGCGCCAGGTTGATAGCTTGTTTCCACGCCGATCTTGCCTGTCTCGGCCTTTGTCACCTTGCTGGAGAGATTGAATGTGAAGCCCTGCTTCTCCAGCGTGCGCTGCATTTGCTTCGCCACCTCGCCATCCATGCCGGGCAGGATGCGATCGAGGAATTCGACCACCTCGACCTTGGCGCCGAGACGGCCCCACGCCGAGCCCAGTTCAAGACCGATCACGCCGGCGCCGATGACCAGCAGCTTGCCCGGAACCTTTTCGAGCGACAGCGCGCCGGTCGAGGTCACCACCTGCTTCTCGTCCACGACGACGCCCGGCAGCATCGCGCTCTCCGAGCCCGTCGCGATCACGATCGATTTCGTTTCGAGGACCTTCGTCTCGCCGCCGGCCGCAGTCACCGTCACCTGACCCTTGCCGGTGATGGCGCCGAGCCCCTGATGCACGTCGACCTTGTTCTTCTTCATCAGGAACGCGACGCCGTTGACGTTGGCGGAGACGACATCGTCCTTGTGTTTCATCAGCGCCTTGTGATCGAGCTTCGGCGGATCGACGATCACGCCGAACGCCGCCATGCCATGGCCGACCTCGTGGAAATGCTCCGAAGCCTGCAGAAGCGCCTTCGACGGGATGCAGCCGATATTGAGGCAGGTGCCGCCGAGCGTCTTCTCCTTCTCGACAATGGCCGTCTTCAGCCCGAGCTGGGCGGCGCGCACGGCGCAGACATAACCGCCGGGTCCCGAACCAATGACGATGAGATCGTAAGCCATTCCCTGTCCTCTGTGCGCCGCCCTTGATATGGGCGCGCGATCCATGACCGGCGCATACATCGGCCATGCGCGAAACGCCATGGCCGCCGTCGCAGCCCCATCTGCGACGATGGCGTGCGAAGAGGCAAGCCGCTGTCAAAGGGGCTTTGCACAAACGTCACGGGCCAGGCCTACGCAAGCCGCCTCACCCCACGGAGCAGGCGATGTTGCACAGGCGGCGCTTTATCGCGTCAGCAGCCGGAGCCGGCGCGCTGACCCTTCCGGCCTATCTCAGACGCGCGACGGCGCAAACCATCACCGGCTTCAACCCCTTCGTCTTCTCGGTCGCGAGCGGCGATCCCACCGCGGACGCCGTGGTGCTGTGGACCCGGCTCGCGCGCGCCTTCAACGATCTCTCGCCGATCGGCGAAGGTCCCGTGGCGGTCGAATGGGTTCTCGCCGAAGATGAAGGGCTGAAGCGCGTCGTCCGCAGCGGCGTCGCGACCGCAGTTCCGGAATTCGGCCATTCCGTCCATGTCGACGCGCAGGGGCTCGATTCCGACAGGGCTTACTGGTTCATGTTCAGGACGGGCGGCAAGGAAAGCCCGGTCGGTCGCACGCGGACCTTGCCGCGCGCCTCGGCGGCGCCAACGACGTTCCACTTCAATGTGGCGAGCTGTCAGCACTGGGAGAACGGCTATTTCAACGCCTATGACGGCATGAAGGACGATGACGCGGCCTTCGTGCTCCATCTCGGCGACTATATCTACGAAACCGGCCGCGGCGGCGCGCGCCAGCATGAATCGAAGAAGGCGCCCGCGACGCTCGCGGAATATCGGCTGCGTCATGCGCTCTACAAAACCGACGCCGCCTTGCGCCGCATCCATGAGACAACGCCCTTCATCGCCGTGCTCGACAATCACGACGCGCTCGAATTCGACACGGATGATCCCGCCGAACTGCGCCGTCGCGCCGCGGCCTATCAGGCCTGGTGCGAATTCATGCCGACGCGCAGCGTGATCAACGCCATGAGCCCGACCATGGCGATCGCGCGCGAGGTCGATATTGGCGGCCTCCTGCGCATGACCATCCCGGATACGCGTCAGTTCCGGGCGTCGCACGAGATCTGTCTCGACGGCTCCGATCCGAAATTCGCCTTCGGCGTCTACAAGAAGTTCTGCGCCGCCGCGGACGCGCCGGAGCGGTCGATGCTCGGCCGGCCGCAGGAAATCTGGCTGGAGGACCGGCTGAAGAACTCGAAGGCTACATGGAATGCGATCGCGACCACGGTGATGATGACGCCGTTCGATCTCGATCATGACGGCGCGCTCTATCGCTATCTCGCGGCCTGGGACGGCTATCCCGCCAACCGCGCGCGCATTCTCGACGCGATCGCAAACAACAAGGTCCGCAATCCGATTTCGCTGTCGGGCGACATCCACTCGTCCCTGGTGTCGAGCGTGGTCCGCAAGGCGGGCGATGATCCCGCGCAGGGACTAGTCACCGAATTCGTCGGAACCTCCATCAGTTCGGTCTGGCCCGAGCCGCTGGCGAAACCGATGCGGGACGCGCTGCCGAAAAATCCGCATCTCTCCTATTTCGATCCGGCGAAGCGCGGCTATATGCGCTGCACGGTGACGGAGAAGAGCTGGACGACCGACATGCGCACGACTGAATTCACCGACAGGTCAGGAGCGACGACGAAGACAGATGTCTCCTTCGTCGTCGAGAATGGAAAGATCGGCGCGAACAGGGCATGAGTGAATCAACACTTGGCGTCGAAAACGCCGCCGCGGCCTTCGCGCCGCGCCAGGCTCTTGCAGCGCAGCTCCTTCGCGCCCTCGATGATAATGGCGCCGACGGATCGCATGATCTCTCCCATATCCTGCGCGTCTGGCGCAACGCCGAGCACATCGCAGCCTCCGAGCCGGGATGCGATCTCGATCTCCTCGTCGCGGCGGTGATCCTGCATGACTGCGTCGCTGTCGAGAAGAATTCGCCGCAGCGCGCCAAGGCTTCCGCGCTCGCCGCTGCGCGCGCGAGAGAGATTGTCGCGCCGCTCGACTGGAGCGCCGAACGCACGGACGGGCTCGCGCACGCGATCGAAGCGCACAGCTTCTCGGCCGCGATCAAGCCGGTGACGCGGGAAGCGCGCGTCCTGCAGGACGCCGACCGGCTCGACGCCATCGGCGCCATTGGCGTCGCGCGCTGCTTTTATATCGCCGGCCGCATGGGTTCTTCGCTCTACGAGCCCGCCGATCCGCTCGCGCGACACCGCGATCGTGACGACCGGCGCTACGCTCTCGATCATTTCGAGACCAAGCTGTTCAGGCTGAACGAGGGCTTCCAGACCGACGGCGGCCGCGCGCTCGCAGCCGAACGCGACGCCACGATGCGTCGTTTCGTCGATGCGTTGATCGACGAAATCGGCGCCTGACGGACGAGCTTCCTCTCAGCGCAACCACGCCCGATCTCACGACATGCACGCTCGGCGCATGTGTCAGACATGCGCCGGACGCCGCGTTGCGCCCCGGGGGGTGACGTTTCCGCGGCGAACGCTATGCTGGCAAAAAACAAATCAATGCCGGGGGTCTGAGACAACCAAGGGGCGAGGCGATGTGGAATCAGGTCTACAATCCGTTCGGAAACAGCGTCCTCTCGACGATCGCGGCGGCGCTGCCGGTTCTGGCGCTTCTGCTGCTGATCGCATCGGGCAAGGTGAAGGCGCATATCGCCGCCGTCATCGCGCTTGTGGTGGCGATCGCGGTCGCGATCTTCCTGTTCACGATGCCCGCCGGCCTCGCCCTGCGCGCCGCCGTTCTCGGCGCGGCGACCGGGCTCTTCCCCATCGGCTGGATCGTTCTCAACGTCATCTTCATGTACCGGCTGACCGTCGCGACGGGTCGGTTCGAGACGCTGCAGAAAGCGATCGGCAATGTGACGCCGGACCGCAGATTGCAGCTTCTGCTGATCGCCTTTTCCTTCGGCGCTTTCTTTGAGGGGGCGTCAGGCTTCGGCACGCCGGTCGCGGTGACGGGCGCGATCCTGATCGGGCTCGGCTTCTCGCCGCTCGCGGCCTCCGGCCTGTCACTGATCGCGAACACGGCGCCTGTCGCCTATGGCGCGCTCGGCACGCCGATCGCCGGCCTCGCCAGCGTCACCGGCATCGACCCCTATTTGCTCGGCGCGATGGTCGGGCGGCAGTTGCCCTTCTTCTCGCTGCTGGTGCCGTTCTGGCTGATCTGGGCCTTCGCCGGCTTCCGCGGCATGATGCAGATCTGGCCCGCGATCCTCGTCTGCGGCGTCTCCTTCGCGATCCCGCAATATCTCATCTCGAATTTCATCAATCCCTGGATCGTCGATATCGGCGCGTCCCTGATCTCGATGGCCTGCCTCATCGGCTTCATGCAGGTCTGGAAGCCAGCCGAACTCTGGCTCTCGCCGGCGCTGCGCACGCGTGATGATTCCGCTGCATCAGCGCCGCCCGTCGCTGTGACCGCCAGCGGTCCCGCGCCATCGAGCGCGGATGTGTGGAAGGCGCTGACGCCCTGGATCATCGTCTGCGCAATCCTGCTCGTCTGGGGCTCCGGCTGGTTCAAGGCGATCGTCAATCCGATCTTCACCTGGAATTATCCGGTGCCCGGCCTGCACAACCTGATCCAGAAAGTGCCGCCGGTGGTCGCAGCGCCTGCGCAGGAAGGCGCCGTGTTCGCCTTCACCTGGCTCTCCTTCACCGGATCAGGCATGCTGATCGCGGCTGTCATCTTCGGCTTCATCGCGGGCTTTTCACCGGCCCGGATGATCGCCGAGTATGGCCGCACGCTGCGCGTGGTGACCGCGTCGCTGATCACCATCGCCGCCATGCTCGCGATCGGCACGCTGACGCGCTATTCCGGCATCGACGCGACGCTTGGCCTCGCCTTTGCGGGAACCGGCGTGCTCTATCCCTTCTTCGGCACGCTGCTTGGCTGGCTCGGCGTCGCGCTGACGGGATCGGACACCGCCTCCAACGTGCTGTTCGGCGGTCTGCAGAAAATCACGTCCGAACAGCTCGGCCTGTCGCCGATCCTCATGGGCGCGGCGAACTCGTCCGGCGGCGTCATGGGCAAGATGATCGACGCGCAATCGATTGTGGTCGCCTCGACCGCGACGAACTGGTTTGGCCATGAAGGCTCGATCCTGCGCTTCGTCTTCTGGCACTCGATCGCGCTCGCCTGCCTCGTCGGTCTCCTCGTGATGCTGCAGGCCTATGTGCATCCCTTCAGCGCGATGGTGGTGAGGTAACGCGGCGCTCTCGCGTTCGCAGAGAATCAGTCACAAGGCCGCATGCGAAAATTCCTCAGGGCATGCGGCCTTGCAGCCATCATCCTCGCCTGCGGATTGACCGCGGGCGCATTCGCCCAGGCGAAAGCGCGACCTCGCGCAGCCGCCGCGGAGCCCCCAGCGCTTCCCGACAGCGCCGACGCCTATCGCATCGCCGCGGATCAATGGATTGAGCGTTACAAGCCGGCGACGCTGGCGCTTCTCGTCAAGCGCGGCGGCCGCATCGTCTATGCCCGCAACGAGAAGAAAAGCGTAGACGAGCCGACCCTGCTCGGCAGCCTCTCCAAGATGATCACCGGCGTCTGCGTCGCGACGCTCGTCCGCGACGGCAAGCTCGATTTCGACGCGCCGATGCGCGAGGCGCTGTCGGGCTTCTTCGCCCGCAATGGCGCGCCTGCCGATCCCCGCTTTCTTGACGTCACTGTTGCGCAGCTTCTGACGCATCATTCCGGCCTCATGGGTAATCCTGACAACGATCCGCTCTTCGCCATGATCAGGAAGGCCGCGAGCGAGCGCAAAGGCGCGTCGCCCATGATCCAGGCGCTGCTCGCCGAGCATCTCAGGCGCAAGCTGAAGCGCGCCCCCGGCGCGGCCTACATCTATGCGAACGCCGGCTATCTCGCGCTTGGCGCGATCATCGAGGATCGTTCGAAGCGGCCTTACGAGGACTATTGCCGCGACGCCGTGATGAAGCCGCTGAATATTTCAGGCGCGCGTCTCCATCCCGACTGGCGCATCTGGTCATCGATGGGCGGATGGATCATTTCGTCAACGGACTATCTCGCTCTCGCCGACGTCTTCGCCGCGGACAATCCGTTTCTCGGCCCGAAGGTGAAAGCGTGGATCGAAGCCATGCGCGGGGCCGGCGCGATGGAGGACGGCGACTGGTACAGTCTCGGCGTCATCACCCATGCGGGAAATGGCGGCTGGCATGTGGGCCATGGCGGCCAGCTCAATTCGCGCGGCGTCGACGCGAAGGGAAAGCCGACGACAGCGATCATTCGCGCCACCTTCGCGCGGGCGCCTGACGGAACCGCCCTGTTCGCCGCATTCACGCCAGCAAGCTATGACAACAAGGCGCTGAACGATCTGCGCAGCGCGCTCGGCCGCGCCAATCAGGCGTGGAAGAGTTTCAAGTGAAGTCGACGCAAGGGAGAGATCGCCATGCTCGAAGCCACAACCTTCAGCATCTCGATCAATCGCGACTGGCGCGACGCCTATGAGGCGATCTGGCGGCCGGAGATTTTCGCGCGCTGGGCCAGCGGCCTCGCGCGCGCCAATCTTCGTCGCGACGGCGACGTCTGGAAAGCCGATGGCGTCGACGGGCCGATTGCGATCCGCTTCAGCGATCACAATGATTTCGGCGTGATGGATCACTGGGTCGACGCCGGCGCCGGCTTTGACATCCATGTGCCGATGCGCGTGATCGCCAATGGCGCGGGCTGCGAGGCTCTGCTCACGCTCTACCGCCAGCCCGGCATGAGCGATGAGATCATGGCGCGCGATTCCGGGCTGGTGCGCGCCGATCTCAAGGCGCTGAAGGCGTTGCTCGAGAGCTGAACGCCCCTGCCTTTGAGCGCTACTGCTTCTTCCCCGTGACGATTTCCTTCACGTCGAAGAACAGCTTCATTGTCAGGAACATGGCCTGACGCTGCTGCCATTCCTCGTCCTTCCGGCAGGCGGCGCGCGCGGCGTCGCGATCCGCCGCCGGCTTCAGCATCAATTCAGGCGCCAGCGGGTCAAGAAGCGCCGCGATCTCGTCGCGTGCGAAGCCCGCGGACTCCAGCATCACGCGGCTGTCGCCGACCGCGCGCGCCCAGTCCGACATCAGGATTGGCAGAAGATTAGGTTCAAGAACGTAGAAGCAATTGAGCATCTTCGCTTGCGCCGGCGCCTCATGCGCCACGACGGCTTTCACGCGGTCCCATTGCGCGCCGGTCGGAATTGGAATGTTCGAGGGAAGCTGCAATCCCCTAAACATGAAACGCATGTCGCTGCTCCAGCCGTCAGGCTTGAGCGCGATGCTGATGTCGATGAAGCGCGGGTCCTTGCAGACCGCATCCGTCGCCGGCGGCGGCTCCAGAAGTTTCACCGGATCGGTGCGCGCCATCACGCCGCGCACGAAGTCGGCGGGAAAATCCGCCGCCCAGAGAAGCGTGACGAGCGTGTTCCGAAAATCGATCCACGCGGCGGGGAGAACATCTTTCACATGCGCGTCGGCGCGCCCGCAGGAGGCGAGCATGGCGCGCTGTTCGAGCTTGCGCGTCACCACGGCGTCGATCGCAGGCAGGAGCTGCTTGTGCGTCAGCACTTGCGCTGGGGCGGCGCCAATGAGAGCAAAGAGAAAAGTCGCGCCGCGCATGAAACGCGACGGGAGAGTTTGGAAAGCGCGCCCCCGGAACGGGAGGCGCATCACGTTGTCAGCCGGATCAGCATCAATACGAGACCGACGATCGAGACCGTCCACACCGCCGTGCGCAGGCCGGGAACGCCGATCGCGAACAGCGGCACATAGATCACCCGCGCCCAGAACCAGACAAGCGCGCCGGTCGCGCCAAGGCCGCCCGCCTTGCCGGTGACGACGAGCGCCAGCGCCAATCCGACGAAGGCGGCATAGGTCTCCGCAAAATTGCGCAGCGCATGCGTCAGTCGCTTGGTGAGGTCAGTGATCGCCGGATTGGCGTCGCGCGGGCTCATGGCGTAGCCAAGCCCGGCATCCTTCACCAGCGACAGGGTCTGCGCGACGATCTGTACGAGGAGGAGCAGAACGCTCCATCCGAGGACCGAGATTTCGGTCGTGGCCGCAGCCGGATTCATGAAACATCCCCGCTTGGTCGTCAGCCTCGCGGGGATGATGGCGCCTTTGACCTTGCGGCGCCAGCCGTTCTCAAAACCTCGCTAGCTCAGAGATCGAGCACCAGTCGCGCCGGGTCTTCGAGGCCTTCCTTGACGCGCACGAGGAAGGTCACCGCCTCCTTGCCGTCGATGATGCGGTGATCATAGGAGACCGCGAGATACATCATTGGCCGCACCACGATCTGGCCGCCGACCACCATCGGCCGCTCCTGAATCTTGTGCATGCCGAGGATCGCCGACTGCGGCGCGTTGAGGATCGGCGTCGACATCAGCGAGCCGTAGACCCCGCCATTCGAGATGGTGAAGGTGCCGCCTTGCATCTCCTCGATCTTGAGCTGGCCGTCGCGGGCGCGCTTGCCGAATTCGCCAATCTTCTTCTCGACGCCGGCGATCGAGAGCTGATCGCAATCGCGCACGACAGGAACGACAAGCCCCTTGTCGGTGCCGACGGCGACGCCGATGTGATAGTAATTCTTGTAGATGATGTCGGTCCCGTCGATCTCGGCGTTGACCGATGGAATTTCCTTCAGCGCCTGCACGCAGGCTTTCACGAAGAAGCCCATGAAGCCGAGCTTCACGCCGTGCTTCTTTTCGAACGCATCCTTGTACTGGTTGCGCAACGCCATGACGTTGGTCATGTCGACCTCGTTGAAGGTCGTCAGCATGGCGGCTGCGTTCTGCGCCTCCTTGAGGCGGCGCGCGATCGTCTGGCGCAGCTTCGTCATCTTCACGCGCTCTTCGCGCGAGGCGTCGTCCTGCGCGACCGGCGCGCGCACCTGAACAGGAGCCGGCGCAGGCGCAGCCGGCCTCGGCGCGGAGATCGCCGATAGCATGTCGCCCTTGGTCACGCGGCCATCCTTGCCCGAACCTGAAACAGAGGCGGGGTCCACGCCCGATTCCGCCGCGATGCGCGCGACGGCGGGGCCGGAATCGCCGGCCTTGCCGTTGTTGCGCGGCGCGATCGGCTCATCGCCCGCGATAGCGCCGCTGGCTTTCGCAGCGCCGTCCATGGTCTTCGCCGCCGAAGCGCCCGCCGCCTGAGCGACGGCCTTCTCGGCCTTCGGCGTCGGGCTCGCGGCGCCGCTGCCGGCGGTGATGACGCCGAGCAGACCGTCCTTCTGCACGGTCTCGCCTTCCTTCGCCGTGATCTCGCCGAGCACGCCGGCGGCCGGCGCATTCACTTCGAGCGTGACCTTGTCGGTTTCAAGCTCGACCAAGGGCTCGTCGGCCTTCACCGCATCGCCGGCCTTCTTGAGCCATTTGCCGACCGTCGCTTCGCTGACGGATTCGCCCAGCGTCGGAACGCGAATTTCACTTGCCATGATACCCTCTATTCTCGTTAGCGCGTTGTCGCCGTGTGATCGGCGGAAAGCGCCTTGGTCCGCTATCGTTTCGTCTTGCCGGCGCTCGACTCCGTCAATCGCCCGATGGCGACAGCGGAGCGAAGTACGCAGAACCAGAGCAAAAACGCCGGAGCGAGGACGATTCCAAACGGACCAAGCTCAGCGATGGAGGCGACAAGATGCTTCCAGCTCTGCCACTTTGATCCGTTCGCCTCTCCCTCGCCGGCGCTCACAATCACACCTCAGTTCGCCAGCGCTTCTTCGAGGAAGGCCTGCAATTGTCCCTGATGCTTCGACATCAGACCCGTCGCGGTCGCAGCCGAGGCGGCGCGGCCGGCATAGCGCGCGCGCTTCGCCTTGCAGCCGGCCTGACCGAGCGCCCATTCCATGTAGGGCTCGACGAAATTCCAGGCGCCCATATTCTTCGGTTCTTCCTGACACCAGACGACATCCGCGCCCTTGAAGCGCGCCATCTCGTGCGCCAGCGAGCGCGCCGGGAACGGATAGAGCTGCTCGACGCGCAACAGATACACATCGTCGATGCCGCGCTTCTCGCGCTCCTCGTAAAGGTCGTAATAGACCTTGCCCGAGCACAGCACGACGCGGCGGATCTTGTTGTCCTTGACGAGCTTGATCGGCTCGCCGCCGGGATTCTCCGCATCGTCCTGCAGCCAGCGATGGAAGCGCGAATCAGGACCCAGCATCGAAAGGGGCGACACGCAACGCTTGTGGCGCAGCAGCGACTTCGGCGTCATCAGGATCAGCGGCTTGCGGAAGTCGCGCTTCAACTGGCGGCGCAGGATGTGGAAGTAGTTCGCGGGCGTCGAAACGTTCGCGACCTGCATGTTGTCTTCGGCGCACATCTGGAGAAAGCGCTCGAGACGCGCCGACGAATGCTCCGGCCCCTGCCCCTCATAGCCATGCGGCAGAAGGCAGACGAGGCCCGACATGCGCAGCCACTTGCGCTCGGCCGAGGAGATGAACTGGTCGAACACCACCTGCGCGCCGTTGGCGAAGTCGCCGAACTGGGCTTCCCACAACACGAGCGAATTCGGCTCGGCGAGCGTGTAGCCATATTCGAAGGCGAGCACCGCCTCTTCCGACAGCATCGAATTGATGACTTCGTACTTCGCCTGCCCGTCAGCGATATTGTCGAGCGGCGTGTAGCGCGCCTCGGTCTCCTGATCGATCAGCACCGAATGCCGCTGGCTGAACGTGCCGCGCTCGGAATCCTGACCGGAAAGACGCACGCGCGATCCCTCCGTCACGATCGAGCCGAAGGCGAGCGCCTCCGCCGTCGCCCAGTCGAGACCCTGTCCGGTCTCGATCATCTTGCGACGGTTATCGAGAAAGCGCTGGATCGTGCGATGGACGTGGAAGCCTTCCGGCGCCGTGGTGATGCGCTCGCCGAGCTTCTTCAACTGATCGATCGCAAGCCCGGTCTGGCCCGAGCGCGCATCGTCCTCTTCCGCCTTCTCCTTGACGGAGGTGAGGCCGGCCCACTTGCCGTCGAGCCAGTCGGCCTTGTTCGGCTTGTAGGCCGCGCCGGAATCGAACTCCGTCTCGAGCTTCGCGCGCCAGTCGGCCTTGCGCTTCTCGATGTCGGCCTCGCTCACCACGCCGTTGTCGACGCAACGCCTGGAATAGATCTCCAGCGTCGTCTTCTGCTGCGCGATCTTCTTGTACATCAAGGGCTGGGTGAAGCCCGGCTCATCGCCTTCGTTATGGCCGAAACGGCGATAGCAGAACATGTCGATGACGACGGGCTTCTGGAATTTCTGCCGGAACTCCGTCGCAACCTTCGCCGCGAACACCACGGCTTCAGGATCATCGCCATTCACATGGAAGATCGGCGCCTCGATCATCTTCGCCACGTCGGACGGATAGGGCGACGAGCGGGAATAGCGGGGATAGGTGGTGAAGCCGATCTGGTTGTTGATGATGAAATGCACCGAACCGCCGGTGCGATGGCCCTTGAGGCCGGACAGGCCGAAACATTCGGCGATGACGCCCTGGCCGGCAAACGCCGCATCGCCATGGATCAGCATCGCCATGACGGCGGTGCGATCTTCCGGCGGGCAGTTGTATTGATCTTGCTTGGCGCGCACTTTGCCGAGCACGACCGGATCGACGATTTCGAGATGCGACGGGTTCGGCGTCAGCGACAGATGCACCTTGTTGCCGTCGAACTCGCGATCGGACGACGCGCCAAGATGGTACTTCACGTCGCCTGAACCCTCGACATCCTCGGGCGTGAACGAGCCGCCCTTGAATTCGTGGAACAGCGCGCGGTGCGGCTTGCCCATCACCTGCGTCAGCGTGTTGAGGCGGCCGCGATGGGCCATGCCGATGCAGATTTCCTTCACGCCGAGCTGGCCGCCGCGCTTGATGATCTGCTCCAGCGCCGGGATCATCGCTTCGCCGCCATCGAGGCCGAAGCGCTTCGTGCCCTTGAATTTGACGTCGAGGAACTTCTCGAAGCCTTCCGCCTCGATCAGCTTGTTGAGGATCGCGCGCTTGCCTTCCGGCGTGAAGGCGATCTCCTTATCAGGTCCTTCGATGCGCTCCTGCAGCCAGGCCTTCTGGGCCGGGTCGGAGATGTGCATGAATTCGTAGCCGATGGTCGAGCAATAGGTGCGGCGCAGAATCGCGATCATCTCGGGAATGGTCGCGAATTCGAGCCCGAGCACATGGTCGATGAAGATCTTGCGGTCGTAATCCGCTTCCGTGAAGCCGTAGCTTGAAGGATGCAGCTCCTCGTGATCGCGCTTCTGCTCGAGGCCGAGCGGATCGAGATCGGCGTGGAGATGGCCGCGCATGCGATAGGCGCGGATCATCATCAGCGCCTTCACGGAATCGCGCGTCTGCTGATGCACATCCGCTTCGGCGACCGGCTGCGGCGCCTTCTCGGCCTTCGCCTTGATCTTGTCACCGACCTTCTTCTCGACCTCGATCCAGTTGCCATCGAGCGCCGAGACGAGTTCGCCGTTCAGCGGGATCGGCCAGTTCGGCTTCTTCCACGAAGCGCCTTTCGCATTCTTTGCGACGTCGCTCTTAGAATCGGCGAGGCCGCCGAAGAAATCGCGCCACTGCGAATCGACCGAGTTGGGATCGGTCTCATAGCGCGCATAGAGATCCTCGATCCAGGCGGCGTTGGCGCCGGAGAGGAAGGACGTGGAGGCGAAATATTCGTTGAGATCCTGGCGTGACATCCGTGTCACCTTTCTTCAATCGACAATGAACAGCTTGGCGCCGCTCCTTGTCCGCGAACGATGCGGCTCGGCCCCATCCGCAACCTGATAGCTGACGCCGGGGGTGAGAACGAAAACGCGTCCGTCCTCCAGCGTCGTTTCGAGTTCGCCTTCGACGCAAAGCAGGACATGGCCCTTGCTGCACCAATGGTCGGACTCGTAACCCGGCGAATATTCGACCATCCGCACGCGGATGGCGTTATCGGCAGGTCCGAAATGCTGCGTGCGCCATGTCGCTTCGCCGACATCGCCTGCGTGACGCGTCGGCTCGATCGCCGACCAGTCCGTGGTGCCGAAGGGGATGCCGCTCATGCGCATGGCGCTTGTCGCTCAGCCCTTGAGGACTTCGACCAGCGTCTTGCCGAGGCGCGCCGGCGACGGCGACACCTTGATGCCGGCTGACTCCATCGCGGCGATCTTGTCTTCCGCGCCGCCCTTGCCGCCTGAGATGATCGCGCCGGCGTGGCCCATGCGACGGCCGGGAGGCGCCGTGCGGCCCGCGATGAAGCCGACCATCGGCTTCTTGCGGCCGCGCTTCGCCTCGTCCTTGATGAACTGCGCCGCGTCCTCTTCGGCCGAACCGCCGATCTCGCCGATCATGATGATCGACTTGGTGTTCGGGTCGGCGAGGAACATTTCCAGCATGTCGATATATTCGGTGCCCTTGACGGGATCGCCGCCAATGCCGACCGCCGTCGTCTGGCCGAGGCCTTCGCGCGTCGTCTGGAACACCGCTTCATATGTAAGCGTGCCCGAACGCGAGACAATGCCGACATTGCCGGGCTTGAAGATGTTGGCCGGCATGATGCCGATCTTCGATTCGCCGGCGGTGACGACGCCGGGGCAGTTCGGCCCGATGAGGCGCGACTTCGAGCCCGAAAGCGAACGCTTCACCTTCACCATGTCGAGCACCGGAATGCCTTCGGTGATGCAGACGATCAGCGGAATCTCCGCATCGATCGCTTCGCAGATCGCATCAGCCGCGCCCGGAGGCGGCACATAGATCACCGAGGCGTCGGCGCCGGTCGCATCGCGCGCTTCCTTCACCGTGTCGAACACAGGCAGGTTGAGATGCTTCGAGCCGCCTTTGCCGGGCGATGTGCCGCCGACCATCTTCGTGCCATAGGCGAGCGCCTGCTCGGAATGGAACGTGCCATTCTTGCCAGTGAAGCCCTGCGTGATGACCTTGGTGTTTTTGTCGATGAGGATGGACATTGCTTACCGCCTGATAACGAGATTGAAGGAGCCTGCTTTTTGGTTGTCTTGCAGGGAATAATTGAGCGCGACCGTCGCCGTGCGGCCGTCCGCAGTCACGCCGCCTGACGATTTCCAGCCGTTATAAGTCAGCGGCGTTTCCACCGGCTGCGAAAGGGCGAATTCCGTTGTCATGCGCGCGAGCAGCCCGGCAAGATCGTCCGAATATCCAACAAACAGGCATTCGGACGCCGGCGCGCTCGGGGATTTCGCCGACAGCGTCAAAGTCGCGCCGCCATTGAGCTTTGCGAAGTAGGCTCCGCACCGATAGGTCTTGTCCTCGGCGCGGGCGCAGCGCGTTTCGGCCCGGAACGGCGACTGCGCCGCCTTCTTCGTGGTTTCCGTGATAGTGCCGCGCGGACGGGCGCAGAAATCGTTGATCGCGCCAAACAGCATGTCGTTCTCGTCGGCGCGCGCCGAATTCGCCGTCGCCGCCAGCGTCAGGCCCGCCATCACGATTTCAGCGCGAACACTCGCCATCGCCCGCCTCAACTCAGTCGCCTGTAGACGCCGGAGAGCACGTCGGCCCATCCTTCCGCGTCAGGCGAGAACTGGATCTTCAGCGTGTAGGTGTTCTCGTCGGGAAATTCGAAGATGTGGCGCGCGCCGCCGCGAAGCGAGCCGCGCAGCAGCGTCAGCGTTCCGTCCTTCCAGCTTCCCGAGGCCGGCGCCGGCGCGAAATAGCCAAGCGAATCGTGCCAGAACATCTTGTAGAGCCGGTCGTCGCGATCGAACGTGAAGACGCCATGGCCGGCGAAAATCTGCTGGCCGTGTCGCATCTGGCGATAGTCCTGGATCACGCAGAAGCCGCCCAAATCGACGCGCGCATTCACATGCGACACCGCCGGCCCGGCCTCGAACCAGCGCGAGGGATAGACCATCTCCTCGCCCGCCCATTCGCCCGCGAGCGCCGCAAGCTTGCGGTGCTCGTCGAGCGGCTGCGGCGCAGCGATCTGGTCCGCCGCGGGCATGGATCAGCCCTTCTTCACCGCATTCACGATCTTCTGCGCGGCGTCGTCGAGATCGTCGGCGGGAATGACGTTGAGACCGGACGAGGAGATGATCTCCTTGCCTTCCTGCACGTTCGTCCCTTCGAGGCGCACGACCAGCGGCACCTTGAGGCCGACCGCCTTCACCGCGGCGATGACGCCGCGCGCGATCACGTCGCACTTCATGATGCCGCCGAAGATATTGACGAGAATGCCCTTCACCTTGGGATCGGCGGTGATGATCTTGAACGCCGCCGTCACCTTCTCTTCCGAGGCGCCGCCGCCGACATCGAGGAAGTTCGCAGGCGATTCGCCATAGAGCTGGATGATGTCGAGCGTCGCCATCGCGAGGCCGGCGCCATTGACCATGCAGCCGATCGTGCCGTCGAGCGCGATATAGGCGAGATCATATTTCGACGCCTCGATCTCCTTGGCGTCCTCTTCGGTCTCGTCGCGCAGCGCGACCATGTCGGCATGGCGATAGAGCGCGTTCGAATCAAACGAGATCTTGGCGTCGAGCACCTTGATCTTGCTGTCCTTCGTCAGGATCAGCGGGTTGATTTCGAGCATCGCCATGTCCTTGGCGACGAACGCGTTGTAGAGGCCGTTGAGCACCGGCGACGCCTGCTTGGCGACATCGCCCTGCAGATGCAGCGCTTCCGCGAAAGCGCGCACATGATGGGGCATCAGCCCGGTCGCGGGATCGACCGAGAAGGTGACGATCTTGTCGGGCGTGTCATGCGCGACCTTCTCGATGTCCATGCCGCCTTCGGTTGAGACGACGAAAGCGACGCGCGAGGTCTCGCGATCGACGAGCAGCGAGAGATAGAACTCCTTCGCAATGTCCGAGCCGTCCTCGATATAGAGGCGGTTGACCTGCTTGCCCGCCGGACCGGTCTGCAGGGTCACAAGCGTATGGCCGAGCATTTCCTTGGCGAAGGCGCCGACCTCCTCGACCGACTTTGCAAGGCGCACGCCGCCCTTGGCGTCGGCAGGCAATTCCTTGAACTTGCCCTTGCCGCGGCCGCCGGCGTGGATCTGCGACTTCACGACATAGAGCGGGCCGGGCAGCTTCTTCGCGGCGTCGACAGCTTCGTCGGCGGTGAAGGCGGGAAAGCCCGCGGACACGGGAAGCCCGAATTCCTTGAGGACGGCCTTGCCCTGATATTC
This sequence comes from Terrirubrum flagellatum, assembly GCF_022059845.1. GTDB lineage: Bacteria > Pseudomonadota > Alphaproteobacteria > Rhizobiales > Beijerinckiaceae > Terrirubrum > Terrirubrum flagellatum. The sequence continues at coordinate 4,902,188 of NZ_CP091851.1, read as the reverse complement.
GTGGATGTTCATTCCGTTCTCCCGTCATCCCGGATGCGGCGCAGCGCGAAGCGGTGCGCTGCTAATCCGGGACCTTGTTCCGTCAAAGGCTCAATTCACAGAGGTCCCGGGTCTGCGCCGCACCACTACGTGCTGCGGCGCGCCCGGGATGACAGTCAGCCTTTCAGGCTTTCATTGATTCCCTTGCAGGCCTCGACGAGACCCTGCACGGATGCGATCGACTTCGTCATCATCGCCTTCTCGTCGGCGTTGAGTTCGACCTCGACGACCTTCTCGACGCCGCCGGCGCCGATCACGATCGGCACGCCGATGAAGAGGCCGCCCGAGACGCCATACTGTCCGGTGAGATGGGCGGCGCAGGGCAGCACGCGCTTCTGATCCTTGAGGTAGGATTCGGCCATCGCGATGGCGGACGCCGCCGGCGCGTAGAAGGCCGAGCCGGTCTTGAGCAAAGCAACGATCTCGCCGCCGCCCTTGCGCGTGCGGTCGACGATCGCGTCGATCTTCGCCTGCGTGCTCCAGCCCATCTTCACGAGATCAGGCAGCGGGATTCCCGCGACGGTCGAATAGCGCACGAGCGGCACCATGTCGTCGCCATGGCCGCCAAGCACGAAGGCGGACACATCCTTCACCGACACGCCGAACTCCTCGGCGAGGAAATAGCGGAAGCGCGCCGAGTCGAGCACGCCGGCCATGCCGACGATCTTGTTAGGCTTCAGCCCGGAGAATTTCTGCAGCGCCCACACCATCGCGTCGAGCGGGTTGGTGATGCAAATGACGAACGCGTCGGGCGCATGCTGCTTGATGCCGGCGCCGACCTGACTCATCACGTTCAGATTGGTGCCGATGAGATCGTCGCGGCTCATGCCGGGCTTGCGCGGCACGCCAGCCGTGACGATCACGACATCCGCACCGGCGATGATCGAGTAGTCATTGCCACCCTTGTAGGCGGCGTCGAAACCCTGCACTGGCGACGCCTCGGCAATGTCCAATCCCTTGCCCTGGGGAATGCCGTCCATGATGTCGAAGACGACGACGTCGCCCAGTTCTTTCTGTCCGGCGAGGAGGGCGAGGGTGCCGCCAATCTGGCCGGCGCCGATAAGGGCGATCTTCTTGCGCGCCATGAACGAAATCCTTCGGTGCGTTGGGGGCGGAGACCAAGCCCGCGCCACAGGCCGCTGCTGTGACTCTATTCGGAGGCAAGAGCAAGGCGACGAACGCCTGCGGAAGAGGCGCCCGGCCGCCGTGATTAACTTTTCCGCTCTCCGTTCAGGAAGATATTCGCCATATTTTTGAATGGCGTAGCGCGCACCGCCGAAGCCGCTTCGCGCGCGGAAATGTGAAATTCCCGCTTGTTACAAATTACATATTTTGTAAATCGTATCAAAATATCAAGCTCCGTCGATGCGCAGGCGAGTGCGAAAATAGCGCAGCGTCACCTCCAGCATCAGGTTGAGCCGCTGATTGAACGCGCTTCGGGGAACGTCTTTGTCCTGTAGAACCGACGTCGGATGCAGGAAGCGATGACCGGCGTCGAACAGGAGATTCGTCGCCTTCTCCCGCTCCGCCCGCCCGGCGCTGTCCTCTCCCAACGCCTCCTCGACCACGCGGCCGATCAGTTCGCGCGTGCGGGCGCGATGCTTACGGGCGACCGGGCGCGCCTTCTCCACCGCGTCGGCGAACAGGGCGAACAGATTGGCGTCCTGCTCCAGCCGGTCGCGGTAGGCCTGCGCCAGCGCGAGCGCCATGCGTTCGAGCTTGTCGACGGCGGGATCAGCCGCCGTCGCGGCGTCCAGCAGCGCAGCCTCGACGGGCTTGAGCCAGCCGACGGTCACCGCATCAGCCAGCGCCAGCCGCGAGGGGAAGTAGCGATAGACATTGGCGTGGGTCATGCCGGCCGCCTCGGCGATCGCGACGACGCGCATGCGCTTGAAGCCCTGCCGCCGGATTTCCTCCTCCGCCAGCGCCAGCAGCCGCGACTGCGCGCTATCCGTCGGAGAGGAGGCTGGGCGACCGAGGGGGGCCTGCAGGGTCATGAGTGCGTCTCGCTGTAAAGCGAGGCGCGAGCGCCACCCTCCGCCATCGTCAGAGGCTCCACTTCTTCGAAGCTGCCGCGACGAGCCCGGCCAAAATCGCAAGTGGATGAGTCAGGAAAAGACTTCGAGCGTGCCATTTGCTGTAATTGAAGACGGACTCACTGACCTCGGTTAGCCGCCCGTGATTGTTCAGGAAATAGTGACCGGCTTCATATTTGCCGTTCAAGGCGTCACCGCCGATGAATGAACTGATCGCGGCGAAGGAGAGGAAATTCGCCGCCGCGATGGCGACGATCACATAGACGACCCGGTCACCCCGCGTCTTTGGGAACGGGAACCATCGGCGCAGTTGATCCGAAACCGTCATCTATTCGCTCCGACCCGACGAATCTGCGCTTATCCCATCACCCGCGCAACGGGAGCTCGTACGCCTCACCATCCGTGAGATTTTTTCGCCCCCGATGTCACATCCCGCATGGCTGTCTCGTCTTGATGGCAGGCGAACCCCTCGCCCCTCACGGAGATTGACATGAAAGCCCGACTGAACCCGTTTTCCGCCGCCCCCAAAACGATGCAGGCCCTGCTCGCCTTCGGCGCGGCGCTTGAAAAGGACGGCCTCGAACACAGCCTCGGCGAGCTCGTGAAGATGCGCGCTTCGCAGATCAATGGCTGCGGCTTCTGCCTGCATATGCATGCGAAGGATGCGCGCAAGGCCGGCGAAACCGAAGAGCGGCTTTATCTGCTCAACGCCTGGCGCGAATCGCCGCTCTACAGCGCGCGTGAACGCGCGGCGCTGGCCTGGACCGAAGCGCTCACCGATCTCGACGATGCGCGCGCGCAGGATGAGGCGTATGAAGCGGTGAAGGCGGAATTCACTGAGGAGGAGCAGGTGAAGCTCACCATGCTGATCGTCGCCATCAATGGCTGGAACCGCATCAATGTCGGCTTCCGCAGCGTGCATCCCGCCGAGACGAAGGCGGCCGCGTGAACAGCGGTGACGCCGCCGCGTCGTTCGATCCGCATCGTCCGCGGCTGATCCGCATCGCCTATCGCATGCTCGGATCGGTCGCGGATGCGGAGGATGTCGCGCAAGACGCGTTTCTGCGCTGGCTTGAGACGGATCGCGCCGCCGTGCGCGATCCCGAAGCCTTCCTGACGCGCGTGGTGACGCGGCTCTGTCTCGATCAGCTCAAATCCGCCCGCAGCCGGCGCGAGACCTATATCGGTCCCTGGCTGCCCGAACCCGTCGTCGAATCCAGTGAGGACGCCGTGGACGAAGACGTCACCCTGCCTTTGATGATGGCGCTGGAACGCCTCTCGCCGCTCGAACGCGCCGCCTTTCTCCTGCATGACGTGTTCGGCATGGGTTTCGACGAGATCGGCGAAGCGATCGGCCGCGATTCCGCCGCCTGCCGGCAATTGGCGAGCCGCGCTCGCTCCCATGTGCGCGCCGATCGGCCGCGCTTCGACATGCCGAAGGAGCGCGGCCTCGATATCGCCGCCGCCTTTTTCACGGCCTCGCGCAGCGGCGACATGACGACGCTGAAATCTCTCCTCGCCGACGACATCGCGATCTATTCCGACGGCGGCGGCAAACGTCCGGCGGCGACGCAGCCGATCATCGGCATCGATGCTGCGCTCAGCGTGCAGGAGAATCTCGCGAAGATATTCGCCGCTCATCCCTCGGCGCTGGTGCGCTACGCTCTCATCAACGGATTGCCGGGCTTCGTCACGCGCGAGCATGACGGCGTCCAGACGACGGCGTTCGAGATCGTGGATGGCCGAATCGTCGCGATGTATGTCACGCGCAATCCTGACAAGCTGCGCCATCTCGACGATTCTAGGTTGAACTAGGCGGCGACTCCACGGGCTTCGGCGCCTTTCGCATGCCGCGGCTTTCCGCGAGCTCCTGCAGCAGATCGAGCTGGATCTTCTGGATTTCGGCGAGACGATCCCATTGCTTCAGCAGCATGTGGTCGATCTTTTCATGCAAATGCCTGATCTCCAGCTCCGCCTTGAGATTGACGCGATAGTCCGATTGCGCCCGCAACCTGTCCTTCGCCTCCTTGCGGCCCTGACTCATCATGATGATCGGCGCCTGGATGGCGGCGAGACAGGAGAGCACGAGGTTGAGCAGGATGAAGGGATAGGGATCGAAAGTGGCCGACGCCCAGACAAGATTGATTCCCATCCAGATGAAGGCGAAGGCGGCGAAGGCGATGATGAAGCTCCAGCTTCCGCCGAACTGCGCCACGAGATCGGCTGCGCGTTCTCCAAAAGTGCGGCGCTCGTCCGCCTCGCTCTCCACATCCTGCGAGATGATGTCATGGGACGCGAGGCTCGCCACCACGTCCTTTTCGAGATCGGTCAGTTCGCCGCGCTCTTCATGCAGCAATTCCTCGACCATGCGGCCGCGATATTGATCGAGCGTCGCGCGGCTGATCACGGCGTCAGGCTGAAGCTCCGGATGCTCCTTGCGAATATGCGCGGCGAGCTCCGGCCGCACCAGCGCGATCGGCACGGCCTCCCGGCGCGTCAGCGACGCGCCTGATATGGCGCAACGCAGACCATTCGATGCGTCGGCGTTTTTCATGAAGAGCCTCCGTCCGATATCGAAACATGGCGTGGAGCCATCAGCCTGTCGATGCGACAGGCGCGCTCGACGCGGGACCGAGGCTGCGGCATGTTCGCGCCCGACAAGGGGGAGCGATGCGCATCAGGTTTATGTTCGCAGCGATGTTCGCTCCGGTCCTCGCGTCTTGCGCCAGCCTGCCCGGCCCTGCCTGTGGCGGCGGCGCGGAGCCGAAGCTCGTCGCGCAGCTTCTGTTCGGCCGCAACATCGGCGAGCGGCTCGGCGTGTCGGAGAATGATTTCCGACGTTTCATCGACGCCGAAGTGACGCCGCGCTTTTCCGACGGCTTCACCGTGCTCGACGGGCGCGGCCAGTATCGCGACAGCAGCAGCAATCGCATCACGCGCGAACCGAGCAAGGTGGTGATGATCGTGCTTGGCGACGAGACGCGCGATGCGCCGCGGCTCGACGAGATCGCGGAGGCCTACAAGAAGAAGTTCAATCAGCAATCGGTTGGATTGGTCACGCAGCGGAGCTGCGCGAGATTCTAGCGCGCGTTCCGCCCGATTTGATGAGCGCCTGCGGCGCAATTTCTTTGCTGGACCCCGGTCTCCATTCCGCTCGGACTTCGCCTCGCTTCATGGAACCGGGGACGGAGGGAGCCTCAATGAGCCGCGGTGAAGCTCTCACCGTCCCCGGAACGGTGAAGCGCAACGAAGTGGAGCGGAACCGTGTCCGGGGCCCAGCGAAAGACTCGCGAGCATCGCGAGCACAACTCAGCATCCGAAGAACCTTACGTCTCCACAATACCCGTGGTCGCGCCGCTGCCGATGGAATCGGCCGCGCCGTGCGGCAATGCGAGATAGGCTTCGCTGCGCATCTCGATGAGCCGCGACGCCGTGCGCGCGAATTCAAACGCCTCATGGCCCCGCTCGGCCACATAGAGATCATCGACATCGGCGTCGGCCGAGATCAGCAGCTTCACATGGCGCTCATAGAATACATCGACGAGCGTAATGAAGCGTTTCGCCTCATTGCGCCGCGCGAAATCGAGCTTTGGCACGTCATCAAGAATGACCGTGTGATAATCGCGCGCGATGGCGAGATAGTCGCTTGCGCCGAGCGGCTTCGCGCAGAGATCGTCGAACTCGAATCGCGCGACGCCAAGCGCCTGGCGCGGCACCTCGATCGCGCGTCCCTTCATCTTGATCTCGGCCTTCGTGGCGCGCGCGCTGCCGGTAAGGCGGGCGAAGGCGACGTCGAGCGCGACGCGCGCCTTGTAGTCAGCCGGCGTGTGATAGACCGGCTCGCCGCCAAGCTTCTCCAGCCGGAAGTCGGTGCGCGCATCAAGCCGCGCGACCTCCATATATTTCTGCAGGAGATCAATGAAGGGCAGGAACAGGGCGCGGTTGAGGCCGTCGCGATAGAGCTGCGATGGCTCGACGTTCGACGTCGCGACGACCACGACGCCGCGCTCGAACAGGCGCGCGAACAGCCGCCCGAGGATCATCGCGTCGGCGATGTCGGTGACCGCGAATTCATCGAAGCAGAGCAGCCAGGCTTCATCGGCCAGCGCATCCGCCGTTGGCGCAATCGGATCGCCATCGGCGATGTCGCCCGCCTTCACCTTCTGCCGGTGGGCGTAGATGCGCTCATGCACGTCGGCCATGAAGGCGTGGAAATGGGCGCGGCGTTTGCGCTGGATCGGCGACGCATTGAAGAACAAATCCATCAGCATCGTCTTGCCGCGGCCGACCGAGCCCCAGATGTAGAGGCCCTTGATCGGTTCGGCCTGCGCGTCGCGCTTGGAGAACAGCCAGCCGAGCGCGCTCGATTTGCGGGCCAGCCGATGGGTCGCGAGCCGGGAGGCGAGACGGTCGAGCTGGGCGACCAGCTTCTCCTGCGCCGGATCGCGCTCGATGCCGCCCGAAGCGATGAGCGCGGCGTAAGCTTGGGAGACGGACATCAGGGGAGGAAGGCTGGCGGCGTGATTGCGCCATCGCACGCCGGACAGGCGTCAGGCAACACTCTCGCGCGGAGCGACCACCTGCCGCGGCTCGCCGTCAGCCGGCCAAAATGCGCATCACTTAGGCGGGCGGCGGTTTATTCCATGCGCATGACGCATATCTCAGCCGACGAGATTCGCGGCTGACATTTGCTGAATCGGTCCGTCAGCGGCGTCGCCCGGATCACAACGCCGAGCCGCCGCCAGACGCCAATCATTTGTTCTTGCCCGCAAATCGGCTCACGCAAATGTCCCGCCATCATAAGTCGGCTTTGCATGGCCGCGGCCGGGCGGACCAGCGGCGCCTAATTCATTTGCATATGCGGGAGAAGGGGCGATTGGCGGCCGCGAGGCGCCGTTCCTACCTTGGGATCACAGACGGCCGCCGATCGCCTTCGACGCTCGAACCGGTCGCCGTGATGGAGCAAATCATGAAAACCTCACTGAAGTGGGTCGCCGCTGCGGCGATTCTTGCGCTTTCGCCTGCCTATGCGCTGGCCGATGGCGGTCGCGGCCTCGACGACTACAAGGTCCATTTCGACATGATCGCCCAGGCCCGCACAGCGCGGCTTGCGCCTGTCGCCGTTCCGCAATTCGACGCTCAAGCCTATGCGCCGCAAGCGCCGTTCGCGAAGGACAATGTCGGCGTGGCGATCCGCGACGGGCAAACGGCGAACATCTTCTACGCGCCTCGCGCACGCGTTCGCTAAAATCGCGGACATCGCACTCGTTAACAAAAGTCGACGCCGCGCTCTTTGGGCGCGGCGTCGCCATTTCGAAAGCGCTCCAATTCGCTGCGCGTCGACGGAACACCCGCGCGACGCGGCGATTACCGGAAGAGACGAGGCTGTGATCGACGGCCACGCCATCGCTGCTTGAGGAGTGACATATGAAACTCGTTGCGACCCTGACGGCCCTCGCGACCCTGACGGTCGCGGCGCCAGCCTTCGCGGAAGGCGAAAATCCCATCCAGAACGCGGTCAAGGATCATCAGATGATGAGGACCGGCCGTTACGAGTTGCCCGGCGCGCGATCCTACGCTCGCGCAATGGGGCAGTCCTATCGTTATGAGCGGCCCGCCTATGGTTATGATGGTGCCGGCTATTATGGCTCTTCGCGTTATTACTCCGCGCCGGTGACCGTGTATCGCTCCTATCCCGGCGATTACTACGGCGACTCCTATCCAACCTACGAATATATGGACTGAGCGACTCCGCTCCGATCTTTTGAAGCCGCGCCTCCCGGGCGCGGCTTTTTCATGTTCACATGGACGGTGGCGAGAGAAAATCGCGAGAGCGTGACTCAAATCACGGAAGTTGCAGCAGCCGCTGCTCCTGCACGCCAACTTGTCGCGCGGCATTTGCGCGCATCGCCTGTTGTCGCCATAGCTTCGCCGCGCCTTCGTGATCGCAGCATGCGGAATCGGCATGTTTCAGAATGTCGCCGGAAATTTGCTTCGCGCTCGCCACAAAGATTCGGGGCTGCGGAAAAGAGCCGCAGCCGGCCAAAATCGCGCAGGCGTGATTTGCAGTGAGAAGCGCTGATTTCTGCAGATTCGCAGCGGCTATCTCAGCGCCGCGCACATTTCCGTGATTGGCGCCCATTGTGCGCCCTCCGCATTGTGAACGCATCCGCTCGCAAGCGAGCGGTCGTCAAAAGGAGGATGTCTCATGAAAGCGTTTGCTTCCGCTCTTGCCTTTGCTTCGCTCGTCGCGATCGCGCCGGCCTACGCCGCCGGCGATAATGTGATCGACAATGCGGTGATGGACAGCGCGCCGCCGGCTCAACCCGTCACCGTCGCCGCCGTGGAGCATCCCGCTCATCGCACGGTTCATCACGCGCGCGTCCCCATGCACGCGATGACGCGCCCGGCACCGGAGGCCGCGCCCGTACAGGAAGTCAATCCGTTCAATCAGTCCGACACGATCATCAAGCACATTCTCGGCGCCTGATCGCGGCGCATCGTCGAATCATCCAGAGCGCGCGATCGCAGCGACGGTTGCGATCGCGCGTTTCTCATGACTGCGCGCGCGGCATGAGGTCGTAAGGCGCCTGCCATCCCGGCAGCGCGGCGATGCGCGTTTTCCAGCCTGCGATCGCAGGAAACTGGCCAAGATCGATTCCCGTCTCTTCGGGATAATAGACATAGCCCGCGAGTGAGAAATCCGCGATCGTCGGACGATCGCCGAGAAGAAATTCGCGATCGCCAAGCTGCTTCTCCACGATCTGATAGGCGGAAAGCGCGCGTGTTCGCAAAAACTCCGTCACCGCCGTCTCGCCGGTTTTCTGGATGCCGAATTGAAAGCGCAGCGTCGCGTAGTAGCTGGTGAATTTGTGATTATCGAACAGCATCCAGCGCAGGATCTCGTAGCGCTCGTCATCGTCGCGCGGGCCGAACTTGCCGGTCTGCTCCGCAAGATAGGTGAGGATCACGCCTGACTGCGACAGCTTGCGGCCCCTGTGCTCGAGCACCGGCACCTCGCCCATCGCATTGATCTCCTCGCGAAAGTCTGGCGTGCGCGTCTGGCCGTTGAAGTAGTCGACGGGAACGCGCTCCCAGTCGGCGCCTGACACAGCGAGCATGAGCGCGGCCTTGTACGCGTTCCCCGATTCGCCAAAACAATGCAGCCGGTATTCGGCCATCATGCCCTCCCCAATTTGCGAATCTCCGCCGGAGGAGATTCAGTCCATCGCCCGCGGCGCGTCAGCCCGCGCCGCGTCGCCCCAAGCGAGGCTTAAGCCCATGATGACGAGAACAATCGGCGCCGTCTCATTTTCTGTTGTGATCGGCGACATCACGCGGCTCGACGTCGACGCCATCGTCAACGCCGCAAACTCCTCGCTGCTCGGCGGCGGCGGGGTCGACGGGGCCATCCATCGCGCCGCCGGCCCCGACCTTGCCATCGAGTGTCGGATGCTCAACGGGTGTAAAACCGGCCAGGCGAAGATCACCAGCGGCCATCGGCTGAAGGCGCGCCATGTCATCCACACGGTCGGCCCGGTCTGGCAAGGCGGCGACGCCAACGAAGATGCGCTGCTTGCCTCCTGCTATGTCAGATCGATCGAACTCGCCGCTAAAAGGGAGCTCGGCTCCATCGCCTTTCCCGCGATCTCGACCGGAATCTACGGCTTTCCCGCCGATCGCGCGGCCGGGATCGCCGTCCCCGAGGCTGTCGCTGTGGCGGCCGGGACCTCCCTGCGGGAAGTGATCTTCTGCTGCTTCAGCCAACCCTCCGCCGAGCTTCACGCGGCGGCGCTTGCCGGAATATCCGACGCCTCGCCAGCTCCACGAAATTAACTGAGGTCACATCAGCGCCATGCGCACGCCACATGGCTCTTGCAGTGATGTTGCGCTGCACAATATAAGGTCTTGGGAAGAAGCGCCTCGATTCCGGGCGAAAGCCGAACGAGGTCCATGATGGCGCAACGTCAGTTTTTTCGCGGTCTGTTCAGGCGGCTTGGTCCCTCCGACCGCGCCCCATTCGAGGCCCACCTCCTCCGTCTCGATGTCGACAGCCGGCGCAACCGCTTCGGCGGCGCCGTGTCGGAGACGTTCCTGCGCGAATACGCCGAGCGCGCTTTCACACTCGATGGCGTCATGTTCGGCTATTTCGTCGGCGGCGAGCTGCGCGCCACGGCGGAGCTGCGCATCCTGACCGATGATGTCGAACGCGAGGCGGAAGCCGCCTTCAGCGTCGAGCCCGACTGGCGTCGCAAGGGAATCGCGTCGGAGCTGTTCAGCCGCATCATCGGCGCGGCGCGCAATCGCGGCGTCAGCCGCATCCTGGTGATCTGCCTGCCGAACAATATCGGCATGCAGGCGCTGACGCGGAAATTCGACGGCGAGATTGTCCGGCTCGCGCCCGATACGCTCGGCGTGGTCGAGGCGCCGCGCGCGACCTTCGTGTCGCGCTGGCGCGAAGCCGCGGATGAGGCGATCAGCTTCGCGACCGCCGTGTTCGACACGCAGCGCGCGTTCGCCGGCCTGCCGCCGCTTGCGGAATCGCTGAAGCTGCCGGCGATTGTTCGCGCGCCGGACAAATCCGGCGCGGAGAAGATCAGCGCGACAGAGTGATCGGCGCGCCGGAACGCGACAGCGCGCCGCTCATGCTCGCGCCGCCCGCCGGCATCCGCGCGACGACCGAGCCGGCGGAATAGAGATAGATCTCGTTGCCTTCCTGCTTCCAGGCGTTGATCCGTTGCAGGTCCTTGTTTTCGCAGCCGGAGGCCGACGCGCGGTAGAGGTCAAGCGAGGAGGCGCTCGACAGCGTCACGCGGCAGGAGCCGCCCGTTGCTTCCCGCGCGGTCCAGGTGCCGACCGCCGCCAGTCTTGTCGATGATGAAGGCGGCGCAGGGGGAGCCGGCGGCGGCGCGGAGGCGACCGGCGGCAAGCCAGTCCCCACGGGGGAACCCGGCGCAGCGGTGGGGGGATAGGCGCCCGGCGTGGTCGGAGGCAGGCCGGAAACCTGCGGATTGACCGGCGCGCCGCCAATCGTGGTTGACGGCCCCTGGCCCGGAATCGTCGCGGGTCCGCCGCCGGGATAGGAGGGCGGCGGCAGGGGCTCGCTGGTCACGGCGCCTGTGCGCGGAATGGCCATGGGCGCGGGCTCCGGTTCGGGCGCGGCTGCAATGCGCGACCCGCCGCCGAAACCCGGAAAGGAATCGAACCGCCCCGAGCCGGAGCAGGCTGAAAGGGCAAGGCTGGACACCGCGGCGAACAGGACCGGGACAAGGCGCGGCATGAAACTCCTCGCTGCGACGGGCGGGGCGGGCGACCAGAGCGGCCGGAAAGGTTTCCCGCACATAGCATGGCTGACATGAACGGGAAGAGTCCGGGCCGCCTCAAGACCGGCCGGGCGATTTCAGATATCGGCCGGCGCTCCCAGGGCGAAAATGCTCCCGATCGCCTATTGGATCGTCAGGCCCGGAAACTCTCCGGGGGTCTTGCCAAAAAAAGACCTGACCAGCTCGCAATAAGCGGGAACGCCTTCAACCGCGATGCGCGAACCGGCTTCGGCGTAGCTCACATCGAATTTCTTCCTGAACCTGCGTTTGACGAGGTCCAGCGAAATCCCCTTGGGATCGATCATCTTCGACATGACAAGGGGATCGAAGCTTATTCCCGGGCATGCGCCCTCGTGAACGCGGAGCAGAAACCCAATCACGGCGGCGACATCAGAGGGATGGCTGGGCCCCGCCGCAAACGACGACATGGAACGCCCGACCAGCATTGCGGCAAGCGCGATTGCGATCGATGAGCGCCTGCAAAAGCCGCCGCGCATGACAGACTTCATGGCTGATAGCTCCGGATATGTCGCGCGTCGCGCCATGGATTTAACATGAGGCGCTTCTGGCGTCCGTCGCAGAAACGCCATCGGCCTCGAAGCGCCGGCGCTCGTCGGGCGTTATTCGACAGGATACGGCCCCTCCGAAAACGTCTCGGCGTGATAGCCCTTCGATCCGATCGCTTGCGCAAGCGCGCTGCGCGGATCTTCGCCGGCTGCGAGCCGCTTCAGGATCGATGCGAAGTCATGGCGCGGCCTCCAGCCGAGCTCCTCGCGGGCGCGCGCATTGACATAGACGCGGCCGATCTCGTCGGGCAGGCGCCAGCCGAGCTTCTCATAGATCGCTTCGCAACCGGGAACGCGACGCGCGACGGCCTCGGCGGCGTTCTCACGCAAGGCATCGATATCTTCGCGTAGGAACGGCGTCGTCGCGCTGATGATGTAGCGACGAAACCCGATCCGCTGCGCCTGCTCCGCCGCGAGAAGGTGGGCGTCGACAATATCCTCGATGTCGATGCGACGATGCAGGAATTCGTTCGTCTTCAAATTCGCGTCCGAGAACGCGGCGCGCATGTCAGCGTTGTCGTCTTCCTCGGGGAAGAAGCGCGACGTCCGCAGCACAAGGCATGGCAGCTTCTGATTGCGATGGAAGAGCTGGCAGAGGTCCTCCGCCGCCGCCTTTGTCACGCCATAGATGTTCTTCGGGATCGGCGTCACATCTTCCGTGATCCAGGCGGCTGGCTCGCCTTTCGCGGGCGACAGCGCGTCGCCGAACACGCTTGTCGTGCTTGTGAAGATGAAGGACTTCACGCCGGCCGCAACCACCTCCTCCAGAAGGTTGAGCGTTCCCGTCACATTGACGTCGATGAACTCCTGCCGGCTATGCGTCGCCACATGCGGCTTGTGCAGCGTCGCGGCGTGAAAGACCACTTCCACGCCCGCGATGCGTTGCGCAACAAAATCGCGATCGACGATCGAGCCGACATGCGTCGTGAATGCGCCGGGCAGGATGTCGATCGAGATAACCTCGTCGCCGCGCTGGCGCAGCGTGCGGACCAGCGCCTCGCCGAGATGGCCCGAGCTTCCCGTCACCAGTGCTTTCATGATCCGTCTCGTCGCATCGAAACGTCTGATCTAGCCGCGGCGCAGCCGCCGGGCCACGCATAAGATATGCGTTGATCTGGAGCAACGTGCGGAAAAGTGGGGAACCGGTTTTCCGTAAATACGTTGCGACAAACGAAAAGCCAGAGCGGCGCGGCGATTCAATTTGAACGCCTGCCGCTCTAGCCGATCGTTGTCACCAGCCGTCGCGCGGCGCCATTCGCAAGTTCGATGCGCTCCCAGCGCACCAGCCCCGGCTCGATCGGAATATCGCGATCCAGATTCGCATCAGTTTCAATGACAAGATGAGAGACACGGCCCTCGCGCCAGCCAAGCACATCGAGCGATTGCTCAGCGGCGCGGATGCGCGGCGACGCGAAGGCGAACAGCGAGCGACCAATCGCTGTCTCCCGCGCAATGCGCCATTCCGCGGCGCGCGCCTTGGACGCTGCGATCAGCCGATGCGTCCGGTCGCAGATCAGATGCACCTTGCTTTCCGAGGATTCAACAAGTCGCTTCAGCGCGGCATCCTGCGGTTCGTCGGGCGCGAGCGCCAGCGCGCGCCTGATGGCATCGCGCTGCGCGTCCGTGATGCGCAATTCGCCCTTTTCCCAACGGGAAATCGTCGTCTGCGCGACGCCAATCAGCTCCGCCAGATGTCCCTGCTTCATGCCGCGCGATTGTCGCGCCCGCCGGAGGCCTGCGTCTCCGGTTGAGGAAAGAAGCGCGTCGCCCATCTCACGCCGCCAGTCCGCGCTTTCTCAACAGCGGTTCAATCGAGGGCATGCGGCCGCGGAACGCCTTGTAGAGTTCGGCCGGATCACGGCTGTCGCCGGCGCTGTAGATGAACTGCTTCAGCCGCTCCGCCGCCTCCGCGTCGAACACGTCGCCGGTCTCCTCGAACGCGTCGAACGCATCGGCGTCCAGCACCTCGGACCAGAGATAGGAGTAGTAACCGGCGGAATAGCCGTCGCCGGAGAAGATGTGCGAGAAATGCGGCGTGCGATGCCGCATCACGATCGCAGAGGGCATGCCGATGCGCTTCAATTCCGCCGCTTCGAACGCCAGCGGATCGATCGGCTGCGAGCCATCAGTCAAATGGAAAGCGAGATCGACCAGCGCCGACGAGCAATATTCGACGGTGGCGAAACCCTGATTGAAGGTCTTCGCGCCAATCACCTTGTTGATCAGCGTCTGCGGCATCGGCTCGCCGGTCTGATAATGCGTGGCGAAGCGCGACAGGATTTCCGGCCGCATAAACCAGTGCTCGTAGAGCTGTGACGGCAACTCGACGAAATCGCGCGCCACGCTCGTGCCTGACAGCGAGGGATAGGTCACATCGGATAGAAGACCGTGCAGCCCGTGGCCGAACTCATGGAACAATGTGCGCGCATCATCGACCGACAACAGCGTCGGATCGCCCTTCGCGAAATTCATCACATTGACGATGATCGGTCTGATCTCGCCGGCGAGCTTCTCCTGACTGCGGAAAGAGCTCATCCAGGCGCCGCTGCGCTTGGACGGCCGCGCGAAATAATCCCCGATGAACAGCCCGACCGGCTGGCCATGCGAGGTCTTCACCTCCCAGAACCTGATATCAGGATGATATTTCGGCAGATCGAAGCGCTCCTCGAAGCGGATGTCGAACAGCTTCGCCGCTGTGTCGAACGCCGCCGCGATGACATTGTCGAGCTTGAGATAGGGCTTGGTCTCGGATTCATCGAGATCATGAAGCTGCTTGCGCAGCTTCTCCGAATAATAGCGCCAGTCCCACGGCTCGATCGCGATGTTCTGGCCTTCGGAGCTTGCGAGCGTCGCAAGGTCTTTTTCCTCGGCGCGCGCGCGCGCCACGCCGGGGCGCCACACCTGCTCAAGCAGATCGCGCACCGCGTCCGGAATTTTCGCCATGGTGTTGTCGAGCTTGAAATGCGCGAAGGTCGGAAATCCCAGCAGCTTCGCGCGCTCGGCGCGCAGCGCCAGCATCTCCGCCACGATGGCGCGATTATCGGTTTCGCCGCCATTCTGCCCGCGCGATGTCCAGGCGCGGAACGCCTGTTCGCGCAGGTCGCGCCGCGTCGAGAATTGCAGGAACGGCTCGACCGACGAGCGCGAGAGCGTAATGAGATGTTCGCCCGGCTTGCCGCGATCATTCCCCGCCTGCGCCGCAGCCGCGATCTGCGCTTCGGAAAGGCCCGCGAGATCGTCGGGCGCCTTCAGCGACAGCGTCCAGGAGCTCTCGTCTTTCAACACATTCTGCGAGAAGCGCGTGCCGAGCTCGGCGAGTTTCTGCACGATCTCGGCCATGCGCTTCTTCCCCGCCTCGTCGAGCCTGGCGCCGGAGCGCACGAAGCCGCGATGGGATTTCTCCAGCGCGCGCATCTGCTCCGTTGTCAGCCCGAGCGCTCCGCGGCGCATGAAGAGATCATCGACGCGCGCGAACAGATCGGCGCGCATGGAGATGGCGCTCCAGTGCGCCGCGAGCTTCGGCGCCATGTCGCGCTCGATCGCCTGCATCGCCTCGTTGGTGTGGGCGCTCGTCAGGTTGAAGAAGACGCTCGCCGTCTTGTCGAGCGCATGGCCGCTGCGCTCCAGCGCATCCATGGTGTTGGAGAAGGTCGAAGGCTCGGCGTTGCGCGCGATCGCGTCGATTTCGGAATCATGCTCGCGCAGCGCGGCGTCGAAAGCGGGCGCAAAATGCTCCGTATTGATGGATTCGAAAGGCGGCGCCTCGAACGACGTGGTCCAACGCTGGAGAAGCGGATTGTCGGTGGTCATTGCGCGCCTCTTTTCGCCCGCCCCAAAAATGTCATGCCCGGGCTTGACCCGGGCATCCAGTCGAAGGGATCGAAATCATCCTGGATCGCCGGGTCAAGCCCGGCGATGACATCCGGAATATGTGGAAACGAGAGCGCGGTGAATCAAAGCTGCCGCGTCACCATCATCTTCTTGATTTCGGCGATCGCCTTGGCCGGATTGAGCCCCTTCGGGCAGGCGTTGGCGCAATTCATGATCGTGTGGCAGCGATAGAGGCGGAACGGGTCCTCCAGCGCATCGAGCCGTTCGCCCGTCGATTCGTCGCGCGAATCGATCAGCCAGCGATAGGCCTGCAGCAGCGCCGCCGGGCCGAGATAGCGATCGCCGTTCCACCAGTAGCTCGGACAGGAGGTCGAGCAGCAGGCGCACAGAATGCACTCATAGAGCCCGTCGAGCCGGTCGCGATCCTCCGGCGCCTGACGCCATTCCTTTTCCGGCTGCGGCGTCGAGGTCTGCAGCCAGGGCTCAATCGAGGCGTGCTGGGCGTAGAAGCGGGTGAGATCCGGCACCAGGTCCTTCACGACAGGCATGTGCGGCAAGGGATAGATCGAGACGCGGCCCTTGCTGGCGCATTCATCGATGCCCTTGGTGCAGGCGAGGCCGTTCGCGCCGCCGATATTCATGGCGCAGGAGCCGCAAATGCCCTCGCGGCAGGAACGGCGGAAGGTCAGCGTCGGATCGACCTTGTTCTTGATGTAGATCAGCGCGTCGAGCACCATCGGGCCGCAGTCGTCGCGATCGACGTGATAGGTGTCGATGCGCGGATTGGCGCCGTCGTCAGGGTTCCAGCGATAGACGCGGAATTCCGTGGTGGTCTTCGCGCCGGCCGGCTTCGGCCAGGACTTGCCTTCGGTGACGCGGGAATTCTTGGGAAGGGCGAATTCGGCCATGGAGGAGAGCGATCCGGCGTTGGTCTTTGGAACCTCCATAACGTCTGGGGCGGGCGGCAGGAAGCCCCGCCGCCCGCGACTTTCGGTCATGAAGGTTGCGGCTCCTGCAGAGCGGCTTCGCCCCTGATCGCGGCGCCCGACCAGTCGATCCTGAGCGTGGCCAGCATCAGCAAGGCCAGCCCGACGAAGCCGGCCGTCGCGCCCGCCAGCAATGCGTAATCCTCGGAGCGCAGCAGCAGGAAAACGAGGCCGTAAGCGACGCCGAGCGCGGCCGCCAACACAACTCCGCGCCAGAGGCTCTGCAGGCAGAGCCCGACATAGCCCGAGACGAGCGCCACCGTCGCGCCGGCGGAGACGAGATAGGCGCGCGTGAAGCCGATATGCTCGGCGTAGGAGAGCAGGAGCACATAGAACAACGCCAAAGCCAGCCCCACCATGGCATATTGCGCGACGTGGAGATGGCTCTGCGACAGCATCTCCAGCGCGAAGACGACGAGAAACACCGCGCCGACGAACAGCACGCCATATTTCGTCGCCCGCGCCGCCATCTGATAGATGTCGACGGGCTGATAGAACCGCACGCTGACGGCGTTCACGGCGAACGCGCTTTCCGACATGGCGCCGGGCCTGAGCTGGAACGCCTGGTTGAGGCTGCGCGAGAGAAGGCCGATCCGCCACGCCGCGGAGAACCCTTCATCACTCACATTGCGGTCATCCGGCAGTTGCGCGCCCGAAAAGCTTGGATGTCGCCAGTTCGATTGCAGCGCGATGTCGCTCTGTCCGCCGAGCGGCGAGATTGAAAGAGCGCGCGAGCCGTTGAGATCAAGCGCGACATCGACGTCAAACCCCTTGGAGACATCGATCGAGCGCAGCGGCGCGTGAACGCCGACGGGCGCCGGAGGCGGCGTCACGGGACCGATCGTCGGCAGGAACGCGATCTCGTCGCCGCCGATTTTCGCGACGGCGCGATTCTTGATTCCACGCACATCGGAGATCTGCAGCACCAGCGTCGCTTCCTCCCACAAGGGCTGCAGCGCCTGCGCATCGACGTCTTTGATCGAGAGCGGTTTGAAATGCGCCTTGAGATCAAGTTTTCCGCGATAGACGGCGACGTCGAAGATCGAGCGTCGCAAGGTCTGCGCATCGGCGCGGCCGGCGACCTTGAGCTGTTCGGGAAGGAAAGCAGCGACGCGGCGTTGCGGAGCGGAGCCGCCCGCACCTTCCGCGAGATAGGGCAGGACGAGATAGGGGCCGGCGACCGTCTGGTCGGCGCCCCAGCTCTGCATCACTTCGCGAATCGCTTCGCCTGCCCGCGTCGATCGTTCGCGTTGCAACTGCTCGACAAACAGCAGGGGAATCAGGATCAGCACTGCGAGAAAGCCGAGCGCAAAGAATTTGACGCCCGGGCTGCGCATCAGGCGGCCCGGCGTCGCGGTTTCAATCATGATCATCTGAAATCCCCCATGAACGGAGGCGATATGAGATCGCGGCGGGCCGGGCGGAAACGGGGCGCGATCGGCGCTTATCCCGGGAATCACAGCGGGAAATGTCAGGCGAATTTCGGCGTAGTCGGAATCAAGCTTCGGAAAAGCCGCAATCGGGCGGCCGAGCGGGATCAGTCGGAGAGGACCAGCGCGACGTTAAGACGGGAGCGCCACGCCTCGCGATAGCCGCTGGCGAGCATGAAGGCGAGCACGTCCTCTTCCCAATAGGCGCTGCCATCCTCGATGATGACGGCCTTCGGCCAGAGCGAACGGTCGGCCTCGCGGAAGAACGGCGCAAGCGCCTTGTCCTCGACGCCTTCGACATCGATCTTGAGGCAATCGATGCGCGTCACGGCGCGCTCCCTGAGCGCATCGATCAGCGGGATGGTGGCGACTTCGATCGCGCCCGAACCATGGGCGAGGCTTTCGCCTTCAAGATTGAAATGCGCGACGCCGGCCTTGTCAGCGACCGCGGCGTTGAACAGATGCACATTCGCAAGCTTGTTCTGCGCGATGTTGAAGCTGTCGAGCGCGTGATATTTCGGCGCCGGCTCGAAACCGAGCACCGTGGCGCGCGGCCGTTTCGCCGCGACATAGAACAGGAAGAAACCGACATTGACGCCGATATCGACGAACACACCATCGTCGGGCGTGCGTTCCAGCATGAAGGCGCGCTCCTTGCGCTCCGACCATGACGGCGACATCAGCATATGCCGGGCGCTGCCGCAGAGCGCGGGATAGAAGCGCAGCGTCAGGCCGAAATAATCATAATCGACGGGCGCCGGCCTGAGCGCCAGCAGCGCGCCGGCGCCGTGTTTGCGCAGATGGCCGTTGCCGAGGCCCGCGCGGCGCGACGTCTCGATGATCGCGCGCTGCGCCGTCGTTGGCGCGAAGGCGCCCATCGGCGCGTCCGAGAACGGCATGTCGGCGTGGCGTTTCAACGCGTCGTTGAATCTGAACGGCACGGAAACGCGCGGCTCAGACGCAGCGCAGCGACTTGATGCGCCGCGTGCGCCGATCATAGGTGACGGTGAGCCGATCGGCGCGGAAATCCATCGTCATGGGACAGCCGTCGCAGACGAAACGCGCATCCGGCCGGATTTTCTGCAGGCGCTTGTAAGGCAGCCCGATATAGCCGCCGAGATCGCCGGCCCGACAGGTCGAGAGATCAGCGGCGGAGCCGCCCGGCGTCTGCGCCAGCGCAACATGACCGGAAGCGACCGAAAAGATCGTCATCACGAAGATGCTAACGAGCCGGGACAGCGAAAGTTTCGCCATCACGGCCTTCTCAGTAGACCCGCGCCTTCGGCGGGATCGTCTCCACCTCGTTCGTCATGGTGTTCATATGCACCGGACGGAAATCGATGACGCAGTTCTTCTTTTCTTCATCGACCCAGGCGAGCGTGTGCTTCATCCAGTCCTTGTCGTTGCGATCCTTGTAATCCTCGCGCGCATGGGCCCCACGCGATTCCGTGCGGTTGAGCGCGGAGTCCATCGTCACCACCGCCTGCACGATGAGATTGTCGAATTCGAGCGTCTCGATGAGATCGGAATTCCAGATCAGCGAACGGTCGGTGACGCGGATGTCGTCCTTGCCCTTCCAGACTTCATGGATGCGCTTGTGGCCGCTCTCCAGCGTTTCACCGGTGCGATAGACGGCGCAGTCCTCCTGCATCGTCTTCTGCATGTCGAGCCTGAGCTCCGCCGTGCCCGTGCCGCCATTCGCATGGCGGAAATGATCGAGCCGCGACAGCGCGAGATCGGCTGAATCGGCTGGCAACGGCGCCTGCTTTTCGCCGGCTTCAAGCAGTTCCGCGCAGCGCTGCCCGGCGGCGCGGCCGAACACCACGAGATCGATCAGCGAGTTCGAGCCCAAGCGATTCGCGCCATGCACCGAGACGCAGGCCGCTTCGCCGATCGCCATCAGGCCGGGCACGATCACGTCGGGGTCTTCGCCCTTCTTGGTCAGCACTTCGCCGTGATAATTCGTCTGCACGCCGCCCATATTGTAGTGGACGGTCGGCAGCACCGGGATCGGCTCCTTGGTCACGTCGACGCCGGCGAAAATCTTCGCCGATTCCGAAATGCCCGGCAGGCGCGCATGCAGAATCTTCGGATCGAGATGATCGAGATGAAGATTGATGTGATCCTTGCCCTTGCCGACGCCGCGGCCTTCGCGGATCTCCATCGTCATCGCGCGCGAAACCATGTCGCGGGGCGCGAGGTCCTTCACTGAAGGCGCGTAGCGCTCCATGAAGCGCTCGCCTTCCGAATTGGTGAGATAGCCGCCCTCGCCGCGCGCGCCCTCGGTGATGAGGCAGCCTGCGCCGTAAATTCCGGTCGGATGGAATTGCACGAATTCCATGTCCTGCAGCGGCAATCCCGCGCGCAACGCCATGCCGCCGCCATCGCCTGTGCAGGTGTGCGCCGACGTCGCGGAGAAATAGGCGCGGCCATAACCGCCCGTCGCGAGAATCGACATGTTGGCGCGGAAGCGATGCAGCGTGCCGTCATCGAGCTTGAGCGCGACCACGCCGCGGCAGCGGCCTTCCTGATCCATGATCAGGTCGATGGCGAAATATTCGATGAAGAATTCAGCCGAGTTGCGCAGCGCCTGGCCGTAGAGCGTGTGCAGGATAGCATGACCAGTACGATCGGCAGCGGCGCAGGTGCGCTGCGCCGGCGGGCCCTTGCCGTAATCTGTGGTCATGCCGCCGAACGGACGCTGATAGATCTTGCCGTCGGTTGTGCGCGAGAAGGGCACGCCCCAATGCTCGAGCTCGTACACGGCGGCCGGCGCGTTGCGGCAGAGATATTCGATCGAATCCTGATCGCCGAGCCAGTCCGACCCCTTCACGGTGTCGTACATGTGCCACTTCCAGTTATCCTCGCCCATGTTGGCGAGCGCCGCGGCGACGCCGCCCTGGGCTGCGACGGTGTGCGAGCGGGTCGGAAACACCTTGGTGATGCAGGCGGTGCGCAGTCCGGCTTGGGCGCAGCCGACCACGGCGCGCAATCCCGCGCCGCCGGCCCCGACGATCACAACGTCATAGGTGTGATCGGTGATCGGATAGGCCTTGCCGTTCTGCGCCGGGCCTGAGCCGTTCGCCTTGCCGTTCAGTTCCGCCATTTGGGCCTCTTCCGCGCCTCAGCCGATGTTTCGGCGAGCGCGCTTTCCAGATGATGTCACCCGCCGAAGGCGAGCTTGATGATCGCGAACAGCGACGCCGCGCCGACGATGATCGAGAAGAACGTATTCGCCAGCACAGCGACGATCTTCGCCGTTCCATGCACGTAATCCTCGATCACCACCTGCATGCCGATGCGCATGTGGATGCAGCCGGAGATCACGAACAAGGCGAGCAGCATGGCGACGAGCGGATGGCCGATGAGCGCGCGCGCCGACGCATAATCCTTGCCGGCGAGCGCGATCACGATGGCGATGAAGGCGAAGGCGAGAACGAGGTTGGCGACGGCGGTGAGGCGCTGCAGCCAGAAATGCTCGGTGCCTGATTTCGCCGAGCCGAGGCCGCGCACCTTCGCGAGCGGCGTTTGAATGCGGTAGTCGACGCTGGCCATTGATATCCCCTCAGCGAACCGCGAAACCGATGATCCAGGCGATGATCGTCAGCGCGCCGGCGACGAACGGCGTCATGCGCGCCAGATTCATCCGCTCCTGCGGTTCAAAACCGTGGCCCATGTCCCAGATGAAATGCCTGACGCCGCCGACCATGTGATGGAACAGAGTGTAGGTGTAGCCGAACAGCACGAGCAGCCCGAGCGGGCTTCCCGCCAGCCATTGCGCCCAGGCGAAGCCGCGCTCGCCGGACGCAGCGGCGATCAGCCAGATCGCCAGCAGCAGGGTTCCGCCATAGAGCGCGCAGCCCGTGGCGCGATGGGCGATCGACATCGCCATCGTCCAGGTCCAGCGATAGATTTGGAGATGGGGGGAGAGGGGCCGCGCGGCAGGCGTCTCAGCCATCCGTCACCTGTTTGGAACCAGTCGAAAAACCAAGGCTCACCTAGCGAAGTCCTGATCCTTTCGCAATGCGGCGAAGGAAGGGTCCGATCCCCGGCGGACGCAGCCTCGCAACAGCCTGCGACGCCAAGGCGCTGCGCCGGCTTTGCGCGCAAGGCGCGATTGCGATAACGGCAGCCGCTGATATGCAAGGGATCGCCGTGTTCCCGGCGCAAATTGCGGTAAAACGACCTTCTTCGATTCGGGCAGGACAGATCGATGAATTTCGACATCAACGCGCTGAGTGAACGCTTCCTCCCCTGGGCGCGCGACAATTGGGAGGCGCTGCTCGCCGGTCTGGTCATCCTGATCGTCGCGCTTTACCTGCGGAAACTGCTGGTCGGCTCGCGCGCGCGTCCGGCGACCGTTCCCGCCGCTCCCCAGAAGCCGGACACCCAGGCGCTCGACGTTTCGACCGCGGCCGCAGCCGAGATCACCGCCGATATCGAGGCCTACGCCAAAGCGCTGTTCACCGAGGATGTCGGGCTGATCGCCAGCCGCGCCTCCGCCAATGCGCCGCAGGCGCTGCGCTTCCAGACGATCGCCGAGGCTCCCTTCGTCTATGATGGCGTCATTATGCGCGATCTCTCGCTGATGCCGACCTCGCTGATCGCCGCGGTCAGCGCGCATTTCCGCCAGGGACAGGTGATTCTCGACACGCTCCGCCGCCACGCCATGCTGACGCCGCCGGAGGCCACCCCCGAGGAGCGCATCGGCGCTCTCAAGGCCGTCGCGGCCGCGCTCGCCGCCGGCATCGATAAGGCTGTCGCCGCCGCCGAGAAGGTGGATGGCTGGATCGCCCGCAATGGCGGAAACACGGACGGCGCCCGGGCGCTGGCCGATCTTCCCGTGGCGGCCCTGCGCGGCGCGGCGGTCGACCGGCTCGGCCAGCGGCAGAAGACTTACAAGACCCTGCGCGAGCAGGCCCAGGCGCGGCTGAAGGAAATCGACGCGCTGATCGATCAGGCGCGCCGCACCGGCGGCCCCGGCGGCAAGCTCGACCTGACGGTGGTGGAATTGAAGCCCGGCGACAAGCCGGTGGAGCAGCGCGCGGCGGAGTGAAGGCCGTGCAGGCCGAGCGCGCCGCGGAACAGATCTGGCGCGCCCATCGCAATCGCGAACGATTCGCAAATCTCTCCGGCGACCTCGCGCCGGCTTCGGTCGACGAAGCCTATGACGTTCAGGAAGCCTTCCATCGTCTGGCCCAGCCTTCGCTCGGGCCGATTGGCGGCCTGAAGATCGCGACCACCACCAAGGTCATGCAGGCGCTGATGGGGATCGACCATCCCTGCGGCGGCGCGATCTTCCAGTCGCGCATCTATTCCTCGCCCGCCACAATCGATCGCGCCCCTTACGTCAATCTCCGCCTCGAATGCGAGATCGCCGTGAAGCTCGCCCGCGACCTGCCCCCTCGCGAGGTCTCGATCGAGGAAGCCATGGCCGCGGTCGGCGGGATCGCGCCGGCCTTCGAGCTGATCGAGGATCGCCACGCCGACTATCGCGATACAAAGGCGACATCGCTGATCGCCGACAACGCCTGGAATGGCGGCGTCGTTCATGGCGCGTGGCGGCCGTTCGATCCCGCGCGCGGCGCGGGCGACGTTGAAGGCGTGCTGACCTTCAACGGCAAGAAGCAAGGTCACGGCAGGCCCGATGATCCCTTCAGCGCGCTCGCCTGGGTCGCCAATCTCGCGGCGAAGCGCGGCCGCCCGATGAAGGCGGGCATGATCATCATCACCGGCAGCCTCATCCCGACCTTCGATCCGCCTCCTGGCGTCGACATCGTGTTCGCCATCGAAGGATTGGGCGAGGCGCGGGCGCGCGTCGGTTAGCGCGCCCGAGTTTAAAGGTCGGCTCTCGGCTGTAGCCGCATGCTGCCCGACGATCGAAGCGCTTAGTCTATGTTGAGCCAGCGAAACGCGCGCCGCAGCAGCGCCCCGGCGCCTTCGCTGACGGGAGCTCCGTGCGCCATCAGCACTTTTTCCGCGGGCCACGAAAGCACTTGTCGAATCGCCGCACGCGCCGCGTTCCGGTCGGTGAACGCCAGACGGAATTTTCGAGGAACCGATGGTTCGGATGCGACCATCAGATCCCATTTCGCAATCACCGCTCGCCAGCCGGAAAACCAGTTTGGAGGGAGCTGTTGCAGGAGATCGGTGAAAAGCACGGAGCCGCTCTTCGCATGGAAAAAGACAATCTCGGTTGTGATGACGTTTCCCGGAATAAGCGCTTGATCGATCTGCCCCAGCCAAAGAGGTGGAGGCGCATTTGCGAGATCATGATCGAAGTCGATATCCCTGCGCTTCTCCCGCAGCCCCGGCGCAGCGTAGAGATACGCGTCGGGATAGGCGCGCTTCCAATCGCCGATGAACAGATGGTGCAGCGAATTGGGCGCAACGAGATGACGGACACGCCCGAGGGAATCGACCTCCTCGCGAAGCCTGTCGGTCAGCGCGATCGGCGACCAGATGAAAAGGTCGCCATTTGTCAGTCTGATGACAGCCATGCGCGTGGGGTAATGAAATCCCAACGCCGCCGTCACGTCGGACCCGGCCGCTGTCCATATCTCGGCGCCGAATTCTTCCAGCATGGCTGATCCGTCCATCGTTCGCATCGAGCTTTAACTTCACTCATAAGCGAAATTCAAACCGGGAGACGATCCGCACGATCGCGGGCCTTGAGACGCAGACGGCCGGCGCCTATCTCGCGAACGAGAGAGGCCGGCCATGATCCATCAGCTTCGCATCTACGAAATTTTTGAGACAAACAAAGCGGCGTTCCATGCGCGCTTTCGCGATCACGCCCGGCGCATCATGAAGACCTACGGCTTCGACATCGTCGCGATGTGGGAGGCGAAGCGGCCGGAGCGCACGGAATTCGTCTATCTCCTGCGCTGGCCTGACGAGGCGACGATGAAGACGCAATGGACGGCCTTCATGGCTGACGCGGAGTGGACCGAGATCAAGCGCGTCACCCACGCCGAGCACGGACTCATGGTGGGCGCGATCGAAGACAGGCCGCTTGTGCTGACTGACTATTCGCCTGATTTCGATTGATCGCCACGCCTATCGCGGCAGCAGCGCCCAATAGTCGAAATCGAGAATGACGGCGGGATCATATTTTCCCTCGCCGTCCTTGAATGGAAACTCGCTGCACGGCTTGTCCTTTGTCGCGATCGTGCGGATGCGCAGCGCGCCGACATCGTCGCGGTCAGGCAATTCCGCTTTCTCCAGAATTTCGCTCCAGGCATAAACAGTGCCGCCGGCGAACAGGGGCGCGACATGCCGGCCGCCATTGATCGCCGCGACATGAAACGCATTGCCGAGCCCGTTGAAGGACAGCGCGCGCGCCAGCGAAATCACATGGCCGCCATAGATCAGCCTGCGGCCGAAGCGGCTCTGCGCCTGCGCCATCTGATCGAAATGCACCCGCGCCGTGTTCTGGTAGAGGCGCGTCGCCATCTGATGCTCGGCCTCCTCGACGGTCATGCCGTCGACATGGTCGATCTTCTCGCCGACCTCATAATCGCCGAAGCGATGCGGCGAGCCCGCGAATCCATTGCTGTAATGCACGGGATTGAAGGTCGGGCAGGCCGCGCCGAGTTGCGCGGGGTCGACGCGCGCGGGAAGATCGGGAACGAGTTCGTCCTTTGGCTTCGCCTGCGGATCGCGCTTGTTCACCATCACCCAGCGCGCATAGGTCAGCACCGGCTCGCCGTTGGGCTTGAAGCCCCTGGTGCGCACATAGACGGCGCCGGTCTTGCCGCTGGAATTCTCTTTCAGCCCGATCACCTCGCTGGCCGCCCACAAGGTATCGCCGGGATAGACGGGTCTGAGGAAGCGCCCGTCGGCGTAGCCGAGATTGGCGACGGCGTTGAGGGAGATGTCGGGCACGCTCTTGCCGAACACGATGTGGAAGATGAGCAGATCATCGACCGGCGCCACATGATGATTGAGCTGGGCGGCGAAACTGCTGGACGATTGCACGGCGAAGCGCCCGCCATAGAGCGCCTGATAGAGCGCGACGTCGCCGGCCGTCACCGTGCGCGGCGTGGCGTGGCGGATCGTCTGGCCGAGCGCGAAATCCTCGAAGAAATGACCGGCGTTGGTTTTCGACATCGGAGCCTCAGGCGCTGCTCCATTTTGCGCGCAATTTCGCAGCGCGCAACGGCGCGCTTCACTCGTCTTTCGTCGTCCGTGGCAGGATGATCGGCTCGATCCTGTAGCCGGCGTCGGCGAACATCTTCACGAGGCCCTTCTCGCCCGGCAGATGCAGCGCGCCCACGGCGATGAAGGCGCCGCCGCGCTCGACCAAGGGAAGCGCAACCCTGAACATCGTCCTGTTGCGGTCATCGACGAAGGACGACATGAAGATGTCCCAGTTGCGCGGATCGCGCAGCGTGCGCAGCCCCTCGTCGCGGGCGTAAGCGGCAAGCAGTCCCGTCTCGCCGCGATCCAGCAGGCGGATCACCGTCTCGAACACGCTCTCGATCTCGCCATAGCTTGCGAGAGAAGAGCGCAGAATATCGATCTGCGTGTCACGCGACGGCGCCATGATCGATTCCAGCGTCTCATCAACCGTCTCGAGGCCGACGACCGGCAGACCCTTCGCCTGCGCCCGCGCCGCGATCTCGTAATCCACGACATTGCTCGTCTTCGCACGCAGGCTCTCGCAGAGCGGTGATCCCAGCGCCATGATCAGCGGCCAGGGCCGCAGCCGCACCGTTGCCTCAGGCGACAGCGAAAGCTTGGGCGCGGCCGCCTTCGCGAGCGTCTGCAATTCGTCAGCGCCGAGAGTCTGCTCCAGCAGCTCGTCCGGCTTCGCCACCATCATCGCGGCGAATTTCATCAGCGCGCCGGGATTCGGCGCTTTGGGATTGAGGTCGTTGTTCTCGATCGCAAGCGTCACGGCGCCTTCGAGAAGCGGCGCGATTTCATCGACCCAGGCGAGCCCGCGCGAATCCGACACATGCGCCGTGCCGAAGAGATAGGAAGGCTGCGCCGAGCCCTTTGAGATCCTGAACAGGCGAGCCGCGCCAAACGGCGTCGCTTTCGCTTCCACCGCCAATTTTTCGTAACGCGCGGGATCAGCGTTTTTCATGCGCGCGAGAAGATCGACGCCGCCGCAACTTGGTTCGGCGAGCGCCGGCGAAAAGCCGGAAAGCAGAAGAGCGATGGCGATGAACAGGCGACGCATGCTCATGCCACCAGACGTTCCAGCGATGCAGCGACGGCCGCGGGAAGGCGAAGCATCTTCACGCGCGACGAAGCGCCGCTTGCAATCTCGACATCGCGAAAGGGAACGCCAAGCGCCTTGGCGAGAAAGCGCCGCAGCCCCTCATTCGCTTCGCCATCGACGGGCGCGGCTTTCAGCCTGACGCGCAGCACCGGTCTTTCGTCGGCAAGGCGATCGATTCCATCGATCGCGTCGCGCCCGCCGCGTGGCGTCGCGCGCACCTGAAGCAGGAGATGCTCGCCGTCCACGCGCCACGGACGGACGGCGTCAACCATGTCAGAACACGTTGGGATAGATGTAATAGACGATGATCCGCTGCACGAGGAACACGCCGAGCAGCAGGATCAGCGGCGACAGGTCGAGGCCGCCGAGATTGGGCATGAATCGCCGGATCGGTCCGAGCAGCGGCTCGGTCAGCTGATAGACGCCATTCGCGATCGCCCTGACGATCTCGTTGCGCATGTTGATGATGTTGAAGGCGACGAGCCAGCTCAACACCACGGCCGCGATCACCACCCAGCTATAGATCTGCAGGACGATGAGGACGACGTCGAGAATCGCGCGCATGGAGGGGTCCCTGTTGCGCAGGTGATGTAGCGAGCGGGCCGCTTCGCCACAAGCTTCCGCGCCGCGCCGATTGGACGGCGTGGTTACCTCGCCGAAAGCCGTCGAAGAGAGCCCTCAGCCGCCATGCGCCTGACGCAGCGCGCGGTCGAGATCGGCGTAGAGATCGTCGGCGTCCTCGATGCCGGCGGACAGACGCAGAAGGTCTGGCGGGCAGGGCGATCCCGGCCCCTCGATCGAGGCGCGGTGTTCGATCAGGCTCTCGACGCCGCCGAGCGAGGTCGCCCGCTTCCACAATCTGATGCGGGCGGCTGAGTCGATCGCCGCAGCTTCGCCACCGCGGACGCGAATCGACAGCATATGGCCGAAACCCCCCTTCATCTGCCGGGCCGCGATCGCATGGCCGGGATGGGATTCGAGGCCGGGATAGAGCACCTCGCTCACGTCAGGGTGATTGGCGAAGCGCTGGGCCAGATCGAACGCCGTCGCAGACGCGGCGCGAACCCTGAGATCGAGCGTGCGCATGCCGCGCATCAGCAGATAGGCCTCGAACGGGCCGAGGATGCAACCGAGCATCCGTCTGTTGGTCTCGATGCGGGCCCAGAACTCGTCCTTGCGCGCCGTCGCCAGCGCGCCGGCGATCACGTCGGAATGGCCGTTGAGCGCTTTCGTCGCCGCATGCATGACGATGTCGGCGCCCAGCGTCAGCGGCCGCGAGAAGACCGGCGTCGCCACGGTCGAATCGACCGCGAGCCGCGCGCCCGCCTGTCTCGCGATCTCCGCTAGGGCGGCGATGTCGCTGATGCTCCAGGTCGGATTCGACGGCGTCTCGGCCCAGATCAGCCTGGTCTTGCCGGGACGTATCGCGGCGCGCGTCGCCTTGAGATCGCTCATGTCGACGAAGCTGACGGAAAGGCCCCAATGCACGCCATCCGTCTGCAGCCATTTGCGCAGGCCCCAATACATGACTTCGGGCGCGATGATGTGATCGCCGGGCGCGAGCGCAAGGAACACCGATGTGGCCGCCGACATGCCCGAGCTCAGAAGCAGCGCGGCTTCCGCGTCCTCCAGCATGGCGACGACCGCTTCCGCCTCGCGCACGGTCTGATTATCAGGCCGGCCATAGATGAAGCCCGATCTGTATTCGTTATCAGGATCGCGCAGATAGGTCGTCGCCACATGGATCGGCGGCACGATGGCCCCCGTCGTCGCGTCGTGGCTGCCCATCGCCTGCGCGGCGAGAGTGCGGCGGCTCCAGTTCGGCTTGTCGCTCATGGTCCGGTCTCCTGCCGAACCCGTATCGCAACGAAGAAACCGGGCAAGGGCCCCCGCCGCCGGCCAACTCATGCGCCAGACGCGGGGCGCATACGCCAGGCGCGGAACAACGCATTCGAGCGATTGTTTGATCGTCAGCGAGGTTGGAGCCGAGATGGGCGGTGCGAGACATCGGGGAAACGAAAAGGCGAGGTCGCCCTGGCTGCCGGCGTTCCTGGCGGTTGCGCCGGCGGCCGCCGCTTCCCTGATTGGTTCGCTCGCAACGGCCTCCAGCCTCGCGCCCTGGTACGCTTCGCTGATCAAGCCGCCCTTCACGCCGCCGAACTGGGCGTTCGGTCCGGTCTGGACGATTCTCTATGCGCTGATGGCCTATGCGTTCTGGCGCGTGCTGACATCGCCGCCGACGGCGCGGCGCGCTTTCGCCATCTGCATGTTCGCGGCGCAGATTCTGCTCAGCGCGATGTGGTCGGTGATCTTCTTCGGTCTCGAGAATCCGGCGTCGGGACTCGTCGTCATCATCGCGCTGCTCGGCTTCGTCGCCGCGACCATCTACGCCTTCATCGAGATCGACACGCTCGCGACGCTGCTACTCGCGCCCTACATCATCTGGGTCGCGTTCACGTCGCTTCTCAATATCGGGATTGTGATCCTCAATCAGGGCTCGGCGGCCTGACGCGCAGGTTCAGTCTTTCTTGAGCGCCTTGCCCACGATCTCGCGCAGATGCGCCAGCGTAAAGGGCTTCACCAGAACATCGCGCACGAGCGATTCCAGATTCCTCGCGCGCTCGCGCTGATCGGCGTAGCCGGTCATCAGCAGGATCGGCATCTTGGGGAAGTCGCGCGCTGCGGCGAGCGCCAACGCGATCCCATCCATCACGGGCATGCGGATATCGGTGAGAAGCAGATCGATCGCGCCCGCTTCCATCTGCAGGACATCGAGGCCTTCGCCGCCATCGGCCGCGCCGACGGTCATATGGTTGTCGAGTTCAAGCGCGCGACGGCAGAAGTCGCGCACCGCCTCTTCGTCCTCGACGACGAGAATTCTAGCCATTGAAAGTCAGTTCGCCCTGATTGTCGTCGGCGCCATGTTCAACCACGCCGACAAAGGGAAGCTGGCGATAGGCGTGAGCGACATCCATGCCGTAACCAACGACGAACAAATCAGGACAGGTGAAGCCGACATAGTCAGGGTTGACGCGCACGGCGCGCTTGCCCGGCTTCTCCAGCAGCACGCAGGTCGCGACCTTGCGCGCGCCGCGCGCCGCAAGAAGGTCCTTGGCGAAGGCGAGCGTGCGCCCAGATTCCAGAATATCGTCGACGAGCAGCACGTCGCGGCCGCGCACGTCGGAGTCGACGTCCTTCAGGATCGTCACCTGGCCCGACGACACGGTCGCCGTGCGGTAGCTCGAGAGATGGGTGAATTCGACATGCGGCGCGAGGCCGGCGCGATGCAGCGCGCGGATCAAATCAGCCGCGAACATGAAGCTGCCCTTGAGCACGGCGACAACCAGGAGATCGCGCGGATCGGTGGTCGCGATCTGGCGCGCGATCTCGTCGATGCGGCGCGCGATCTGGTTTTCGTCGAACAGGGTGCGAATGCGCGGAGCGGCGGTCATGAAGTCCTCGGCGAATGCGCATCGCCGGGCTCGCTCTCGAACTTCACCTGCACGGATCGCCCGTTCGGCGGCGGCGAGGCAAGACGGGCGCGGAAGACCGTGCGTTCGCCAGGTTCGAGCGCCAGCTTCAGGCTCTGCGCCGGCCATGCATAAAGCTCGACGCCGTGCTCGTCACGCACCACCACCTTGAGCGTCGGCAGAGGCAGCGTGCGCATGGCGCGGCTGACCAGCTCGCCCTGCACCACCAGCACGTCGCCGCCGTCTCCCGGGCTGATTTCCGAGATGAGATTGACGATCGCAAGCGGGCTGGAGCCGGCGCCGAGGCCAAGCGCCGCATAGAGCTTTCCGGCGGCGGGCGACGCCGCGCTGATCGGCCCCTGGGCGGCCAGCGCGACCACGCCGGCGCAGGAGAGGCCGAAAGCCGCGTAGGGAAGCGCAGCCATCGCCAGCGAGCGGCGGGACGAGGCTGGCGCGCCCCCCGCGGGAGCCTTGGCGGCCGGCGTCTTGCGCCGGAACGACAACGGCAACCTGACGAGCGGGCTGACCAGACGAGCCGCCAACGAAGGCGGTCCCACCGGACGGCTCACGGCCTCCGGCGGCTTCACATCGGGCGCCGCGCCCGAGACGGCCTCGCCGTCAATCTCGCGGGCGGCCGCGTCTCCGGACATTTCGGCGTCCGCGCGGGCGAGCGGCGATTGAAGCGCGGCTTCGGCTGGATCGAGCGCCTCCGCGATCGCCTCTCCGGTTTGAGCCAGGGCGCGGTCGACGATCGGCGCGGGCGCGACGTCAGCAAGTGAGTCCGCGAGATCGCTGATCGGCGCGACCGCGGCGTCGAAAGCGTCAGGCTCGGCGGGCGGCGCGGCGTACCAGCAGGCCTGGCACTTCTTGCAGCGGACAGTTCTGCCCTTGCCGAGCTTCGCCTCGGAAATGTTGTAAGAGCTTGCGCAGGACGGGCAGAGGATGAGCATGGCGAATCAGGCATCGGGACGCGGCGCGCCGCGGCCCCGTCCCATTGGGCGGACTTATGATTAACGAAGCGTTTCCATGCCTCGCCGCGCGAGCGATTCGCCCGTGACCATCGTCAGCTTCGACAATGTCGGCCTGCGCTACGGGATGGGGTCCGAAATCCTGCACGACGTGTCGTTTACGATCGCTCCCCACTCCTTCCAGTTCCTCACAGGACCCTCCGGAGCTGGCAAAACCACCTTATTGCGACTGATTCTCATGTCGCTGAAGCCGACGCGCGGCGTCATCCGCCTGTTCGGGGCCGATGTGTCGCGGCTGTCGGGCGACGTCATCACGGCCCTGCGCCGGCGCACCGGGGTCGTTTTTCAGGATTTCCGGCTGCTCGACCATCTCACCGCCTATGAGAACGTCTCGCTGCCGCTCAGGGTGAAAGGGGTCGAGGAAAGCCGCTACCGGCCGGAGGTGGTTGAACTGCTGCGCTGGGTCGGACTCGGCGACCGCATGCATCTCATGCCGCCTGTGCTCTCGGGCGGCGAGAAACAGCGTTGCGCCATCGCCCGCGCCCTGATCACCCGGCCGGAATTGCTGCTCGCGGACGAGCCGACCGGCAATGTCGACCCGTCGCTGGCGCGGCGGCTGATTCGCCTGTTCATCGAGCTGCATCGCAGCGGCACGGCCGTCGTCATCGCGACCCACGATCTCACCCTGATGGATCAGGTCGAGGCGCGCCGCATGGTGCTCGGCGAGGGACATCTCCATGTCTTCGACTGAGACTGCGAGCGACAACGCGCCTGACGAGGCGCCGGCGGACGACGCGCCTTCGCTCGGTCCCGGCGCCGCGCTGGTGCCGGCGCGCTCCATCGCCGGCCGGGCGCTCGTCACCGTCATCGCGATCATGACCTTCCTCGCCGCGATCGCCGCCGGCGCGGCGCAGATCGTCGCCGAGGCCTCGACGCAATGGACATCCTCCGTCGCGCGTGAAGCAACGATTCAGGTGAGGCCGCGCAGCGGCCGCGATATTGAAGCGGATGTGGCGCGCGCCACAGAGATCGCGCGCGCCGCGCCGGGAATTGCGGAAGCGCGCGCCTATACGCGCCGCGAGGCGGAGGCGCTGCTCGAACCCTGGCTCGGCAAGGGGCTCGATCTCGGCGAATTGCCGGTGCCGCGACTGATCGTGGTGAAACTCGCCTCCGGCCGCGCCATCGATGTCGCGGCGCTCAATCGCGAACTCGCGTCGTCGGTGCCGACCGCAATGCTCGACGATCACCGGCTCTGGGTCGGGCGTCTCGCGGCGATGGCGAACGCCGTCGTCATCGTCGCCATCGCGCTCGTCGCGCTAGTGCTGGTCGCGACCGCGCTCGCAGTGGCTTTTGCGACGCGCGGCGCCGTCGCCGCCAACCGCGACATCGTCGAGGTGCTGCATTTCATCGGCGCTGAGGACGCCTATATCAGCCGCGAATTCGGCCGGCATTTTCTCCGCCTCGGGCTCGAGGGCGGCGCAGCCGGCGCGCTCGCGGCGATTGTCTGCCTCTGGACCGCTGGTTTCGTCGCCGGACGTCTGCAGGCGACGCCGAGCGGCGATCAGATCGAGGCGCTGTTCGGCGGCTTTTCCGTCGGTTTCTGGGGACTGGTCGTGATCGCCGCGGTCGCCGCGCTTGTCGCCGCGCTGACGGCGCAAATCTCGCGCCGCACGGTCGCGCGCCATCTCGCGGGGCTGACATGACGCTTCGCATCATCGCGACAGCCGCTCTGATTGGCGGACTCGCCGGCGGCTTTGTCGCTTTCGCCGAGCGCGTGTCGAAACTGGAGACGAATATCGCGCGCGAAGGCGACGGCGTCGTCGTTCTCACCGGCGGCGCCGATCGCATCGCCGTCGGCGCGCAACTCGTCGGGCCTGAGCACAAGCGCCGCCTTCTGGTCAGCGGCGTCAACGAGAAGACGACGCCGGAAGATATGCTGTCGCGCAATCCGCAACTGCGCCCGATCGTCTCCTGCTGCCTCGATCTCGGCTATCGCGCCCGCAACACCATCGGCAACGCGCTCGAAGCGCGCGACTGGGCGCAGCACAACGGTTATCGCTCGCTGGTGCTCGTCACCGGCGCGCCGCACATGCCGCGCGCGTTGGCGGAATTCGCCAATGCGATGCCGCAGGTGAAAATCGCGCCGCATGCGGTCGGCGGCGACCGCGTCGACGCGTCGGCCTGGTGGAGCGACATGAATCTGTCGCGCACTCTCGCCTACGAATACGCCAAATATCTCGTCGCCGCCGCGCGCATGCGGCTTGAGCCGGAACCCGGCGCATGGTTTCCCGGCTCGATCCGCGACGCCGATGCGACGCCTGCGGCGCGGCGCTAACAAAGGCTCGAATATCCCCGTATGATCTTTCTGCGTTCAGCCCTCTTCAACGTCGTCTTCTATGTGAACCTCGTGATCTGGCTGATCGCGGCGTTGCCGACGCTCGCCATGCCGCGCTCGGCGTTCAAGCAAGTCGTCGTCTGGTGGACGGCGACGAGCCTGTGGATGCTGCGCGTCATCGCCGGCGTGCGCGTCGAGATCCGAAACGCCGAAAAAATTCCGGAAGGCCCGGCGATCATTGCAGCGAAGCACCAATCCTTTCTCGAAACCTTCGTGCTGTTCGCGCGACTGCCCGATCCCGTGATCATCCTGAAGCGCGAGCTGACCTGGTTTCCGCTGCTCGGCTGGTATCTGAAGAAGGCTGAAATGATTCCGATCGATCGCGGCGCCCGTTCGCGCGCGCTCGACCACGCGACGAAGCGGGCGCGCGAAGAGATGGCGAAGGGCCGCCAGCTCCTGATTTTCCCCGAAG